>NZ_JAMZIK010000194.1 GCF_024178315.1 Siccirubricoccus soli | reverse complement strand
GCTGCCGGAAGGCGTCGAGATGGTGATGCCGGGCGACAACGTGACGATGGATGTCGAGCTGATCGCGCCGATCGCCATGGATGAGGGGCTCCGCTTCGCCATCCGCGAGGGCGGCCGCACCGTCGGCGCCGGCGTCGTCGCCCAGATCGTGAAGTAAGGCGCGGACCCGCACACCATGGACAGCCAGAATATCCGGATCCGCCTCAAGGCGTTCGATCACCGCGTGCTCGACGGCAGCACCCGGGAGATCGTCAACACTGCGAAGCGGACCGGCGCACGGGTGCGCGGGCCGATCCCGCTGCCGACCGAGATCGAGCGGTTCACCGTGAACCGCTCCCCGCATGTCGATAAGAAGAGCCGCGAGCAGTTCGAGATTCGGACGCATCGCCGGCTGCTTGATATCGTCGATCCCACGCCGCAGACCGTGGACGCGCTGATGAAGCTCGACCTCGCGGCCGGCGTGGACGTCGAGATCAAGCTCTGATCGCCCGGAGGAGTAGGGTATCATGTCCGCCAAGACCGGGCGCACCGGGCTGATCGCTAAGAAGCTGGGGATGACCCGCCTCTTCAATGAGGATGGCAGCACCGTGCCCGTCACCGTGCTCCACCTGGACGAGGTGCGGGTGATCGCGCGCCGTAGCGCCGACAAGGACGGCTACGATGCCGTGCAGCTCGGCATCGGCCGCGCCAAGCCGAAGAACGTCACCAAGGCCAATCGCGGCCACTTCGCCAAGGCCGGCGTCGAGGCGCCGAAGAAGCTGGTGGAGTTCCGCGTCGGTGCCGATGCGGCGCTCGATGCGGGCGCGAAGCTCTCTGCCGCGCATTTCGTGAAGGGCCAGAAGGTGGACGTCACCGGCGTCACCCAGGGCAAGGGCTTCGCGGGTGCAATGAAGCGTTGGAACTTCGCTGGTCTCGAGGCCTCCCACGGCGTCTCGATCAGCCACCGCTCGCACGGCTCCACCGGCAACCGCCAGGATCCGGGCAAGACCTTCAAGAACAAGAAGATGGCCGGCCACATGGGTGTGGAGCGCGTCACCACGCAGAACCTTGAGATCGCCGGAACCGACCCGGAGAAGGGGCTGCTGCTGGTGAAGGGCGCCGTGCCCGGTGCCAAGGGGGCCTACGTGCTGGTGCGCGACGCGGTGAAGCGGGCGCGCCATGCCGATGCGCCCTTCCCTGCGGCCGTCGCCTAAGGATTCATGACGATGCAGGTTCCGGTCATCACGCTGGATAACGGCTCGGCTGGCGAGATCGAGCTGCCGGAGGCGCTGTTCGCAGCGCAGCCGCGCGCCGATATCATGGCGCGCGTCGTGCACTGGCAGCTCGCCAAGCGGCGGGCTGGCACCCACAAAGTGAAGGGGATGGGCGAAGTCTCCGGCACCACCAAGAAGCCGTACCGGCAGAAGGGCACCGGCAATGCACGCCAGGGCTCGCTGCGGGCGCCGCAGTTCCGCACCGGCGGTGTGGTGCATGGCCCGGTCGTGCGCGACCATGGTTACTCGCTGAACAAGAAGGTCCGGCGTCTCGGCCTGATCTCGGCGCTCAGCCAGAAGGCGGCCGAGGGCAAGCTGGTGGTGTTGGAGGCTGCCTCCGTCGGCGCCGGCGCCAAGACCGCCGTGGTGGCGAAGCAGCTCAAGGCGCTCGGCTGGCGCAGCGCGTTGGTGGTGGATGCCGCGGTGGAGGAAGGCTTCGGCCGCGCCATCGGCAACCTGCCGCATATGCATGTGCTGCCGACCATCGGCGCCAACGTCTATGACATCCTGAACCATGAGGTGCTGGCCGTGACCCGCGCCGGCCTCGAGGCGCTGAAGGAGCGGCTGGCATGAGCGAGACCGCAAGGCCGCTGCTCTCCAGGGAGCAGCAGTACCAGACCATCATCGCGCCGCTGGTGACGGAGAAGGCGACCGCCCTTTCCGAGAAGAACCAAGTAGTCTTCCGCGTGCCCCTCTCGGCTACCAAGCCGGAGATCAAGGCGGCGGTCGAGGGCCTGTTCGGCGTGAAGGTGCTGGCGGTGAACACGCTGGTGGTGAAGGGCAAGACCAAGCGCTTCCGCGGCCGGCCCGGCCAGCGTTCGGACTGGAAAAAGGCGATGGTGCAGCTGGCCGAAGGCCAGAGCATCGACCTGACCACGGGGCTTGCGTGACGCCATGGCACTGAAGAGCTTCAATCCCGTCACGCCCAGTCTGCGCGGCACCATTCTGGTGAAGCGCAGCGAGCTGTGGAAGGGCGCGCCGGTGAAGGCCCTGACGGAGGGCAAGCACTCCTCCGGCGGGCGCAACAACCACGGCCGCACCACGGTCCGGTTCCGCGGCGGCGGACACAAGCAGACCTACCGCATCGTGGACTTCAAGCGCCGCGCGAAGTTCAACGTGCCGGCGACGGTCGAGCGGCTGGAATACGATCCGAACCGCACCGCCTGGATCGCCCTGCTGAAGTACCAGGATGGCGAGCTGGCCTATATCCTCGCACCGCAGCGGCTGAAGGCCGGCGACACGGTGGTGGCAGGCGACCGCGCGGATATCAAGCCGGGCAATGCGATGCCGCTCGGCGCGATCCCGGTCGGCACGATCATCCACAATGTGGAGCTGAAGCCAGGCGCTGGCGGCAAGATCGCGCGCGCGGCGGGCACCTATGTGCAGCTGGTCGGCAAGGATGCCGGCTATGCGCAGATCAAGCTGATGTCCGGCGAGCTGCGGGTGGTGCGGGCCGAGTGCATGGCCACCATCGGCGCGGTCTCCAACCCGGACAATTCCAATCAGCAGATCGGCAAGGCCGGTCGTTCCCGCTGGCTGGGCCGCCGCCCGCACAACCGCGGCGTGGTGATGAACCCGGTCGACCACCCGCATGGCGGTGGCGAGGGCCGCACCAGCGGCGGCCGTCATCCGGTCACCCCCTGGGGCAAGCCGACCAAGGGCGCGAAGACGCGCAACAACAAGCGGACCGACGGGCTTATCGTTCGGCGCCGCCACGCGACGAAGGGCTGAGCGCGATGCCGCGGAGCGTATGGAAGGGGCCGTTCGTGGACGGCTACCTGCTGAACAAGGCGGAGGCCGCCCGGGCTTCGACGCGGAACGAGATCATCAAGATCTGGTCGCGCCGCAGCACCATCCTGCCACAATTCGTGGGCCTCACCTTCGGCGTCTACAACGGGAAGAAGTTCATCCCGGTGCAGGTCTCCGAGAACATGGTCGGGCACAAATTCGGCGAGTTCTCGCCGACGCGGACCTTCACCGGCCATTCGGCCGACAAGAAGGCGAAGCGGGGCTGACATGAGCAAGCCGAAGCACGAGCGCAGCCTCGCCGAGACCGAGGCCCAGGCGGTGACGCGGAACATCCGCGTCTCTCCGCGCAAGCTGAACCTGGCGGCCGGGCTGATCCGCGGCCGCAAGGCGCAGGATGCGATCGCGACGCTGGCCTTCAGCAAGCGCCGCATCGCCCAGACGGTGAAGAAGACGCTGGAGAGCGCCATCGCCAACGCCGAGAACAACCACCAGCTGGACGTGGACCAGCTCGTGGTCTCGCGCGTCGAGGTGGGGCGCAGCCAGGTGATGAAGCGCTTCATGGCGCGGGGCCGTGGTCGCGCCGCCCGGGTGGAGAAGTGGTTCAGCCACCTCACCATCGTGGTGGCGGAGCAGCAGGCCGCGCCGGCGGCAGAGCGGGAGGCCGCGTAATATGGGTCACAAGGTCAATCCGGTCGGCTTCCGGCTCGGCATCAACCGCACCTGGGACAGCCGCTGGTTCGCGGATACGGATTATTCCAAGCTGCTGCACGAGGACCTGAAGCTGCGTGACACGCTGCGCACCCGCCTGAAGGGCGCGGGCGTGAGCCGCGTGGTGATCGAGCGCCCGGCGAAGAAGCCTCGCGTCACCATCCATGCCGCACGGCCTGGCGTGGTGATCGGCAAGAAGGGCGCCGATATCGAGAATCTGCGCAAGGACATGGCCCGCCTGGCCGGCGCCGAAGTGGCGCTGAACATCGTGGAGATCCGGAAGCCTGAGATCGATGCGACGCTGGTGGCCGAGAACATCGCGCAGCAGCTGGAGCGCCGCGTGGCCTTCCGCCGCGCGATGAAGCGCGCCGTGCAGTCCGCCATGCGTCTCGGCGCGGGCGGCATCCGGATCAACTGCTCCGGCCGGCTCGGCGGCGCCGAGATCGCGCGCATGGAGTGGTACCGCGAGGGGCGCGTGCCGCTGCACACGCTGCGCGCGGATATCGATTTCGGCGTGGCGACGGCGAAGACGACCTACGGCACCTGCGGCGTGAAGGTCTGGATCTTCAAGGGTGAGATCCTGGCGCATGATCCGCTGGCGCAGGACAAGCGCGCCGCCGAGCAGGCGCCGCAGCGCTGAGGATTTGGAATCATGCTGCAGCCTAAGCGCACGAAATTCCGCAAGGCCCATAAGGGCCGCATCAAGGGCGTCGCCAAGGGCGGCTTCACGCTGTCCTTCGGTGGCTTCGGCCTGAAGGCGCTGGAGCCGGAGCGGGTGACCGCCCGGCAGATCGAGGCGGCACGCCGCGCGATCACCCGCGCCATGAAGCGTCAGGGTCGCGTCTGGATCCGCATCTTCCCGGATGTGCCGGTCTCGACCAAGCCGGCCGAGGTCCGCATGGGCTCCGGCAAGGGCGCGCCGGAGTACTGGGTGGCGCGGATCAAGCCGGGCCGCGTGATGTTCGAGATCGACGGCGTCTCCACCGAGACGGCGCGGGAAGCGCTCACCCTCGGCGCCGCCAAGCTGCCGATCCGTACCAAGATCGTCGCCCGCCTCGGCGGGGAGGCCTGAAGGTCATGACCAAGATCGCCGATATCCGCGCGAAGACGCCGGACGAGCTGCAGACCCAGCTCCTCGATCTGCGGAAGGAGCAGTTCAACCTGCGCTTCCAGCGGGCCACCGGCCAGCTCGAGGCCACGGGCCGCATCAAGGCGGTGCGGCGCGACATCGCCCGCATCAAATTCGTCCTGCACGAGCGGAAGCGCTCGGCAGCTTCTCAACCCAAGGCTTAAGGGGAGACCGGCGGCGATGCCGAAGCGCGTCCTCACGGGCCGGGTGGTCAGCGACAAGATGGACAAGACGGTCACCGTTCTTGTCGAGCGTCGCGTGATGCATCCGCTCTACAAGAAGTTCATCAAGCGCTCGAAGAAGTATGCGGCGCATGACGAGGCCAACCTGTGCAAGGAAGGCGATGTCGTGCAGATCGAGGAATGCCCGCCGATCTCGAAGCGCAAGGCCTGGACCGTGGTCCAGCGGAACGGTGCGCCGATTGCCGCGCCGGCTGAGGCGGTGGCGTCGTGATCCATCCGGAAAGCAACCTCGACGTCGCCGACAATTCCGGCGCGCGCCGCGTCCAGTGCATCAAGGTGCTGGGCGGCTCGAAGCGGAAGACGGCCTCGGTGGGCGACGTCATCGTCGTCTCCGTGAAGGAGGCGATTCCGCGCGCCAAGGTGAAGAAGGGCGAGGTGCACCGCGCCGTCATCGTCCGCACCGCCTATCCGGTGCGGCGCATCGACGGCACGGCGATCCGCTTCGACAACAACGCGGCCGTGCTGATCAACAAGCAGGGCGAGCCGATCGGCACCCGCATCTTCGGGCCGGTGGTGCGCGAGCTGCGGGCGCGGAAGTACATGAAGATCATCTCGCTGGCGCCGGAGGTCCTGTAGGCCATGGCCGCGAAGATCAAGAAGGGCGACACGGTCGAGGTGCTGACCGGGCGCGACAAGGGCAAGCGTGGCGAAGTGCTGGCGGTGCGTCCGGATGAGGAACGCGCGCTGGTGCAGGGCGTGAACATCGTGAAGCGCCACCAGAAGCCCACCGGCATGAACCAGCCGGGCGGCATCGTGGAGAAGGAGGCGGCGATCCACCTCTCCAACCTGGCGCTGATCGATCCGAAGACCGGCAAGGCCACCCGCGTCGGCTTCCGCATCCTGGAGGATGGCCGGAAGGTGCGCGTGGCGAGGCCCTCCGGCGAGGTGCTTGACGCATGAGCGATTCGAAGAAGGGCGGCCCGAAGGGCGCTGCCAAGAAGCCCGCCGAGGGTGGGCGCGAGGAAGGCCGCAGCGGCGGGACGCAGATCGCGGCGGCGGCCGGCAAGGCCGCGGCGTCGCCGGCCGAGAAGCCGCGCCTGGCCACCTACTACGCCGATGTGGTGCGGGCCGAGCTGGTGAAGGAATTCGGGTACAAGAACCCGATGGAAGTGCCGAAGCTCGAGAAGATCGTCATCAACATGGGCGTCGGCGAGGCGGCGGGCGACCAGAAGAAGCTCGACGCGGCGGTGGCGGACCTGACGGCGATCTCCGGCCAGAAGCCGGTGCGGACCAAGGCGAAGAAGGCGATCGCCGGCTTCAAGATCCGCGCCGGCCAGCAGATCGGCTGCAAGGTCACGCTGCGCAAGGCGCGGATGTACGAGTTCCTCGACCGGCTCGTCACCATCGCGCTGCCGCGGGTGCGGGACTTCCGTGGCATTCCGGGCAACCGGGGCTTCGACGGCCGTGGCAACTACGCCATGGGGCTGAAGGAGCAGATCGTCTTCCCCGAGATCAACTACGACCGGGTGGACACGGTGCGCGGGATGGACATCCAGTTCGTCACCACGGCGAAGACCGACAAGGAAGCCAAGGCGCTGCTCAAGGCGTTCCAGCTTCCCTTCCAGAATTGATCTTGGAAAACCGCCCGGCCTGCCGGGCAGGTTCCGGAGGATAGAACCGTATGGCCAAGACTTCGGCAGTCGAGAAGAACAAGCGGCGCGAGCGGCTTTCCAAGCTGCATGGCGAAAAGCGCGCTGCGCTGAAGGCGCTGGTGATGGATCGCACCCTGCCGGTCGAGGACCGGTTTGACGCGACGCTGAAGCTCGCCCAGCTGCCGCGCAACGGCGCCAAGGTGCGCGTGCGCCTGCGCTGCGAGCTGACCGGCCGCCCGCGCGGCAATTACCGCAAGTTCAAGCTCAGCCGGAACATGCTGCGGGAGCTGGCCAATAATGGCCAGATCCCCGGCGTGACCAAGGCGAGCTGGTAAGGGGGCGCGCATGTCGCTGTCCGATCCGCTCGGGGATCTCCTCACCCGTATCCGCAATGCCCAGGCCGCGCGGCAGAGCCGCTGCGTCGCCCCGGCCTCGCGCCTGCGCACCGACGTGCTCGAAGTGCTGAAGCGGGAAGGCTACATCCGCGCCTGGCGCGTGGAGGAGCTGCGTCCCGGTGTCCGCAACATCGAGATCGAGCTGAAGTATTCCGAGGGCGAGCCGGCCATCAAGGAGATCACCCGCATCTCCAAGCCGGGCCGCCGGGTCTACTCCAAGATCAAGGAGCTGCCGAAGTTCTACAACGGGCTCGGCATCTCCATCCTCTCCACCCCGCGCGGGGTGATGAGCGATAACGAGGCCCGCGCTGCCAATGTCGGCGGCGAAGTCCTCTGCCGCGTGTTCTGAGGGAGGGAGAGAGCATGTCGCGCGTCGGCAAATATCCCGTCCCGGTGCCCGCTGGCGTCCAGGTGGCGCTGCAGGGCCGGACCGTGGTGGCCAAGGGCAAGCTGGGCGAGCTGAAGCTCGACCTGACCGATGAGGTGGATGTGGAGATCGCGGACAATCAGGTGGCGGTGAAGCCGCGCCGGGACGACCGCCGCTCTCGCACCATGTGGGGCACCACCCGCAGCCTCATCAACGGCATGTGCATCGGCGTCTCCTCGGGCTTCACCAAGTCCATGGAGATCACCGGCACGGGCTACCGCGCCGCGGTGCAGGGCAAGGAGCTGGTGCTGAACCTCGGCTACAGCCACGAGATCCGCTACCCGATCCCGGCCGGCATCACCATCGTCTGCGAACGGCCGACGGCGGTGAAGGTCAGCGGGGCGGACAAGCAGGTGGTCGGCCAGGTGGCGGCCGAGATCCGCGCCTATCGCGGCCCCGAGCCCTACAAGGGCAAGGGCGTCCGCTACGACAACGAGCAGATCCTCCGGAAGGAGGGTAAGAAGAAGTAATGGCGAACAAGCTCGATCTGCAGGGGCGTCGGCGCTCCCGGCTGCGCTACCAGCTCAGGATGAAGTCGGGCGGGCGGCCGCGTCTTTCGGTCTTCCGCTCCGGCAAGCATATCTACGCGCAGGTCATCGACGATGCGCAGGGCCGGACTCTCGCCTCCGCCTCCTCCCTCGAGAAGGAGCTGCGCGAGAGCCTGAAGACCGGCGCGGACAAGAACGCGGCGAGCGTGGTGGGCAAGCGGCTGGCGGAACGCGCCTTGGCCGCCGGCATCAGCCTCGTGGTGTTCGACCGCGGGCCCTATCTCTACCACGGCCGGGTGAAAGCCCTGGCGGACGCCGCCCGTGAGGGCGGTCTGTCCTTCTGAGGATCGCACAGATGGCACGTACCCCCCATGGCGGTGGCGGCGAGCATGGTGGCGACGGTGAGCGTCGCGGCCGTGGGCGCCGTGGTGACCGGGACCGCGAGAACCGGCAGGAGCGGCAGGAAGGCGACGAGCTGAAGGACAAGCTCGTCACCATCAACCGCGTGGCGAAGGTGGTGAAGGGCGGCCGTCGCTTCAGCTTCGCGGCCCTGGTCGTCGTTGGCGACCAGAAGGGCCGGGTCGGCTGGGGCGCGGGCAAGGCGCGCGAGGTGCCGGAAGCCATCCGCAAGGCGACCGAGCAGGCCAAGCGCACCATGATCCGCGTTCCGATGCGGGAAGGCCGGACGCTGCACCATGACGTCATCGGCGAGTTCGGCGCCGGCCAGGTGACGCTGCGCGCGGCCCCGGCCGGCACCGGCATCATTGCCGGCGGCCCGATGCGCGCGGTGTTCGAGACGCTGGGCATGGGCGACGTCGTCGCCAAGTGCACCGGCTCGACCAACCCGCACAACATGATCAAGGCGACCTTCGCGGCGCTGCAGCGCACCACCTCCCCCCGGGCGGTGGCGGCGCGGCGCGGCAAGAAGGTCTCCGACCTGCTCGGCCCGCGCAAGGACCAGGCGGCCGAGGCCCCGGCGGCGGAGGCGACCAATGTCTGAGCAGAAGCCCACCGTGAAGGTGACGCAGATCGGCTCCCCCATCGGCCGCAAGCCCGGCCAGCGGGAGACGCTGATCGGCCTCGGCCTGAACAAGCTGCACCGGTCGCGGGAGCTGGAGGATACTCCTGCGGTCCGTGGCATGATCCGCAAGGTGGCCCATCTGGTGAAGGTGGGCTGAGGACCTGGCCATGAAACTCAACGAACTGCGCGACAATCCGGGCGCGCGCTACAAGGCCAAGCGCCTTGGCCGGGGCATCGGCTCCGGCAAGGGCAAGACCTCCGGCAAGGGCGTGAAGGGCCAGAAGGCCCGCGAGGGCGTGGCGCTGAACGGGTTCGAGGGCGGTCAGCTCCCGATCTACCGCCGCCTGCCGAAGCGGGGCTTCGTCAACCCGTTCCGCAAGGAATACGCGCCGCTGAACCTGGCGACGCTGGAGAAGGCGATCGAGAGCGGCAAGCTGCAGGCCGGCGCCACGCTGGACGAGGCGGCGCTGCAGGCGGCCGGGCTGGTGCGGACCGGCAGCAAGCTGGCGGGCATCCGCCTGCTGGCCAAGGGCAGCCTCAGCAAGCCGCTGACCCTGACCGTCTCCGGCGCCTCCGCCGCGGCCATCGCGGCGGTGCAGGCGGCGGGCGGCAGCGTGACCGTCACCGCCCAGGCGGCGGAAGCGGCCCCGGCCGAGGCGTGACGCTTGCCGCCCGGCAGGGCGGCAGCTACCTAATCAGCGTGCGTGGCAGCGGCGCCACGGCCGGGGGATCTTCCCCCGGACGGTGGCGCCGCTTCCGTGAGGAGGGTTTCGGGTCCATGGCCTCCGCCGCCGAACAGCTTGCGGCCAATCTCAATCTCGGCGTCCTGTCCAAGGCCACCGAGCTCAAGAAGCGCATCTGGTTCACCCTCGGCGCGCTCATCGTGTATCGCATCGGCACCTATGTGCCGGTGCCGGGCATCGATGCCGCGGTGATGGGCGAGCTGCTGGCGCAACATGGCGGCGGCATCCTCGGCATGTTCGACATGTTCACCGGCGGCGCCCTGGGGCGCATGACGGTGTTCGCGCTGAACATCATGCCCTACATCTCCGCCTCCATCATCGTCCAGCTCATGACGGCGGCGGTGCCGAGCCTCGAGGCCCTGAAGAAGGAGGGCGAGGCCGGGCGGAAGAAGCTGAACCAGTATACCCGCTATCTCACCGTCCTCATCGCCGTCTTCCAGGCCTGGGGCATTGCCGTGGGGCTGGAGGGGATGCGGGGCAGTTTCGGTCCGGCGGTGCACGACCCCGGCTGGTTCTTCCGCCTCTCCTGCGTCATCACCCTGGTCGGCGGGACCATGTTCCTGATGTGGCTGGGCGAGCAGATTACTGCGCGCGGGGTCGGCAACGGCATCTCGCTCATCATCTTCGCCGGCATCGTGGCCAACCTGCCGCATGCGCTGGTGGCGACGCTGGAGCTCGGCCGCACCGGCGCGCTCTCCACCGTGTTCATCATCATTTTCCTGGCCATCGCCCTTGGCGTCATTGCGCTGGTGGTGTTCATGGAACGGGCGCAGCGCCGCATTCCGGTGCAGTATCCGAAGCGCCAGGTGGGCAACCGGATGTTCGGCGGGGAGAGCACCCACCTGCCGCTGAAGCTGAACACCGCCGGCGTCATCCCGCCGATCTTCGCCTCCTCCCTGCTGCTGCTGCCGGCGACCATCGCCGGCTTCTCCGGCGACCCGAACGGGGAGGGGTGGCTGACCACCGTCACCAACCTGCTGGCGCATGGGCAGCCCCTCTACATGGCGCTCTATGTGGCGCTGATCATCTTCTTCGCCTTCTTCTACACGGCCGTGGTGTTCAACCCGGTGGAGACGGCGGATAACCTGAAGAAGTATGGCGGCTTCGTCCCCGGCATCCGGCCCGGCCAGAACACCGCCGACTACTTCGACCGCGTGCTGACCCGGCTGACCGCGATTGGCGCCCTCTATCTCTGCCTGGTCTGCCTGCTGCCGGAGCTGCTGATCAGCCATTACGGCGTGCCCTTCTATTTCGGCGGCACCTCACTGCTCATCATCGTCTCCGTTACGATGGACACGGTGGCCCAGGTGCAGTCGCACCTCTTTGCCCATCAGTATGAGGGGCTGATCCGGAAATCGCGTCTCGGCGGCCGCGGCGCGCCGCGACCCCGGTAGCGGCCGCAAGGGGAGAGACGCATGAAGCTGATCCTTCTGGGACCGCCGGGTGCCGGCAAGGGGACTCAGGCCAAGCGGCTGGAGGAGCGCTACGGGCTGCGCCAGATCTCCACCGGCGACATGCTGCGGGCCGAGGTGAAGTCCGGCAGCGAGATCGGGCTGCAGGCCAAGGCCATCATGGAGCGCGGCGAGCTGGTGCCGGACGCCATCATCATCGCCATGCTGGCCGCCCGGGTGGCCCAGCCCGATGTGGCGGCGGGCTTCATCCTGGACGGCTTCCCCCGCACCGTGCCGCAGGCCGAGGCGCTGGACCTGATGCTGCGGGAGAAATCCATGCCGCTCGACCACGTGATCGAGCTGCAGGTGGACGACGCGGCGCTGGTCGAACGGATCTCCGGCCGTTTCACCTGCGCCAAATGCGGCGAAGGCTATCACGACCGCTTCAAGCAGCCGGCCAAGCCGGGGGTCTGCGATGTCTGCGGCAGCCTGGAGTTCAGCCGCCGGGCGGATGACAAGGCGGAGACGGTGGCGGCGCGGCTGGAGGCCTATCACCGCCAGACCGCCCCGCTGCTGCCTTACTACGCCGCGAAGGGCATCCTCCGTGTCGTGGACGGCATGGCTGAGATGGCGGAGGTCGGACGGCAGATCGAGGCGATCCTCGGCCCGCCGCCGGCCAGGGCCTAGCCGGATGTTTCAGGGCTTGACGCGAGGGGGGCGGCCGTTATAGTCCGCGCCTCCCGTGGACCGGGCACCCCCTTGCCGGGCTGCCCGTCCGCGCGTGCAGCCGTTTCAACGCTGGCCCCGTCCCTTTGCGCCCCGGCGGCGCGGGTGTCCGGTGACCAGGAAGGGTGGGGCCGCAAGGCGCCGGCAGCAAGGCCGGGGCAGGGTGGCCCAGGGTTTCGTCAGGGCGCTTCTCGGGCCGGCTTCAGGGCTGTCCCGGGGGCGGAAGCAGGGGCCGGGGCCCCAGGAGCTAAGCAGTGGCGCGCATCGCCGGTGTCAACATTCCCACGAACAAGCGGGTGCCGATCTCGCTGCGTTACATCTACGGCATCGGGCCGAAGAACGCGCTCGACATCTGCAAGGCGCTGAACATCCCGGAAGAACGCCGGGTCAACCAGCTGACGGATGAGGAGATCCTCCGCATCCGCGAGCTGATCGACCGCGAGTACCGGGTGGAAGGCGACCTCCGCCGCGAAGTGGCGATGAACATCAAGCGGCTGATGGACATGGCCTGCTACCGCGGCCTGCGCCACCGCCGCGGCCTGCCTGTGCGCGGCCAGCGCACCCACACCAATGCCCGCACCCGCAAGGGCAAGGCGGTGGCGATTGCCGGCAAGAAGAAGGTGACGAAGTAGGATGGCCCGCGAACCCCGCGGCGGCGCCCGCGCCCCCCGCAAGAAGGAACGGAAGAACATCTCTTCCGGCGTGGCGCATGTCCTCGCCTCCTTCAACAACACCATCGTCACCATCACGGACGCCCAGGGCAATGCCATTGCCTGGTCGTCCTCCGGCAGCCAGGGCTTCAAGGGCAGCCGGAAGTCCACCCCTTATGCCGCTCAGGTCGCCGCGGAAGACGCCGGGCGCAAGGCGCGCGAGCATGGGATGGAGACGCTCGAGATCATGGTGAGCGGTCCCGGCTCGGGCCGCGAGTCGGCGCTGCGCGCGCTGCAGGCGGTGGGCTTCTACGTCACCGCCATCCGTGACGTGACGCCCATTCCGCACAATGGCTGCCGCCCCCGGAAGCGCCGCCGCGTCTGAGACGCGTTGCCGCGGCCGCGCCTGACGCGCGGCCCGCGACGCGCCGGCATCGGCGCAGCTTCGGGGCGAGAGGAGATAGGACGTGATCGAGAGGAATTGGCGGTCGCTGATTCGCCCGGAGAAGCTGGGCGTCGAGGTCGGGGCGGACCCCGAGCGCGTGGCGACCATCGTGGCCGAGCCGCTGGAGCGTGGCTTCGGCATGACGCTGGGCAATGCGCTGCGCCGCGTGCTGCTGTCCTCGCTGCAGGGCGCGGCCGTGACCGCCATCCGCATCGACGGCGTGCTGCATGAGTTCAGCAGCATCCAGGGCGTGCGGGAGGATGTGACCGACCTCGTCCTCAACGTGAAGCAGCTCGCCATCCGGATGCAGGGGGAAGGGCCGAAGCGCCTCGCCCTCACCGCCACCGGCCCGGGCGAGGTGACCGCCGGGCAGATCCAGACCACGGGCGATATCGAGATCGCCAACCCGGATCTCGTCATCTGCACCCTCGATGACGGTGCGAAGCTCTCCATGGAGCTCACCGTCGGGACCGGCAAGGGCTATGTGCCCGCAGCGATGAACCGGCCCGAGGATGCGCCGATCGGCCTCATCCCCGTGGACGCCATCTATTCCCCGGTGCGCCGCGTGGCCTACCGCGTGGAGCCGACCCGCGTCGGCCAGGTGACCGACTACGACAAGCTGGTGATGAACGTCGAGACCGACGGCACCGTGGCGCCGGAGGATGCGGTGGCGCTCGCCGCCCGCATCCTGCAGGACCAGCTGCAGCTCTTCATCAACTTCGACGAGCCGCGCGAGCGCAAGGTGGAGGAGGAGCGGGACGACCTGCCCTTCAACCGCAACCTGCTCCGCAAGGTGGACGAGCTCGAGCTCTCCGTCCGCTCGGCGAACTGCCTGAAGAACGACAACATCGTCTATATCGGCGATCTGGTGCAGAAGACCGAGCAGGAAATGCTCCGCACGCCGAATTTCGGCCGCAAGTCGCTGAACGAGATCAAGGAGGTTCTCGCCTCCATGGGGCTCGGCCTCGGCATGACGGTCACCGGCTGGCCGCCGGAGAACATCGAAGACCTGGCGAAGAAGCTGGAAGAGCCTTTCTGAGCACGGCACCCTAGGGACAGAGAACAATGCGTCACGGAATTGCCGGCCGGAAGCTCGGCGTCACCTCCACCCATCGGCTCGCCATGTTCCGCAACATGGCGACCAGCCTGCTGAAGCACGAGCAGATCACCACCACCCTGCCCAAGGCGAAGGAGCTGCGCCCCTATGTGGAGCGCATCATCACCCTGGGTAAGCGCGGCGGTCTGCATGCGCGGCGTCAGGCCTATGCCCAGCTCATGGACGAGAAGGTGGTGGAGAAGCTCTTCACCACCATCGCCGAGCGCTACAAGGCGCGGCCGGGCGGCTATACCCGCGTGCTGAAGGCCGGCATCCGCTACGGCGATGCCGCCGACATGGCGGTGATCGAGCTGGTGGAACGCGATGTCTCCGCGAAGGGCCAGGACAGCGGCCCGAAGCCGGCGGCGACGACCGAAGAGGGCGAGCAGCCGCAGGGCTGAGCCACGCCGCTCGGATCAGGATGGCGAAGAGGCGGCGGGGCAACCTGCCGCCTTTTTCTTGGCGGGGCGGCGGCCGGTGTCGGTCGCTTCACGGCAACCCGTCGCCACGCTGGCCGTCGCTGCGGCAGGCCGGGCGACGCAACCGGCGGCCCAGCCGCCACAGGGCTGCAGCGGCTTCCAGCGAATGCCCTGGAGCGGTCCCAACCGACGGGGCGAGGCACGTCCATCAGGCCGGAGACAGCCCCCCCGGCAGGCTGCGGGCGATGATCACCTCGCCATGCGGCAGCTCCGGCAGGGCGGCGGTGGCCACCGGCTCCAGCCGCGCCTCGGCACCCAGCCACCAGAAGCGGAAGCCCATCTCTTCCAGCCAGAAGATCATGGCCCCGAGGTCGCTGCGCGCCGCCATCATCGGCGCCGACCATTCGGTGACGATGACCAGCTCCGGGCTCTCCCGCAGCAGGGTCGCGGCGCCGCGCAGCACCTGCGGCTCCGTGCCCTCCGCGTCCATGCGCAGCAGGTCGAGGGGGCCGCGGCGCTGCAGCGCCTCGTCCAGCGTCACTGCTTTCACGCTCACCCGGCGGGAATAGTTGGTCCCCTCCCCAAGCACGGCCAGGTGGCCGCTGCCGATATGCTCGGGGTCGGAGGTGAACTCCACCATCCCGGCCGTATCCAGCGCCGCTTCGGGATGCAGTGTCACCCGCGGGGCGAAGCCGTTCACCGCGATGGTGGCGCGCAACAGGGGCAGGACGACGGGGTTGGCCTCGAAGGCATGGATATGCCCCGCAGCGCCGATCGCCTCTGCCATGGCCAGGGTGTGGTAGCCCATGTTGGAACCGACCTCGACGGCCTTCGCCCCCGGCCGCAGCAGCCGGCCGAGCAGCATCTCCACCTCCCGCTCCCACACGCCGTCGAGCGCGATATGCGGCGTCATGCCGATGTCGTTGGTATCGAGGAAGATCTTGTGGCCGCGATGGGTGACGGTCAGCGCCCGGTGGTCGCCGAGATAGCAATAGGTCTCCCGCCTTCGGGCGGGGACGGCCGGTGGCACATGCGGCTCGGAGCGGCTGAGCCAGCGCAGCATGGTGTTGCTCATGGCGGGAGTTTTTCCCGTGTCGGGAGGTGGTCGCAATGCCGGGGTAGCGGCAGAGGCTTACGGAAGCGTTAGGGCCGGGGCCTGCCGCCCGGGAAGACCTTGTTGGCACTCCTTGGGCCCTTAGGCCGCCGCTGCGCGGCGCCATGGCGGCCCCGGCTTGTGGTTTCCATGGCCAAGCCGCGGCAGGCGCCGTCGGCCGGGGACGGCCCGGCGCCGCCCGCGCCTGCGGCGGCCGAACCGGCCGCCGCACCGCCTCGCGCCGGGCTCACTCCAGCCGGATCCCCGCCTCCTGCACCAGCCGGCCCATCGTCACCCGCCCTTCCGCCACGTAGCGGGCGAAAACCTCCGGGCTGCTGCCCACCGGCACGGCGCCGATCTGGGAGAGGCGTTGCCGCACCCCCGCATCGGCTAGCGCCTCCACCAGCGCCGCATGCACCGCCTGCACGATCTCCTGCGGCAGCCCGCCGGGGCCGAACAGCGCCACCCATTCATTGGAATCGAAGCCGGGGAAGCCGCTCTCCGCCAGGGTCGGCACGTCCGGCCGGCTCGGCACCCGCTGCAGGGTGGAGACGGCCAGGAAGCGCGCCCGGCCGCTATCCACCACCGGCCCGGCGCTGACGGTGGTGATGAAGGCGGCATCCACCACCCCCGCCGCCAGGTCCCGCGCCGCATCGGCGCCGCCGCGATAGGGGGCGTGCACCACCTCGATCCCCGCCCGCCGGGCGAAATCCACCAGGCCCAGATGCCCGGCCGTGGCATTGCCCTGTGTCGCCACGCTGATGCTGCCCGGCTTCGCCTTGGCCGCGGCGATGAACTCGGCGACGCTCCGCGCGGGGAAATCCGCCTTCACCGCCAGCACGCCGGGGAAGGTCACCACCTGGGAGATCGGGGTGAAGCTGGCATAGTCGAAGGGCAGGCCCTTCATCAGGCTCGGGTTCACCAGATGGGAGGAGGCATCCCA
>NZ_JAMZIK010000193.1 GCF_024178315.1 Siccirubricoccus soli | reverse complement strand
CGGGGAAATCCGCCTTCACCGCCAGCACGCCGGGGAAGGTCACCACCTGGGAGATCGGGGTGAAGCTGGCATAGTCGAAGGGCAGGCCCTTCATCAGGCTCGGGTTCACCAGATGGGAGGAGGCATCCCAGAGCAGGGTGTAGCCATCCGGCGCCGCCGCCGCGACCAGGCCGCCGCCCAGGTTGCCGCCCGCGCCGGTGCGGTTCTCCACCACGAAGCCCTGGCCCAGCTTCTGACTCATCACCGGGGTGATGGCCCGCGCCGCGCTGTCCGCCGCACCGCCGGCCGCGAAGGGCACCACCAGGCGGATCGTCCGGTTCGGCCAGGCCCCCTGCGCGTGCGCGAGGGCAGGGAGCAGGGCGGCGCTCAGCAGGGCGCGGCGCGGCAGGGGCATATTGTCGGTCTCTCCGGGTCGCCGCACACTCCGCGGCGACGTCCAGGTAGCAGAGAAAGACGAGGGAACCCATGCCGCCCCACTATGCCGAACTGCCCCGCCCCGAGGATGGATCGGGCCTGCCCCTCGCCTGGGGCGTCTGGGGCCCCGAGGACGAGATCGGCACGCTGAACCGCATCACGCCGGAGACGGTGGCGGCTGCGGCCTCGGAGATCCGGGAGGGCCGCCGCTTCAACCTGAACCTGCCGCTGGACGAGCCCTTCGGCGTGGCGCTGGAGAGCCCGCATCGCCGCCGTACCGCGCCGAGCCCGACGCTGATCGCCGATGAGCAGCCAGGTCGGCTGATCCGCGACGACAAGCTGGACAGCTTCTGGCTGCAAGGCAGCACGCAATGGGACGGGCTCTCCCATTTCGCGGATCCCTATCACGGCTTCTACAACCACGCCCCCATCAGCGCGATCACCCACGGGCCGGAAAGCCGCAACGGCATCGACAAGGCGCTGCGCCACGGCATCGCCGGCCGCTGCGTGCTGGCCGACCTCGCGCGCCACTTCGCCGCCCGCGGCCGGGATTGGGGCCCGCTCGGCGGCCGCCGCGCCAGCGCCGAGGAGGTGGCGTCCTGCCTCGCCCATCAGGGGGTGGCGCTGCGCCCGGGCGACATCCTGCTGATCCGCACCGGCTGGCTGGAGGCCTTCCGCGCCGCGCCGGATGCCGCCGCCCGCCACCACCTGATTCGCGGCACCGGCAACGCCCAGGACTACAGCGGCCTTTCGGGCGGGGAGGATATGTGGGCCTTCCTCTGGGACCAGGGCGTGGCCGCCACCTGCGCGGACAACCCCACGGTGGAGGTCTGGCCCTACTTCCCCTGGAAGCCGACGCTGCATTGGGCGATCGCCCGGCTTGGTCTCGTCATCGGGGAGTTCTTCGACTTCGAGTCGCTGGCCGCCGACAGCGCCGCGACCGGCCGCTACACCGCCTTCTTCACCGCCGCACCGCTGCATCTCCGCGGCGGCGTCGGCTCTCCCGGCAACGCCCTGGCCATTCGCTGAGGCTAGGCCAAGCATTTTGGAGCAATATCCGATCAGGCGGATTCGCCCGATCAGATGCCTAGCTCTAGAAAACATAAGATCTGGAGCAGCTTATCTCCGCCCTGATGGATCACGCCATGATCCATCGGGGCGGACGCTGCTCTAGTGCCCGGCCGCAACCGGCCTTTCCGGTGCCCCGCCACGGCTTTGCCGCGGCGGGCTGCGGGAGGCGCCGACCGCCCAGCGCCATCGGGACCCATGAGGCCGTGCCAGCGGCCTCATGGAAAGCTACTACTTCAGCACGATCTCGACGCGGCGGTTCTGCGGCTCGCGCACGCCATCCGCCGTCGGAACCAGCGGGCGGGTTTCGCCATAGGCGGAGACGGCGATCAGGTTGCGCGCGATGCCGCGGCGCACCAGCTCGGCCGCCACCGCATCCGCCCGGCGCTGCGACAGGCGCTGGTTGTATTGCGGCGTGCCGGAACGGTCGGCGTGACCGGCCACCTCGATGCGCGTGGTCTGCACCTGCGGCGCCGCGGCCGCCGCCTCGCCGATGATCTGCCGGGCGCGATCGGTCAGGTCCGCCCGATCCCAGTCGAAGAACACCAGATAGGTGCGGGCGGTCACGGGCGGCTGCGGCGCCTGCTCCACCACAGCCGGGGCCGGGCGCGGCGCGTTGAAGACATAGCGCAGGCCGAACAGCACGCTGTGGTTCTCGGCGCCGAATTTCAGCTTGCCTGGCACGGCGGGGGAGCCGGCGCCGCCGGTGCGGTCGATGTCGTTGCTGCTGTCGAGCGCGCCGACATAACGATACTCGGTGGTGAAGGAGAGGCCGGGGACCATGCCGCCCAGGCCCCAGGAGATGCCGGCGATGGCCTGGTAGGCGAAGGCGCCGCTGGTGTCGTCGACACGGTAGCTGGAGCCGCCGGCGGCCAGCCGCGCATTGCTGATGTCGCGCCAGAGATAGCCGACACCGCCGCCGAGATAGGGCATCATGCCGTTCGGGGCGATGCCGAAGCTCGACAGGTCGAAGTCGAACAGTACATTCGCCATTGCGCCATATTGCTGGATGTAGCCGCTGCTGCCGATGCGGCCCGCGCCGGCGGCGGTCACCGTCTCGATCTCGCTCTGGCGGTAATTGCCTTCCAGCTCGGCGCGGAAGCCGTTGCCGAAGCCCCAACCCAGATTCACCACGCCGCCGACGCCGACATCGCGGTCATGCACCCGCAGGCCGCGATTCGACTGGTCATGCCACAGGTTGATGCCGGCGCCGGCCCCGATATAGGGCCCGCTGACCGTCTGCGCCGCAGCATCGCGCGGCTGGGCCAACAACAAGGGCAGCGTCAGACAGGTCGCTGCAAGAAGAGCTGGGCGAAGGGACATGCGGGCATCTCCGGCTTGGCGGAACGTGTCGGATTCACAACTTTCCGCAGCGATGACATCACCCGACGTAAGCGCGAAACCGGGGCGCAGAACAGCCCGATTCACCCGCGGGCAGAATGCCGCGCACAGAAATTCCCGTGAGTAAGGCCGCGCGCCTGGGTCAGATGGTGCGCGCAGGCGTGGCCGGTCGCCCCCGTCGCACAAGATGTACCGGCCGGGGCGCTTCGCCGTCCTGTCCGCGGCGCGCCGGCATCCCGGCTGCGGTCGGGGTCGCACCAAGCCGGCCGGAAGCGATCAGCACGACGCCTGGGCCCCGGGGGTGGGAAAGCCGGCGCGATTCTCCCCAGCGGGACTGGAGAGGCCCGCATCCCAGCCCGGCTGTGGCCGCTCCAGCAGCCGCGCCGCCAGCACTTCCACATCCCGGGCTGCGGGGCTGGCCGGATGGCGCGTCAGCAGCGGCGTGCGGCGGCGGATCGCCTCCGGCACCCTGGCATCGCGCCGCACCACCCCGGCCAGCGGCACCCCGGCGCCGAGGAAGCCACGGCAGGCCCGGTCCAGCGCCTGCCAGGTGCGCTCGCCCGCGGCGGCGTCCGCCGCCTGGTTCACCACCACCGCCGCCGCGCCGCCCGGCCGGTCCCGCCGGTGCAGCTTCAGCACGGCATAGGCATCGGTCAGGCTGGTCGGCTCCTCCGTCGCCACCACCAGCAGCAGGTCGGCGGCGGCGGCCAGGCGCCGCACCCCCTGGTCCAGCCCGGCGCCGAGATCCAGCACCACCTCCCGCCACTCCCTCCGCGCGCGCAGCAGCGCGGCGAGCAGCCGGGCGAAGCCGGCCTCCCCGGGATTGGCGAGGGCGCCGGAGCCGGAGCGGCCGGGCAGGATGTCGAAGCCCGCGGCGTGGCGCTGCACCACCGAAGCGAGGTCCTGCCCCCCGAGCAGGACGCCGAGATCCCGTGCCGGGTCGAGGCCGAGCTGCACATCGACATTGGCGAGGCCGAGATCGGCGTCCGCCAGCAGCACACGCCGCCCGGCCCGGGCCAGCGCCTGGGCCAGGGTGATGGACAGCCAGGTCTTGCCCACGCCGCCCTTGCCGGAGGCAATGGCGATCAGGCGGCCGGCAGGGGCGGGGGTCATGCGCAAGGCTCCGGATCGGCGCTGCCAGAAGGAGAGGCAGGCGGTGGGGCAGGGGGCCAGGCGCCGAGCCGCGCCGCGAGCCAGGCGGGGTCGAGCGCGGTCAGCCCCTCCGCCGCGCCCGGCCCGGTGCCGGCTTCGGTGAGGAGCAGGCCGCAAGCGGCCGCCGCCAGCACCCCGCCCAGGCGGCGGGCCGTGTCCAGCCGCGTCGGCAGCAGGTGGCGGGCGCCGAGTGCCGCGTAGGCGCGGGCGATCTCGCTTGCCTCATCGGCATCGAGCCCGGCGGGCAGCACCAGCACCATGGCTGCCTCTACGGCGCGGGCCAGCGCTGCCAGCTCCGCCGCCGTGACCGGGTCGAAGGGGTTGCAGCCGGCGGTGTCGATCAGCGCCACCTGACCGGGCTGCCGCCGCGCCAGGGCCTTCACCAGCGTGCCCGGCGCCGGTGCCACCGCCAGGGTCAGGCCCAGCACCCGGGTGAAGGCGGCAAGCTGCTCCGCCGCCCCGGCACGGGCGCCATCCGTCGTCACCACCAGGGGCGGCTGGCCGGCCAGCACAGCGCGGGTGGCGAGCTTGGCGCAGGTCAGGGTCTTGCCCGCCCCGGCCGGGCCGGCCAGCAGCAGCGGTCGTGCCGCGCCATCCGGCAGGGGGCCGAAGCCGAGCACCGCCGCCAGCCGTGCCGCCAGCGCCGCCTCGGGATCCTCCGCGCCACCGGGCGCCAGCCGGGCGGCGAGGGCGGTGGGCAAGTTGTGGCGGGCCAGGGCCGGCGGCAGGGCGGGCGCCAGGGGAGGCGGCGCGGCCGGCGCCACCGGCGCCGACGTCGGCAGGGAGGGCGGGATCAGCAGCGGCTCCGCCGGCTCGGCCGGTTCCACCGCCGCCGTCACCTCGACCCCGCCCCGGCTGCGGCGGGTCTCGAGGATCACCGCCTCCTCGCCCAGTTCCGCCCGCACCAGCGCCATGGCCTCGGCCATCCGGCTGGCGCGGAACAGCTTCAGCCGCATGCCCGCATCCCCGGCATCAGATGCTCCCCACGGTGCGGATGCGGGCGCGCGGATGGATCTCCTGCTGGCTCATCACCGCGGTGGCGGGGCGGAAACGCTCAACGATGGCGCGGACATGGCCACGGATGGCGCTGGAGCAGACCAGCACCGGATTCTCTCCGGCATTGGCCGCGGCGTCGAACACCTCCTTCAGCCGGACCATGAATTCCTGCAGCCGCGATGGCGCCATGGCAAGCTGCCGATCCTCCGGCGGGCCGGTCAGCGCCTCGGCGAAGGCCATTTCCCAATCGGCGGAAAGGGCGATGAGCGGCACATAGCCCTGCGGCCCCCGCGCCGCGTCCGAGAGCTGCCGCGCCAGCCGCACCCGCACCATGGCGAGGATGCCCGGCACGCTGCGCTGGCCGGAGGCGGCGGCTTCCTGGATGCCCTCCAGGATGGTCGGCAGGTCGCGGATCGAGACCCGCTCCGCCAGCAGCGCCTGCAGGACCCGCTGCAACCCGCCGACCCCGATCTGGGACGGGATGATGTCGCTGACCAGCTTCTGGTGCTCCTTCGGCAGCTCATCCAGCAGCTTCTGGGTCTCGCTGAAGGAGAGCAGCTCCGGCATGTTGTCGCGCACCGTCTCGGTCAGGTGCGTCGCCAGCACGCCGGCGCAATCCACCACGGTGCAGCCGCGCGCCAGCGCGTCCTCGCGCAGCGATTCCTCGATCCAGAGGGCGGGCAGGCCGAAGGTCGGCTCGCTGGTCTTCTCGCCGGGCAGGTTCGGCACCTGGCCGGAGGGATCGATGGCCAGGTGCAGCGGCGGCCGCAGCCGGCCACGCCCGGCCTCGATCTCTTTCACCCGCAGGATGTAGGTGTCGGGCGGCAGTTCCAGATTGTCCTGGATGCGGACGCTGGGCAGGACGAAGCCCATCTCCTGCGCCATGGAGCGGCGCAGCAGGCGGATCTGCTCGGTCAGCCGCGGTGCTTCCCCGGCGGCGAGGGAGAGCAGCCCGTAGCCGAGCTCGAGCCGCAGCAGGTCCAGCCGCAGCGCCTCGGCCACCGGCGGCTCCCCGGGCGGTGGCGGGGGCGGCGGCGGCGCCTCGGCGATCTTCCGCTCCGCCTCCCGCTTGCTCCAGGCAGTGGCGCCGGCGGCGCCGGCCAGGGCCAGGAAGGGCAGCAGCGGCATGCCCGGCAGCAGGCCGAGGATGCCCGCCGCGCCGCCCGCCAGCGCCAGCGGCTTCCAGCCGGCGCCGAGCTGGCGGCCCATCACCTCATCGGCCCGCTCCTCGCCCGAGCCCTTGGTGACGACGATGCCGGCGGCGACCGAGATCAGCAGGGCCGGGATCTGGCTGACCAACCCGTCGCCGACCGTCAGCATGGAGAAGGTCGTCGCCGCCTCCCCCACCGCCAGCCCGTGCCGCACCACGCCGATGGCCAGGCCGCCGACCAGGTTGATGACGGTAATGATGAGGCCGGCGACGGCATCGCCGCGGACGAATTTCGCGGCGCCGTCCATGGCGCCGTGGAAGGCGCTTTCCTGCTCCAGCTCGCTGCGCCGCTTCTTCGCCTCCGCCTCGTTGATCAGCCCGGCGGACAGGTCGGCATCGATCGCCATCTGCTTGCCCGGCATGGCGTCCAGGCTGAACCGCGCCGAGACCTCGGCGATGCGGCCGGAACCCTTGGTGACCACCATGAAGTTCACGACGAGCAGGATGGCGAAGACGATGAGGCCGACGACGACATCGCCGCCCATCAGGAAGCCGCCGAAAGCCGCCACCACATGTCCGGCGGCCTGCGGCCCCTCATAGCCATGGGTCAGGATGATGCGGGTGGTGGCGACGTTCAGCGCCAGGCGGAACAGGGTGGAGAGCAGCAGCACCTGCGGGAAGGCGGTGAAGTCCAGCGGCCGCTGCAGGAACAGCGCCACCATCAGGATCAGCACCGAGAGGGTGATGGAGAGCGCCAGCGCCGCATCCAGCAGCAGGGTGGGCAGCGGGATGATGAGGACGGCGAGCAGCAGCGCCACGCCGAGGGCGAGCATGACGTCCCCGCCCGGCCGCGCCAGGCGGAGCCAGTTGGGCAGGGCGATGGAGCCCAGCACGCGCTATGCCCCATGCCGTCGCGGCGCGACGCTATGGGGGCCGCGATGGGCGCTCCCGATCAGCGCCTCGCACAGCCTGACGCGGACAAGCCGCGTCACGGCAAGGGGCAGCGGCAGGCGGGCCTGCTCAGCCATCCGCGCTCGAGGCCCCGGCGGGCAGCAGGGCGGGATGGCCGGTGGGCACCTGCACCCCTTGCGCACGGTATTCGTGCAGCTTGTTGCGTAGGGTGCGGATGGAGATGCCGAGGATCTCCGCCGCCCGCGTTCGGTTGCCGAGGCAATGGGTGAGGGTTTCGAGGATCAGGTCGCGCTCCACCTCCTCCATCTTCCGGCCGACCAGGGCGCTGACGCCGCGCGCAGGGGCCGCGGCGGGCGCTTGCGGCGCGGCGGGGGCAGGGGGGGCAGGTGCGACGGCCGAGGCCAGCGGCGTCAGCTCGATCGCCTCGGCGCCGATGCTCGGGCCGCCGGCCAGCAGCACGGCGCGGTGCAGGGTGTTCTCCAGCTCCCGAACATTGCCGGGCCAGGGATGCGCCAGCAGCAGCGCCTCCGCTTCCGGCGAGAGGCCGCGCCGCGGCAGGCCGTTGGCGGCGGCGAAGCGGCGGGCGAAATGCTCGGCCAGGGCCAGGATGTCGCCCGGCCGCTCCCGCAGCGGCGGGATGCGCAGCGTCACCACGTTCAGGCGGAAGAACAGATCCTCCCGGAACCGGCCCGCCCGCACCTCGGTGCCGAGGTCCCGGTTGGTGGCGGCCAGCAGCCGCACATCCACCTTCACCGGGGCGGTGCCGCCCAGCCGGTCCACCTCCCGCTCCTGGATCACCCGCAGCAGCTTGGCCTGCAGCCGCGGGTCCATCTCGCCGATCTCGTCCAGCAGCAGAGTGCCGCCATCGGCCTGCTCGAACTTGCCCTTGCGGGAGGCCACGGCGCCGGAGAAGGCGCCCTTCTCATGGCCGAAGAGCTCGCTCTCCAGCAGCGTCTCCGGCAGAGCGGCGCAGTTCAGCGCGACGAAGGGGCCGCGGGCGCGGCGGCTCTCGTTGTGGATGAAGCGCGCCAGCACCTCCTTGCCCGTCCCGCTTTCCCCGGTGATGAGGAGGTTGGCGCTGGAGGTGGCGAGCTGCCTTGCCCGCTCCAGCAGCGCCGCCATCAGCGGGTCGCGGCAGATCGGCCCCTCCGCCTCGCCGCTCACCGCCTGGAGCATGGCGGCGATCAGCTCCGCCTCGGGCGGCAGCGGAAGGAATTCCTTGGCGCCGGCGCGGATGGCGCGGACCGCCGCGCTGGCATCGGCATTGCGGCCGCAGGCGATCACCGGGCAGGCGATCCGTTCCTCCGCCATCTGGGCGACCAGCCAGCCGATATCGTGCGCCAGCTCGCAGAGGACGAGGTCGGCGCCCTCGCCGCGCAGCCGGGCCAGCGCCGCGGCCACGCCCTCCGCCTGGGCCAGCCGGGCGCCGCGGGCGGCGGCGATGCGCGCCGCCTGGCCCAGCTCCCCCTCCAGCGTGCCGATGATGAGCAGGCGGATCATCCCTGGCGGTCCGCCTTGACGATTTCCGTCATGGTCACGCCGAGGCGGTTCTCATCCACCATCACCACTTCGCCGCGTGCGACCAGGCGGTTGTTGACGTAGATGTCCACCGCCTCGCCCAGCTTGCGGTCCAGCTCCACCACCGCGCCGCGGCCGAGCTTGAGGAGCTGCGAGACCTGCATGGTGGCGCGGCCCAGCACGGCGCTGACCTGCACCGGGATGTCATAGACCGCCTCCAGGTCGCGGGCGGAGGCGGCGCCGCCGCGGCCGCCGGTCTCCGCCGCGTTCATCGCCTCGAAGGGGCTCGGTTCCGGCATGGCTCAGCACTCCTCGGGGGTGGGGGTCAGGCCGAAGCTGGCCAGCAGCGCCGCCGCTGCCTGGCGCCGCGCGGCGAGCGACAGGGTCGCGCCGCCGCCGCGCCATTCGGCGCGGGCATCGCCCGGCGCCAGGGCGGGATCCTCGGCGAGGCCGATCCGCGGATCGGCGAGCCGCACCGCCACCGGCTCGGCCAGGCCCGGGGCGACGAAGAGGGTCACGCTCCGCCCCTCGGCCAGCAGCGGGGCAAGGGTGGCGGCAAGGCCGGCGACGCTCTCCGGCGCCAGCCTTGCGGCGGCGGCGGGCAGGGCGGCGTCCAGCGCCGCCAGCAGCAGCTCCGCCAGCGCCTGGGCGCTGGCCTCCGCCGCCGCCGTCAGCGCCGCCTCCTGCTCCGTCAGGGCGGCGGCGATGGCCTCCAGCGCCCGCGTGCTTCGCTCCGCCTG
>NZ_JAMZIK010000192.1 GCF_024178315.1 Siccirubricoccus soli | reverse complement strand
GCCACGGTGCCGGGCTGCTGCTGCCGGACCGCCGCCCGGCGCGGCACCTGCTGCCCTTCCTGCTGGCGCGAAAGCCGGGGCGGGTGCTGCTGGTGGCGGCGCATGGCCGGGCGGGCCTGGCCCGGGCGCGCCGGCTGCGGGCGGATGCGGTGCTGCTCTCCCCCGCCTTCCCCACCCTCAGCCACCCCGGTGCGCCGGCCTTGGGGCCGCTGCGCTGGGCGGCGCTGGCGGTGCGCGCCGGGCGGCCGGCGCTGGCGCTGGGCGGGGTGACGGGGCGGAGCGCGCGGCGCCTGCCCAGGCTTGCGGCGGGCATTGCCGCCATCGGCGGCTTCGCGTAACCGGATTGCGTCACGGTCCTGTGGCGCCCTCGCCACAGTGTCTCAGTGAAGTCGCGGTGCCCGCGCTTGGCCGGTTGCCGGGCTTTGTTCCGGTGCTTCATAGTCTGTCACGGACCCTGGTCGCGCATGCAACCGCCAATTGTGGAATGCAAGCGAAGCCACGCCTCAGGGGGGCAGCGGGTCGAGGGAAAAGCCGGGCGTGCCCGGCGCGTGAGGAGGATGGAATGCGCAAGATTCTACTGGGCACGACCGCTGCGGTTGGCGCGGCGCTGCTGGCACCGATGGCCGCCGAGGCGCAGGAAGCCCCGACGGTTCGCGTCGGCGGTTACTTCCGGGCCTACTATGGGTACACGCAGCAGAACGGCCAGGCCCCGACCAACGTCTCGATGGGTGGCCTTTCCGGTGGCCCGAACGATAGCAATGCGCAGCTCGGCAACACCTTCGCCTCTGCCCGGAACGGCCATAACGACTTCTCGACCGACGCCGAAGTGCATGTCTTCGTCAACGGCAAGACGGCGAACGGCCTGACCTACGGCGCGGTCATCGAGATCGAGTTCGACAGCTCCGAAGGCACCGTCCGCTCCGACGCCCGCCGCGCCTTCTCGCGCAAGACCGGCGCCGCGATCGACGAGATGTACGCCTTCATCGCCTCGCCCACCCTCGGCCAGATCCGCTTCGGCGACGAGGACGGCCCCTTCGGCGGCCTGATGAACGTCGGCTGGGTGTCCAACTTCGGCACCGGCGGCGCCTATGGCGACTTCGAGAGCTTCATCGTCCGCCCGACCCGCACCGGCACCACCCCGGGCAGCGTGGGCGACAACACCAAGATCATCTACCTGTCCCCGCAGTTCTTCGGCTTCGATTTCGGCCTTTCCTACGCCGCGAACGAAGGCGAGGGCGAGGACACGGGCTGCTTGAACAGCTTCGCCAGCCTGAACTGCGACCGCGTCTACGCGGCGACCGGCATTGCCGGCAACGGCCGCTCGCATGACCAGCCGGGCCGCATGAACGAAATCCAGTGGGCCGCCCGCTGGCGCGGTTCGGTGGCGGGCGTCGGCCTCGCCGTCGGTGCCAGCGGCATGTTCTCGCAGGTGGTGCGCGACATCAGCGCCACCGGCGTGATCACCCGCAACCTGCGCAATCCGGAACTCTACCAGGTCGGCGCGCAGGCCACCTACATGGGCTTCACCGTCGGCGGCGGTTACATGTGGGGCAACACCAACTACTACTACATCCCGACGCTCCGCGGCGACAAGGACATGTCGATGTTCTTCGGCGGCGCCAGCTACACCGCAGGTCCGTTCACGGTCGGTGCCAACTTCTACTCCGGCCAGTATGCCGGCACCGCCTTCACCCCCGCCAATGCGAATGGCCAGCGCCGCTGGGCCTACTCCATCGGTGCCACCTACCGCCTGGCGCCGGGCCTCGACCTGCTCGCCGAGTTCGTGCGGCAGGAGATGAAGGAGCCGGGCGTCAGCGCTCTCATCCCGACCGGCAACCTGGCCCCGGGCAGCTCTGGCGACGTCCGCGACCGCGGCAAGGCCAGCGTCTTCCTCACCGGTATCCGCCTGGCCTTCTGATCGGCCAGTCCCGGCTCTCCGGGGCGGGGCGGCGGAGCAATCCGCCGCCCCGTTTTCAATTCGGCTCTTGCCGCCGCCCAGGGAACCGGATTAACGGGTTCGATCCTAGGGTGGTCGATCCAGTCATGAAGCCTTTCTTCCTTGCCGCCTGTGCGGCCCTGCCCCTGCTCGCTGCCTGCGGCGACAATGTCCGCGGCGTGCAGAATGACGAATATGGCGATTGGCGCGGCTCCTCTCCCCGGCAGCGCAGCCTCGGCGCCACCGGCTCCGGCCTCGTCGTCTTCGGCGTGGACAAGGAGCGAGAGGCGCGGGAGGCGGCGGCGGCGACCGGTGGCGCCGGGCTGGCGGTGAATGCCTATCTCTGGCGCGCGACGCTGGACACCTTGTCCTTCATGCCCCTCGCCTCCGCCGACCCCTTCGGCGGCACCATCATCACCGACTGGTACACCCCGCCCGGCGCGCAGAATGAGCGGTTCCGCGCCCAGGCCTATGTCATGGGCCGCCAGCTCCGCTCCGACGGCGTGCGGGTGCAGGTCTTCCGCCAGGTGAATGAGCGGGGGCAATGGGTCGACTCCCCCGTCTCCCCGGCCACCAATTCGGAATTCGAGGACAAGGTCCTCGCCCGGGCGCGGGAACTGCGGAGCCAATCCGCCCAGCGCTGAGGCCGGTGGCCTCCCCGGCTGGAGCAGCTTATCTCCGGCCTGATGCGCCATGGCGCGATCGATCAGGCCGGAGGCTGCTCGGACCGGCCCGCGACATGGTTGGGCCGGGGCGGTTCCGGTCCGGCCGGCGCTCCGGGCCCGGGCCCGCCGCGGCCCACGCCCGGCACAGGTGGCGTGAAGGCGCCGCCCCGGACGCCTAAGGCCTGCTGGGGAATGGGCCTTGGGTCGGTCTGGCGGGTCTTTTTCGCACCGGGGGCGTCGGGCGGCTTGCCAAGGCCACCAGCCTGGGCTGCGCCGCCCTCCTGCCCAGCATACAAAATCTCTCGCCAGCCCTCCGCCTCGCCCAGTCCCTAACGGGCCCCAGAGCAATATCCGGTCGGGTGGAAGCACCCGATCGGATATTGCTCTGGAAAACATAAGACTTAGAGCAGCCTCCGAACTCATGGATCACGCCGTGATCCATGAGTTCGGAGGCTGCTCTAGCGCGTCACCTCCTGCGAGAGCGACCGCGCCACGGGCTGGGCGATGGGCGGCAGGCGGGAGAGGGCGGCATCCTCCGCCGCGCCCTGCAGCGCCGAGGATGCGCCGCTGCTCCCCGTGGCCGGCGCCTCCGGCGACGTTTCGGCCGTGGCAGGCGTGGCCGTCGGCGCCGGCGCTTCCGCCACGGGCGGGGGGGGCGGGGGCGGGACCACCACGGGCGGTGGCGGCACGATGGCCGGCAGGCTGACCACGGCCGACGGCGTCGCCACAGCCGCCGGCGGGGCGGCGGGCTGGGCAGGCGGCGGGGCGGCGGCCGCCGCCGCAGGGGGGTTCGCCGCCGGGTCCGAGATATAGTCCGGCACGATCCGCGCTTGGTTGCCGGTGATGACCAGCACGCGCTGCCCCACCACCAGCGGGGTGCGGTCCCGCTGGGTGACGGAGACCAGCTCCCCCTTCCCGGTACGGACCACGTATTCGAAGGCCTTGATATCCACCGCTGCGTGCTCCGCCGCGGTTCCTACCAGCCCGCCGATCAGCGCGCCTCCCACGCCGCCGAGCGCCGAGGCAATGCCGCCGCCCGGCGTCTGGGCGCCCAGCGCGCCGCCCGCGGCCGCGCCGGTGGCGGCGCCGGTGCTGCCTTCCGCGCTCACCTGGACCTCCCGGCGGCCGACCACCGTACCCTGCTCCACCTTGTTGGCCTGCTGCACGGCGCGGGTGGCGTAGGTGTCCGGGGAGTAATCGGAGGTGCAGCCGGCCAGCAGGGCAAGCACGGCGATGAGGCGGGCGTATCGCAAAGCCAGGGTCCCATCCAGCGCTGCGCTGCACATAGGCCGTGGATGTGGCGAAGTCACGGCGGGAAACTGGAACGATCCGGTCAAGCCGGGTTGGAACGGCCAGCCTCCGGCGCGCCGGGCGCGGGCCGCCGGAGGACCCGGGCGCTCTCCCCGGGGGCCGGCACGGCGCCGCCACGCGGCGGCGCCGTGGGGCACTCAGCGGGTCTGCTGCTCCCGCGCCGCGAGCTGGGCGATCTGCCCCTGCATCGCCTGCAGCAGCGCCTGGATGGAGCCGTTGTTGCGCTGGATGACGCTGGAATACTCGCTGCGCTGGGTGAGACGAAGCGAGGTGCCCTCGGCGATCACGTCCACCACGCGCGGCTGCCCGTTCACCTCCGCCACCCGCCAGTCCAACGAGAAGGGCGCGGTGTTCGGCCGCTCGATGATGGTGTTCACCAGCACATCCTCCTCGGTGCGCTGCTGGCTGCGGCCAAGGGAGAAGCGCACGCCCTGGTATTCCCCGAAGCGGGCGGAGAGGTTGCGGATCAGCGTCTCCTCGAACAGCTTCATGTAGTCCTGCTGCTGCTGCGGGGTGGCCTGGCGCCACCAGCGGCCGAGGATGAAGCGGCCGACGCCCTCGATATCGACCGCCCGGCGGAGCACCGCGGCGACGCGCTGGCGGCGGGTGGCGAGGTCGGCGCGGGGGTCGTTCAGCGCCGCCACCAGCTCATTCCCCGTCGCCAGGATGAATTGGCTGGCGCGGCTGTTGTCCTGCGCCCGCGCCGGGCGGAAGGCAGGCAGGGCGAGAAGGCTGGCGGCGCCGAACAGCGAACGGCGAGGGAGGCGGATCATGGTCGGGGCGCTTTCCTTGGGCTTGGCCCGGCGGGCGGTGAAGGGAAGGGGCAATTCAACGCTCCGGGAAGGCGCCGGTGCCAATGCCGAAGCCGGTGCTGCCGGCGGCGGCGGGCGCGGCCTCCCCGCTGTTGCGGATCTCGGCGGCGCGGCGCTGGCGATAGGCGCTGCGCAGCGTGGCATAGGGGTCGAGTGAGCTGCGCTGCACATCGTCCAGCACGTCCAGCAGGCTTTCGCGGGTATCCACCACGGTCATGCCGCCGCGGACACCGGTCAGCACATCCACCGCCACCCCCTGGCCGACCCAGGTGAGCGGGTCACCGGCGATGCCGAGGCCGAAGCCCGTCAGGTCCCGCGGGTTGGAGGGGCCGAGGACCGGGATGAAGAGGTAGGGGCCTTCCCCCACCCCCCAGCGGGCCAGGGTCTGGCCGTAATCCTCGGCATGGCCGCGCACGCCAAACAGGCTGGAGGCGACGTCGAAGATGCCGGCGACGCCGAGGGTGGTGTTGATGACGAAGCGGCCCAGCGTGTCGCCGGCCCGCCGCGGCTCGCCCTGCAGCATGTCATTGGCCAGGATCACCGGGGTGCGGAGATTGCCAAGCACGTTGCGGATGCCGGTGCGGACGGGCTGGGGGACCACGTCCCGGTAGGCGCTGGCCACCGGCCGCAGCACGACCCGGTCGATCCCCTGGTGGACATCGTACATGGCGCGGTTGAAGGGTTCGGCCGGATCGTTGTTCTGCTCGAACTCGGCGACCGCGTCGGGGTCGGCGGGGTCCGGACGCGTGGCGCAGCCGGCCAGCAGCGCGATGCCCAGAGCCAGGGCGAGCAGGGAGGTGTTCGGCGGCATCAGGCGCATCGGCGACGGAACCCTTCGGCCTCGGGGGGGGGCGGGGAGACCACCCGGATATGGCGCGCCGGAGCGCCAGGTCCAGCGGGACGGCGCGCCCCGCCAGGCGGTGCCCACGGCACCTTCCGGCCTGCGGCCCATAGCATCCTTCCCGGGCGTTTCGTAACGTCCCCTGGGTCGCCGTGCGCAACGCTTGCGAACATCGGCGTGAGGAGGCACATGCCGGACATGGACCAGACCCCGCTTCCCGCCTCGACGGGCACCCTGCAGCGCTGGCTGACCGGCCCGCGGGTCGGCGGCCTGCCGCACCTGGCGGCCCTGCCGGCCCCGAAGCTCTCCTTCGAATTCTTCCCACCGCGGACGGAGGCGCTGGAGGCCCAGCTCTGGTCCTGCATAAGGCGGCTGGAGCCGCTGCGGCCGGCCTTTGTCTCCGTCACCTATGGCGCCGGGGGGACCACCCAGGCCCGCACCCATGCGACCGTCGCCCGCATCGTCAAGGAAACCAGCCTGACGCCGGCGGCGCACCTCACCTGCGTCGGCGCCTCCCGCGCCGAGGTGGAGGAAGTGGCGCGGCGCTATTGGGAGGCGGGGGTGCGGCACATCGTGGCCCTGCGCGGGGACCCGCCGGCGGGGGTGGAGCGCTACGAGCCGCACCCGGAGGGCTATGCCTATGCCGCCGATCTGGTGGCCGGGCTGAAGCGCATCGCCCCCTTCGAGGTCAGCGTCGCCGCCTATCCCGAGACGCACCCGACCGCGCTCTCGCCGGAGGCCGACCTCGACAACCTCAAGCGCAAGATCGATGCCGGGGCGACCCGCGCCATCACCCAGTATTTCTTCGATACCGGGATCTATCTGCGCTTCCTCGACCGCTGCGCGGCGGCGGGGATCACCGTGCCGATCGTCCCCGGCATCATGCCGGTCTCCAACTTCACCCAGATGAAGAAATTCTCCGCCATGTGCGGCGCCGGCGTGCCGGACTGGATGGGCACCCTGTTCGAGGGGCTGGAGGAGGATGCGGAGACCCGCCGCATGGTGGCGGCGGTGGTGGCGGCGGAGCAGGTGCGGCTGCTGCAGGCGAACGGGGTGGACGAGTTCCATTTCTACACGCTGAACCGGCCGGACCTGGTCTATGCCATCGCGCATCTGCTGGGCGCGCGGCCGGTGCGGGCCTGAATACGCAAATCCTGGTATCACGGGGCGTCCTCTAGGACGCGCCATGGCAGCGGGTTTCGCGGCTCGGCCCGCAGGGTGCGGCGGGTTCGGGCCGGTCTCCCCGCGGCGACAGCGGGCAGCCGCAGCCGGGCCGCCCGCCAGGGGCTGAACCAGGAGGGTTGCCCAGGACGCCGCCTCCCCATGCAAGGTGGTCAGGGCTCATCGCCTGGCTGCATGCGTCACGGTCTCGGTCGATCCGGCCTCACCCGATCACGCCCTGAGGGGCCCGGATCCGGCCATCCGGCGTGCCGCCGGATGCTTCGGGGCAGCACCCGGTCCCGGCAGGCCGTGCCATAAGGGCCGGGCCGCCCGGCCCTCGCCTCGCCTCGCCCGGTTGCGGAACGCCGGAATTTATGGCTTCCAGGGAAGCCCGACGGGCCGAGGCGCTTTCTTTCGCAGGACCCGCCCGCGGCCTTCCTCCTGCGGCACCGTTTGGGATCGATCGGCGTCATGAGCTTCCATTCCCTCTACCGGCACGGCTTCGCCCGGGTTGCGGCCTGCACGACGCGCTGCCGCATCGCCGACCCCGCCGCGAATGGCGCGGAGATCCTGCGCGTCGCAACCGAATGCGACCGGCGCGGCGCCGCGGTGGCGGTGTTCCCGGAACTCGCCTTGTCCGGCTATGCCATCGACGACCTGCTGCTGCAGGACACCGTGCTGGACGCGGTGGAGGCCAGCGTGGCGGCGCTGGTCGCCGGCTCCGCCGGGCTGCGCGCGGTCCTGCTGGTCGGCGCGCCGCTCCGCCATGCCGGGCGGGTCTACAACACCGCCCTCGTCATCCAGCGCGGCCGGCTGCTGGGGGTGGTGCCCAAGATCCACCTGCCGAATTACCGGGAATTCTACGAGCATCGCTGGTTCGCCTCGGGCCTCGGCACCGAGGGCAGCGAGATCGAGGTCGCCGGGCTGCGCGCCCCCTTCGGGCCCGACCTGCTCTTCGCCGCCGAGGACCTGCCCGGCCTCGTCATCCATGCGGAGATCTGCGAAGACCTCTGGGTGCCGGTGCCGCCGAGCGCCAGCGGCGCCCTGGCAGGCGCCACGGTCCTGGCCAACCTCTCGGCCAGCAACATCACCATCGGCAAGGCGGATACCCGCCGCCTGCTCTGCCGCTCGCAATCCGCGCGCTGCCTCGCCGCCTATATCTACGCCGCGGCCGGCGCGGGCGAATCCACCACCGACCTGGCCTGGGACGGGCAGGTCTCGATTTTCGAGAACGGCGCCACCCTGGCCGAGAGCGAGCGCTTCCCCGCCGCCGAGCAGGTGGTGGTCGCGGATGTCGATCTCGACCTGCTGCGGCAGGAGCGGGCGCGGCAGGGCACCTTCGACGACAACCGCCGCCGCGAGGGCGCCGGGGGGGCCTTTCGGCACGTCGCCTTCCGCCTCGACCCGCCAATGGAGGATATCGGCTTCGCCCGGGCGGTGGAGCGCTTCCCCTTCGTCCCCGCCGATCCCGGCCGGCTCTCCCAGGATTGCTACGAGGCCTACAGCATCCAGGTCTCCGGCCTGGTGCAGCGGCGGGCGGCGACCGGCAACGGCAAGATCGTCATCGGCGTCTCCGGCGGCCTCGATTCCACCCAGGCCCTGATCGTCGCCGCCAAGGCGATGGATCTGATGGGCAGTCCGCGCACCGACATCGTCGCCTACACCATGCCCGGCTTCGGCACGAGCGAGGGCACCAAGACCAATGCCCATCGCCTCATGCAGGCGCTCGGCGTCGATGCGCGGGAGCTGGATATCCGCCCGGCGGCGCGGCAGATGCTGGCGGATCTCGGCCACCCCTTCGCGCGCGGCGAGCCGGTCTACGACGTCACCTTCGAGAATGTGCAGGCCGGGCTGCGCACCGACTACCTCTTCCGCGCCGCCAACCATGTGGGCGGCATGGTGCTCGGCACCGGCGACCTGTCGGAGCTGGCGCTGGGCTGGTGCACCTATGGTGTCGGCGACCAGATGTCGCACTACAACGTCAATGGCGGCGTGCCGAAGACGCTGATCCAGCACCTGATCCGCTGGGTGGCGTCCTCCGGGCAGTTCGAGGCGGAGGTGGCGGAGACGCTGGAGGCGATCCTCGCCACCGAGATCTCGCCCGAGCTGATTCCGGCAGGCGCCGATGCCGCCCTGCAGAGCACGGAGGCCAAGGTCGGCCCCTATGCGCTGCAGGATTTCAACCTCTACTACACGCTGCGCTACGGCTTCCGCCCCTCGAAGATCGCCTTCCTGGCGCTGCAGGCCTGGGGCGATGCCGCGCGCGGCGCCTGGCCGCCCGGCTTCCCGGCGGAGCGGCGGGGCGCCTATGAGCTGCCGGTCATCCGGCGCTGGCTGACCGTCTTCCTCGAGCGCTTCTTCGGCTTCGCCCAGTTCAAGCGTTCCGCCATGCCGAACGGGCCCAAGGTCTCGGCGGGGGGCTCGCTCTCCCCGCGCGGCGACTGGCGCGCCCCCTCGGACGGCAATGCCCGGGCCTGGCTGGAGGAGCTGCGGCGGAACGTCCCCGAAAGCTGAGCCAACGGTGCCCTGCCTGCCGCGTTGACGCGGCGGACAGGGAGGGTTCCGGGATGAGCGACGGCGGATTGCAGCACGGGCCGCTCGGCGAGAGCTGCCTGCATCTCTGCGTGGACATGCAGCGGCTGTTTGCCGAGGACACGGAATGGCACACGCCCTGGATGGCCCGCGTGCTGCCGGTGGTGACGCGGCTGGCGGAGGCGCACGCGGCGCAGACCATCTTCACCCGCTTCATCCCCGCCTCGCGGGCAGAGGAATGCGGCGGCACCTGGCGCCGCTACTACACGCGCTGGGCCTCGATGACGCTGGAGGCGCTGCCGCCGGGCATGATCGATCTCGTCGCGCCGCTCGCGCGCCTCGTCCCGCCGGCCGAAATCTTCGACAAGCGGGTCTATTCGCCCTGGAGCGATGGCGAGCTGCACCGCCGCCTGCGCCGCCGCGGCATCGACACCCTCGTCATCAGCGGTGCCGAAACGGATGTCTGCGTGCTGGCGGCCGTCCTCGGCGCCGTCGATCTCGGCTACCGCATCATCGTCCCGACGGATGCGATCTGCAGTTCCTCCGACCGCGCCCATGACGCGCTGCTGACGCTGTACCATGAGCGGTTCGGGCAGCAGGTGGAGGCGGCGCGGGTGGAGGAGATCCTGGCCGCCTGGAGGTGACCTTCGGCGCTGCCCGGCGTGGCGGTGCCACACCGCGTTTCGGAGCGTGATCGGTTGAGGCCGGACCGGCCGAACCGTGAATTAAGCGATCAAACGACGATCTGGAGCGGGATGGAGTGAGCGAAGCTCAACCGGTCCCGCTCCAGCATGATGACCAGCCCCGCGATGCCGCCGCAGCGGCGCCGCGGAGCGCGTATCAGGCGGCCTTGGCCATCCCGCGTAGCACGTAGTGCAGGATGCCGCCGTTCTTGTAATACTCGACCTCATCCGCCGTATCGATGCGGCAGAGCACCTTGGTGGAGTACTTGCTGCCATCGGCGCGGGTGATGACGAGCTCGAGCTGCATGCGCGGCTTCAGCTCCTCCATCCCCAGGATGTCCACCAGCTCGTCGCCCTTCAGGTTGAGCGACTTGCGGTCCTCGCCGTTCTGGAACACCAGCGGCAGCACGCCCATGCCGACGAGGTTGGAGCGGTGGATGCGCTCGAAGCTCTCCGCCACCACCGCCTTGATGCCGAGCAGGAAGGTGCCCTTCGCCGCCCAGTCGCGGGAGGAGCCGGTGCCGTATTCCTTGCCGCCGAACACCACCAGCGGCACGCCCTCCTGCTTGTAGCGCATCGCCACGTCGTAGATCGGCGCGACGTCGCCGGAGGGGTAGTGCTTGGAGATGCCGCCCTCGGTGCCCGGCACCATCTCGTTCTTGATGCGGATATTGGCGAAGGTGCCACGCATCATGACCTGGTGGTTGCCGCGGCGGGCGCCGTAGCTGTTGAAGTCCGCCTGCCGCACCTGGTGCTCCAGCAGGTATTCGCCGGCCGGGCTGGTCTTGCGGATGTTGCCGGCCGGGGAGATGTGGTCGGTGGTGATGCTGTCCGCCAGCAGCGCCAGCACCCGCGCGCCCTTGATGGACTGCACCGGCTTCACCTCGGTGGTCATCCCCTCGAAATAGGGCGGGTTCTGGACGTAGGTGGAGCCGCTGTTCCAGCGATAGGTATCGCTGTCCGCCTCGACGCGGATGGCCTGCCACTGCTGCGGGCCCTTGAACACGTCGCCATACTTCTCAAGGAACATGTCCCGGTTCACGACGGAGTGAACGGTGTCGTTCACCTCCTTCTGCGTCGGCCAGATGTCCTTGAGGAAGACCGGCTGGCCGTCGCGGCCGGTGCCGATCGGCTCCTTCGTCAGGTCCTTGGTGATGGTGCCGGCGAGCGCATAGGCGACCACCAGCGGCGGGGAGGCCAGGTAGTTGGCGCGCACATTGGCATGCACCCGGCCCTCGAAGTTGCGGTTGCCGGAGAGCACGGAGACGGCGACCAGCTTGTTGTTCTCGATCGCGTCCACGATCGGGTCCGGCAACGGGCCGGAGTTGCCGATGCAGGTGGTGCAACCATAGCCCACGGTCTGGAAGCCGAGCGCATCCAGGTCCTTCTGCAGCCCGGACTTCTCCAGGTATTCGGTCACCACCTGGGAGCCGGGGGCGAGGGAGGTCTTCACCCAGGGCTTCGCGCTCAGCCCCTTCTCCACCGCCTTCTTCGCCACCAGGCCGGCGGCGACCAGCACATAGGGGTTGGAGGTGTTGGTGCAGGAGGTGATGGCGGCGATCACGACATCGCCGTGGCCGAGGTCGTAATTCGCGCCCTCGACCTTCACGCGCTTCGTCGCTTCGTCGCCCGGCACGCCCATGGTGCCGGCGGCAAGGTCCTTGGCGAAGGCGGAAGCGGCGTTGGACAGCGCCACCCGATCCTGCGGCCGCTTCGGCCCGGCCATGGAGGGTTCGACCGTGGAGAGGTCGAGCTCCAGCGTGTCGGTGAAGACCGGGTCGGGGGTGGAGCTGTCGCGCCACATGCCCTGGGCTTTGCAGAACTCCTCCACCAGCTTGATCCGGTGCTCATCGCGGCCGGAGAGGCGGAGATAGCCGAGCGTCGCCGCATCCACCGGGAAGAAGCCGCAGGTGGCGCCATATTCCGGGGCCATGTTGCCGATGGTGGCGCGGTCCGCCAGCGGCAGGTCGTCGAGGCCGGCGCCGTAGAATTCCACGAATTTGCCGACCACGCCCTTCTTGCGCAGCATCTGGGTCACGGTCAGCACCAGGTCGGTCGCCGTCACGCCCTCGCGCAGCTTGCCCACCAGCTTGAAGCCGATGACGTCGGGGATGAGCATGGCGATGGGCTGGCCGAGCATGGCCGCCTCCGCCTCGATGCCGCCGACGCCCCAGCCCAGCACGCCGAGGCCGTTCACCATGGTGGTGTGGCTGTCGGTGCCGTAGCAGCTATCCGGGTAGACATAGGTCTCGCCGGTGTCGGTCGCGGTCCAGACCACCTGCGCCAGGTATTCCAGGTTCACCTGGTGGCAGATGCCGGTGCCCGGCGGGACGACGCGGAAATTGTCGAAGGCGGACTGGCCCCAGCGGAGGAATTCGTAGCGCTCGCCATTGCGCTCGAACTCGATGTCCACGTTCTTCTGGAGGGCGGCCGGGGTGCCGGAGACATCGACCATGACGGAGTGGTCGATGACCAGATCGACCGGCACCAGCGGGTTCACCTTCCGCGGATCGCCGCCCAGCTTGATGATGCCGTCGCGCATCGCCGCCAGATCGACCACCGCCGGCACGCCGGTGAAGTCCTGCATCAGGATGCGGGCGGGCCGGAAGGGCACTTCCTTCTCGGATTTGCCGGCGGGCAGCCAGCCGGCGATCGCCTTGGCGTCGTTCACCGTGTAGCTGCGGCCATCCTCGAAGCGCAGCACGTTCTCCAGCAGCACCTTCAGGCTGAAGGGCAGGCGGCTGATGTCGCCGATGCTCTTGGCCGCCTCGGGCAGGCTGAAGTAATGGTAGGTCTTGCCGTCCACCGCCAGGGTGCGGCGGGTCTTGAGGCTGTCCTGCCCGATCATCCGCATGGTCCGAGAACCCTTCCTTACGTCACGCCCCGCGCGGGCGCGCCATGCCCGGGGTTTAAGCATGTGCCGCGGCGGGGGTCCACGGGCGGCCCGGCTATCGTGCCGATAGCCAATTGAGAATGCTCCAGGCCGAGAACCTTGCCTGCCTGCGCGGAGAGCGGGTGGTCTTCGCCGGGCTCAGCTTCGCGCTGAACGCGGGCGAGGCGGTGCAGCTCCTCGGCCCCAACGGGGCCGGGAAATCCAGCCTGCTGCGGCTGCTGGCCGGGCTGCTGACCCCGGCGGAGGGGCGGCTGCTCTGGCAGGGGCAGGACGCGCTGGCGGACCGCGCCGCCCATGCCGCGCGGCTGCGCTACCTCTCGCACCAGGATGCGCTGAAGCCGGCGCTGACGGCGGCCGAGAATCTCGGCTTCTACGCCCGGCTCTGGGGCGGGGAGGTGGCGCCGGCGCTGGCGGCGATGGGCCTGGCCCCGCTGGCGGAGCTGCCGGCGCGGGTGCTCTCCGCCGGGCAGAAGCGGCGGCTGGCGCTGGCGCGGCTGGCCCTCGCCCCGGTCCCGCTCTGGCTGCTGGATGAGCCGACGGTGGGGCTGGATGCCGCCTCGGTCGCGCGGCTCGGCACGCTGCTGGCGGCGCACCGGGCGGCGGGGGGCATGGTGCTGGCCGCCACCCATCTGCCCCTGCCCCTGCCCGGGGCGCGGGAGCTGAGGCTGTGACCCGGCCCTCAGACATGCGTCAGGATGTTCACCAGCCGGCCGAAGGGGTCGCGCAGGAAGAAGCGGCGCACGCCCCAGGGCTCCGTCACCGGCCCGTATTCCACGGCATGGCCGGCGGCCAGGGCGCGGCGGTGGAGCGCCTCCAGCTCCTCATCCACCTCGATGGACAGGTCGGGCACCGGAGCGCCGCTGCCGCCTTCCAGCGCGATGCTGAGCTGCGGCACGGCCGGCCCAGGCGCCGCGAAGATCACGATCCAGCCGAGATCCATGACGATGTCGAGGCCAAGCAGCTTGCCATAGAAGGCCCTGGCCAGCGCCAGATCCTTGGCCGCGATATTCGCCACGATACGCCGCACGGCCATCTCTGCCTCCCGCTTACGCCGGCCCAGCATGGCGCGGCAGGGGCGCGGTGCGCCATCCCCAGTCCGGGCGTCGCATGACCCGCTGGCTTGCCCTGCTGGCGCGGGAGCTGCGGCTGGCGCTGCGCTACCCGGCGGACAGCCTGGCGGCGGTGCTGTTCTTCGTGCTGGTGGCAGCGCTCTTCCCCTTCGGCATCGGCCCGGCGCCGGAGGCGCTGGCGCGGCTGGCACCCGGCGCCCTGCTGGCCGCCGCCCTGCTGGCGGCGCTGCTGCCGCTGGACCGGATGTTCGGCGCGGACGCGGAGGATGGGACGCTGGACCAGCTCCTGCTCAGCGGCCTGGGCCCCAGCGCGGTGGCCGCGGCCAAGGCGGTGGCGCATTGGCTGACCACCGGTCTGCCGCTGCTGCTGGCGGCACCGGTCGCGTCCGCCATGCTGAACCTGCCGGTGGAGGCCTGGCCGGCGGCCATGGCGGCGTTGGGCATGGCGGCGGGGTTCCTCTCCCTGCTCGGCACCGCGGGCGCGGCGCTGACGCTCGGGGCGCGGCGCGGCGGGGTGCTGCTGCCGCTGCTGGTGCTGCCGCTGGCGATTCCCGCCGTCATCTTCGGCGCGGCGGGAATCGAGGCGGCGGCGGCGGGGCTGTCCCCCGCGCCCTATCTGCTGCTGCTGGGCGCGCTGCTGGCCGCCGCCCTGCCGCTGGCCCCCCTTGCCGCCGGCGCGGCGTTGCGGGTGGAATAGGCGGATGCTGCAACCGGCCTTGGAATGGATGGCCGAGCACCGCGCGGCCACCATCGCCCTGGTGGCGGTGCTGATGGTCAGCCTGCTGACGCGGCGGCATTGAGCTTCTCCACGACACCGCTAGAGCATGT
>NZ_JAMZIK010000191.1 GCF_024178315.1 Siccirubricoccus soli | reverse complement strand
AATGGATGGCCGAGCACCGCGCGGCCACCATCGCCCTGGTGGCGGTGCTGATGGTCAGCCTGCTGACGCGGCGGCATTGAGCTTCTCCACGACACCGCTAGAGCATGTTGCGTTCGCTTGCGCTCACGCAGCATGCTCTAGGCCGTTGTTTGTGAGCATCTTCACGCGTTCGGATGATTCCATCTGAACGCGATCTGCTCTAGGCGGCTTCGCCTCGTTCCTCGGATAGCGGGCGTGCTTCCGCGGCAGGCACCGGCCAGCGCAAGCGGCTGGGGCGGCTTCCGCCGGCACGCCCGGCGTGAAACCGCCCGGGGGACGCGGCGTGCCCCTACCCCGGAAGGATCGCCATGTGCGCGAGGTTGCTCAGCACATCCATCCGCGCCTCGTGCCACTCATTGCCCTGCCGGCAATTGGAGAAGAAGGCGAAGGAGACGCCGCTGGTCGGGTCCGCCCAGCAATAGGAACTGCCCACGCCGCCATGGCCGAAGGTGCGTGGATGCGCGATGGCGCCGAGGCCGCGCGCCACCGGCCACTCCCCGCGGGAATGCGGGCCGATGCCGCGATGCATGGGCAGGCCCATATATTCGTCGATCCGCTCCCCGGTGAAATTCCGCGTCACGTATTCGAGGGTGCGCGGCGCCAGGATGCGCACGCCGCCCAGCGCCCCGCCGGCGCCGAGCGCCTGGTAGAAGGCCGCCATGCCGCGCGCCGTGCCGTAGCCGCCGCCACCGGGGATGCCGGCGATGTGGTGCTGCGGATGGTTCTCCCCGGCCCGCGGCACGAAGGCGCCATCCTGCGGCGGGTCGTAGATGTCGGCGGCGCGGCCGTGCTCGCTCTCCGGCAGGCCGACGAAGACGTCGTTCTCCAGCCCGAGCGGGGCCAGGATGCGGCTGCGGATGTAGTCGCGGAAATCCTGGCCGGTCAGCGCCTCGATCAGCATGGCGGCCACCCAATGGGCCGCGGCCGGGTGGTATTGCACCTTGCTGCCAGGGGTCCATTCCAGGGTGAAGTTGCAGACCGTGCGCCGCACTGCGGCATGGTCCAGCATGATCTCCGCCGGCACGACCGCGCTGGGGAAGCCGCCCTGGTGAGTGAGAAGCTGCAGTACGGTGATGCCGCCCTTCCCATGCGCGGCGAATTCCGGAATGTGCTGCGCGATCGGGTCGTTGAAGCGCAGCTTGCCATCCTCCACCAGCGTCCAGACCGCGGCGGCGGTGACGACCTTGGTGTTGGAGTACATGAGGAAGAGGGTGCGGTCGTCGGCCGCCACATCCGGGGACGCATTGCCCCGCGCGCCTTGCGGCGCGACCCGGGCCTTCCCGAAGCTCCTGAACAACGCCAGCTTGCCATGCCGCGCAACCGCCACCTGGGCGCCGGGATGGCGGCCTTCGGCGATGTGCTGCTCAATGACGGCACAGAGCCGCGCCAGGGGCCTGGGGTCGAGGCCGAGGGCCTCCGGGTTGGATTCGGGCAGCGGGAAGGGCATGGGGCGTCTCCTCCTCGGCGCGCTTCGCCGGCATGGGCGAAGCGTCGGAGAGGATAGTTGAAACCCGTTGCCGTGCGGGTGCAAGCGTGATGCCCGGTGCGGCAGAAGGCGCTGCCATGCGCCTTCGGCACCGTCGAAGGCGACCACTCGCAGGGGCCAAGGTGCTGCTTCGATATCAAGGACGAGGCCGCGCGAAGCGCGGTGCGCCTTCGGCGCACCTTGACATCGAAGCAGCACCATGGCCGGGGCTTCAGGTGCGCTCGACGCCGTCGAGCGCGATTCCGCGCCCGGAGGCGATGGCGTCCTTCCGGGCTCAGCCCTCGCGCGAACGGCCCGGCGCGGCCAGCGGGTCGGGCAGCCAATCCTCCAGCAGCTCGGCCGTCGCGGCGGTGATGGCGGCCGGGGCGGCGCCGCCGCGCCGCAGCCGCGCGCGCAGCGCCGCTGCCTGCTCCAGCCGCGCCTGCCATTCCGGCCCGAAGCGGTGCTGCAGCCATTGCCGCAGGCCGCGCGCGAAGGCCGGGCTCCGCCCTTCGGTGGAGACGCCGATGACGAGGTTGCCCCGCCGCACCATGGCCAGCGCATAGGCATCGCAGAGCGGCGGCACATCCTCCGCATTCACCAGCACGCGGTGCGCCCGGGCGATCTCGGCCAGCCGCGCGCTCTCCGCCTCGCTCAGCCCGGCCATCAGCAGCAGCCGCGCGGCGGCGACCTCCGCCGCCTCGGGCAGCCGCTCCACCAGCCGCGCCCCGGCCTTCTTGCGCAGCGCCGGGGAGGCGCCGGGCGCGAACACCGTCAGGTCGCGCGCGCCGCCCGCCTCCAGCATCTCCAGCCGCGCCAGCGCGGCCCGCCCATCGCCCACCAGCAGCACCCGCCATGCGGCGATGTCGAGGGAGAGGGGCAGCATCAGTCGGGCTGGATGCGGGCGCGCCGCACCACCTCCGCCCAGCGCGCCGCATCGGCGCGGATCAGCGCGCCCAGCGCCTCGGGCGGCGCGTCCGCCGGCTCCAGCCCCAGCGCCGCGACGCGCTCCGCCACCTCCGGCTGCTTCAGGATGCCGCCGATGGCCGCGTGGATGCGGGTGACGATGGCGGGGTCCACGCCCTTCGGCGCGACGATGCCATGCCAGCCCACCGCCTCCGCGCCGCGGAAGCCGACTTCGCCCAGCGCCGGCACGTCCGGCAGCGCCCGGGTCCGCGCGGCGGAGGAAACGAACAGCCCGCGCAGACGGCCGACCTTCACATGGTCCGCCACTGCACCGATATTGATCAGCACGCCCTGCAGGCTGCCGCCCAGCAGGTCGTTCACCGCCAGGGCGCCGCCGCGATAGGGTGCGTGGGTCCAGCGCACTTCGACCGCTGATTGGATCTGCTCGCCCAGCAGATGCGCCAAGCTGCCATTGCCCGGCGTGCCCACCGCCACCGGCTGCCGCCGGGTCAGCGCGACGAACTCCTCGAAGCTTCGCGCCGGGGAGTCCGCCCGCACCACGAAGATCTGCGGCACCCGGACGCCCTGCGCCACCGGCGCGAAATCCGCCACCGGGTCGAAGCCCAGCTTCGGGAACAGCGCCTTGTTGATGGGCAGGCTGTCGGAGCCGGCGAGCAGCGTGTAGCCATCCGGCTTCGCCTTCGCCGCGTGCTCATAGCCGATATTGCTGCCGGCGCCCGGCATGTTCTCCACCACCACATTCTGGCCCAGGGCGGTGGTGAGATGCCGCGCGAAGAGCCGTGCCACGATGTCCTGGCTGCCGCCCGCGGCGACGGGCACGATGTAGCGAATGGATCGCTCTGCCGGCCACGGCGCCTGGGCGAGCGCCGGCCGCGCCAGCGCCGCGGCGCCGAGGGCGAGGAAGGACCGGCGCAGCATCTCAGGCGATCTCCAGCTTGCGGCGCAGCAGGGAAAGCGGGGAATCCGGCACCACCGATGCCTGGTAGGCGATGCCGACCACGCGCCGCGCCGCATCCCACACCGCAGGGTCGGCGCCCTCCGGCACCGCCACGGTGGAGACGCCGCAGCGCAGCAGCGCCGCATATTGGTCCGGGATCACATGGCCCGCCGCGCGGATCTCACCGGTGAAGCCATGATGCTCGCGCAGCGCCCGGGCCTGGGTGAAGGCGCGGCCGTCGCGGAATTTCGGCAGCTCCAGCACCACCAGCCCCAGCCGGTCGAGGAAGGGGGCGATGGCGTCCGGCGCCACATCCGGCGGCAGCACCACGCCGAGCGGCGCGTTGCGCCCGGCAAGCTGCGCCGCTTCCCGCTGCAGTCGCGCCAGGGTGACGATGGCAGGGCTGTCCGGCAGCACCGCATCATCCGCCACGCGCACCCACGCATCGTCGATGATGCGCCCATCCTCAAGCAGCGGCATAGAGCGCCTCCTTGAACGGCGCGAGGCCGATGCGGCGGTAGCAGTCGATGAAGCGCTCGCCCGGCAGGCGATGCGCCACATGGGTGCGGAGGATCGTCTCCACCGCATCCACGACATCGTCATAGGAGAAGGCCGGCCCCACCAGCTCCCCCAGCGCCGCGTCATTGGTCGCGGAGCCGCCGAGCGTCACCTGGTAGACCTCCTCGCCGCGCTTATCGACGCCGAGGATGCCGATATGGCCCACGTGATGGTGGCCGCAGGCATTGATGCAGCCGGAGATGTTGACGAAGCACTCGCCGATATCGAGTTGCCGGTCGAGATCGGCGAAGCGCTCGGAGATCCGCTGCGCCACCGGGATGCTGCGCGCCGTCGCCAGGGCACAGTAATCCATCCCCGGGCAGGCGATGATGTCGGAGACCAGACCGATATTCGGCGCCGCCAGCCCGGCCTCGCGCAAACCGTCCCACAGCTCCGCCAGATCCTCCTGCCGCACATGCGGCAGCACCAGGTTCTGCACATGGCTGACGCGAATCTCGCCGAAGGAGAAGCGCTCCGCCAGCCGTGCCACCGCCTCCATCTGCTCGGCGCTGGCATCGCCCGGGATGCCGCCGATCGGCTTCAGGGAGATGGTGACGCTGGCATAGCCCGGCCGCTTGTGGGCGCGCACGCTGCGCCCGGCCCAGGCGCGGAAGGCGGGGTCCTCGGGCAGCGGCGTGTCGTTCAGCGCCAGGAAGGGCGGCGGCGCGAAATGCTGGCGGATGGCGGCAATGATCGCCGGATCCAGCCGGTAGCGGTCGCGCGGCAGGCGGGCATATTCCTCCTCCACCGCCTTGGCGAAATCGGCGCCCAGGTCGCGCACCAGGATCTTGATGCGCGCCTTGTAGATGTTGTCCCGCTGCCCGAGCGCGTTGTAGGTGCGGAGGATGGCTTCCAGATAGCCGAGCAGCTCCGCCTCCGGCAGGAAGTCGCGCAGCTTGGTGGCGATCAGCGGCGTGCGGCCCAGCCCGCCGCCGGCATGGACGGCGAAGCCGACCTCGCCCGCCGCGTTCCGCTTGGCTTCCAGCCCGATGTCATGGACCTGCAGCGCCACCCGGTCATGCGGCGCGCCGGTGATGGCGATCTTGAACTTGCGCGGCAGCCAGGTGAATTCCGGGTGCAGCGTGGACCATTGCCGCAGGATCTCGGCATAGATGCGCGGGTCCACCACCTCATCCGGACTGGCGCCGGCATATTCGTCCGTGGTGACGTTGCGGATGCAATTGCCGCTGGTCTGGATGGCGTGCATGTCCACCGCCGCCAGGGCACGGAGGATGTCCGGCACGTCTTCCAGCTTCGTCCAGTTGAACTGGATGTTCTGCCGCGTGGTGAAATGGCCGAAGCCGCGGTCCCAGCGCCGGGCGATGTAGGCAAGCTGGCGCAGCTGCGCGGCATTCAGCACGCCATAGGGGATGGCGATGCGCAGCATGTAGGCGTGGAGCTGGAGGTAGAGGCCGTTCATCAGCCGCAACGGCTTGAACTCCTCCTCCGTCAGCTCGCCCGCCAGGCGGCGCTGCACCTGGCCCTCGAATTCGGCGATGCGCTCGGCCAGGAATTCGCGGTCCACCGCGTCATAGCGGTAGGTGCGGGCATGCGGCGGGATCGGCGCCGCCGGGCGCGGGGCAATGGCGTTCATCTCAGGAGGCCATCCGCCACTCGTCGGGTTCCGCCGCCACGCTGGGGCCGGAGACGCGCAGCCTCTCGCGGAATTTCACCGGCACCGGCACGCCACCCTCCATCCGCAGCTCCACGCCATAGACGCCGACGACGAGCTGCTGCCGCTCACCCTGCTGCGCCAGGGCGAGGCCCTCCGCCGCCTGCTCCGGCGGGAAGATCCGGGCCCCCGCGAGCTGGTCCACCCAGGCGCCGCCTTCGCCCAGCCAGACCACGCGGCCATCGCGCAGGCGGTTGCCGGTGAAGGCCAGCGGGGCGGTGGCTGGGCGCGCCTTCGTGGGAGTGCTCATGCGGGGAATGTCCTGTGGCCGCTCGGCTGCACGCTGGGGCAGCGTAGGTCTGCTGGATTTAACGACGCAGATGGTTTTTATCAAGTCGCCGGCGTGGATTGTGGAGTTGCGTCGGGATTCCGGCTTGCATCCCGGCGCGGGAAGGCTGAAATGCGGGGTGCGCGGTGGATTTACACGAATGTCCTATGTGGATTATGGCTCCGCCCTGGCCAGCGGCGAAGGCCCCGCCCCGGGGGAGGTCTGGCTGGTCGGGGCCGGGCCGGGCGACCCTGGCCTGTTGACGCGCCGCGCCGCCAGCGCCATCGGCCGCGCCGACCTGCTGCTGCATGATGCGCTGCCCGGCCGCGCCGTGCTGCGCCTCGCCCGCCACGACGCTACGCTGGTGGCGGTGGGCAAGCGCAAGGGCAATGCGCCCATGCCCCAGGCGAAGATCAATGCCCGGCTCATCGCCGGCGCCCGGGCCGGGCTGCGCGTGGTGCGCCTGAAGGGCGGCGACCCGTTCCTGTTCGGCCGCGGCGGGGAGGAAGCCCGGGCGCTGAACGAGGCCGGCATCCCCTGGCGCGTGGTCCCCGGCGTCACCGCCGGCACCGCGGCGCCGGCCGCGGCCGGCGTGCCGCTGACGCATCGGGGCACCGCCAGCGCCGTCACCTTCGTCACCGGCCATGACGAGGGCGGTGCCCTGCCCGGCGGTGTGGACTGGGATGCGCTGGGCCGGGCCGGCGGCACCATTGCCGCCTTCATGGCGCTGTCGAAGCTGGACGAGATCGCCCTGCGCCTGCTGGCGGCGGGGCGGGCGGCGGAAACGCCGGTGGCCATCGTCGCCCAGGCGTCGCTGCCGGGCCAGGCGGTGCTGCGCAGCACCCTCGGCACCTGCACGCTGGATGCCCGCCGCGCCGCGCTGCCGACCCCCGCGCTGGTGGTGATCGGCGAGGTCGCCGCCCTTGGCCTGCTGCAACCCAATCTGGGCCTGCCGGCCCAGGCCGTAGGCTGAACCCACGGCCCTGAGACTCATGGTTTCCAAAGGCCCTTCGGCCTTTGGCGGAGGGAGCCCGAGGGAGGCAGAGCCTCCCTCGACCTATCACATCGCCCGGACCAGCTTGCCCGGCCGCGCCCCCGTCTCCACGCCCTTCTCGAAGATCGGCATCCCCGCGCAGATGGTCATGTCGTAGCCATCCACATGCTGCACCAGCCGCCGCCCGCCGGCCGGCAGGTCGTAGATCATCTCCGGGTGGTGCGGCTTCAGCGCCTCGAAGTCGATGACGTTGACATCCGCCTTCTTGCCCGCCTGCAGCCGGCCGCGGTCATGGAAGCCGAAGAAGTCCGCCGTCTCGCTGGTCTGCCGCTTCACCACGAATTCCAGCGGCAGCCGCGGCCCGCGGGTGCGGTCGCGCACCCAATGCGTCAGCATGGTGGTGTTGAGCGAGGCGTCGCAGATCACGCCGCAATGCGCGCCGCCATCCGAGAGACCGAGCACGGTGTGCGGGTCGGTGATCATCTCCCGCACCACTTCCAGGTCGCCATGGACGTAGTTGGTGACCGGGAAGTACAGCATCCGCTTGCCGTCGCCGCCGGTCAGGAAGTCGTAGCAGTATTCCTGCGGGCTCTGGTTGGTCTTCGCCGCCAGCGCCGCGATGCTCTTCTCCGGCGGCGGCTCGTAGTCGGGCACCCCGCCCAGATCGTACATGCGGTCCCAGCGCGTCGCGATCTGGCGCGACAGCGGCGGCAGCACCTCCATCAGCCGCGGCGAGGCCTCCTGCGAGAGGATATGCGCCCGCACCTCGGGGTCCCGCAGCCGCGCCAGCTGTTCCTCGGGCGAAAGCCGCGCCAGCTCGGCGAAGCCCTCGCGCAGCGCGAAGGGGTTGAGTGAGGTGGTGAGGCCGAGGATCAGCCCGACCGGCCGCCCCGCCACCTGGGCGGAGAGCGGCAGGCCGTCCTTCCGGGCGGCCCGGATGTGGTCCATCAGCCGGCGCCAGCGCTCCGGGTCGTAGGAACGGTCCGTCAGCAGGAACCAGACCGGCCGGTTGCTGTCCTTGGCGATCTGCCGCAGCCAGCCGAATTCGGCGCTCTCATCCTCGAAATCGCTCAGCATGCCGAAGGCGCCGCGCTTGGCCCGGCCCATGGCGCGGCCGATCGCGATCAGCTCCTCATGCTCGGCATAGCGTCCCGGCACCAGCTCGCCCGTCGGGGTCTTGTGCTGGTCCGTGCGGCTGGTGGTGAAGCCGAAGGCGCCGGCCTTCAGCGCCTCCTCCGTCAGCCGCGCCATCAGCGCGATATCGTCCGCCGTCGCCATCTCGCGGTTGATGGCGCGCTCGCCCATCGCATAGACGCGCAGCGGGTGGTGGGCCACCTGCGCCGCCACGTCGATGGTGCGCGGCAGCCGGGACAGCGCGTCGAGGTATTCCGGGAAGCTCTCCCAATCCCATTTCAGCCCTTCGGCGAGCGCGATGCCGGGGATGTCCTCGACGCCTTCCATCAGGTCGATCAGCGCCTGGTGGTGCGCCTTCTTCACCGGCGCGAAGCCCACGCCGCAATTGCCGAACATGATGGTGGTGGCGCCATGCCAGGAGGAGGGGGCGAGCACCGGGTCCCAGGTCGCCTGGCCGTCGTAATGGGTATGCACATCCACCCAGCCCGGCGTCACCAGCTTGCCCTCGGCATTCACCTCCCGCTTGCCGGGCCCGGCCTTGCCGCCGACCTGGACGAGCTTGTCGCCATCGATGGCGACATCCCCGGTGAAGCGGGGGGCGCCGGTGCCATCCACGATGGTTCCGCCGCGTATCACCAGGTCATGCATGGCTCTTCTCCTCATCCCGGGAAGGTCGTTCGACCAAGCATGGCCCGGACCGCTGCCGGCGGCAACCGGCTTGCGGCCCGGCGCCGCAAGGGCCAGCCTGGGGCGGCAGGGGAGGACCCGCCAATGCTGCTGGAAGGCGAGATCGCGCTCATCACTGGCGCCGCGGGCGGCATCGGCCGCGCCACCGCCACCGCCCTGGCCGCCGAGGGCGCCGAATTGATCCTGGCAGACAACAACGCCGCCGCGGGGGAGGAATTCGCCGAGGCCCTCGGCCTGCCCCACCGCTTCCTGGCCTGCGACCTGGCCGCGCCGGAGGGGGCCGAAACGCTCCTCCGCACGGTGCTGGAGGCGGCGCCGCGCCTCTCCCTCTTCATCCACGCCGCCAGCCCCCGCCGGCTGGAGGCGGAGCATGCGATGGAGGTCTCGGCCGAGGCCTGGGACCGGATGGTCAATGTCAACCTCCGCGCCGGCTTCGTGCTGGGGCAGGGGATCGGCCGCCATATGCGGAAGAACGCCATCCCCGGCCGGATGGTCTTCGTCACCTCCCTGCATGCCGAGACGCCGCGCAACCTGCCGCACTACTCCGCGAGCAAGGCGGGCATGACCATGGTGATGAAGGAGCTGGCCCGGGCGCTCGGGCCGCACGGCATCCGGGTGAACGCCATCGCCCCCGGCGCCATCGCCGGCGGCGGCTTCCAGGCGGATCCGAAGCTGGCGGCCTGCATCGCCATGGGCAGGCTGGGCCAGGCGGAAGACGTGGCGAAGATGGCGGTGGCGCTGCTGGCGGAGCGTTTCGCGGGCTACGTCACCGGCACCACCATCGTCGTGGATGGCGGGCTGGCGCTGCACAATTGGCTACCGCCTGCTTGAGGGAGGCTCTGCCTCCCTCAAACTCCCTCCGCCAAAGGCCGAAGGGCCTTTGGAAACCTTGAGTCGGGACCTGACATGCTGAACCACCAGGCCATCACCACCCTGCCGGGGCTGCTCAACGGCGATATCGCCCTTGTCACCGGCGCGGCGCGCGGCAATGGCGCGGCCATCGCCCGCGGGCTCGCCGCCTCAGGGGCCAGGGTCGCGCTCGCCGATCTCGACCTTGCGGGCTGCGAAAGCCTGGCCGCCGAGCTGACGCAACAGGGGCACCAGGCTGCCGCCTTCGCCCTGGATGTCGCCGACCGCGCCGCCTGCCGGGCCACCGCCGCCGCCATCGAGGCCGCGCTCGGCCCCGTCTCCATCCTGGTGAACAGCGCCGGCATCCTCCGCCGCGCCCACCCCGCGGAACCGCAATATCTGGAGGAGCTGGACCAGCTCCTCACCGTCAACGCCACCGGCAGCGCCAACATGGCCATCGCCTGCCTGGACCAGCTCCGCCGCACCAAGGGACGCGTGGTGAACATCGCCTCCATCGCCGCCCTCATCACCAACCCGGGCACCACCCACTACTCCGCCAGCAAGGGCGCGGTGATGCAGCTGACGAAGGGCCTGGCCGCCGAGCTGGCGAAGGACGGCATCCGGGTGAACGCCATCGCCCCCGCCGTCATCGCCACGGCGATGACCGCGCCCGCCCTGGCCGACCCCGCGGTGCGCGGCCGCTTCGAAGCCCGCACTCCGATGGGCCGCGTCGGTGAGGCGGAGGAGCTGGTCGGCCCCGTCCTCTTCCTCGCCTCCGCGCTATCCACCTATGTCACCGGCGCCATCCTGCCGGTCGATGGCGGCTATCTCTCGATGTAACCGCCCTTCCGGACCGTGGCCTGCGGATCGCCGCGCCGGAGAGGACCGAGCCAGCCGCTCCGCCGAACAGGCCCGCGGCCCGTACCGGACGCGCCCTTGGCGGACGCGGCGACGGAACCGGGGCGGCTCCCGACCGATGCCTCCCAAGCAGGGGGAGAGGTCGGCCCCGGCGCCGCCTGCCGTAACAGGCTACGCGAAGCCTGCCGTCAACCGGCGCCTCTTGGGGCCCCGCGACGGCGCGCAGCGACGTCGTGGGGATCTAGAGCATGCTGCGTTCGCTTGCGCTCACGCAGCATGCTCCAGGCCGTTGTTTGCGCGCATCTTCACGCGTTTAGATGATTCCAGCTGAACGCGATCTGCTCTAGACCGCGCGCACCCAGCCGCCATCCACGTCGAGCAAGGCGCCCTGCAGATAGGCGCCGTCCGCGCTGGCCAGGAAGGCGACGACGCCGGCGATCTCTGCCGGCTCGCCGAAGCGGGCGACGCCGGTCTGCCGTGCCAGCTCCGCCGCCGCGGCGTCGCGGTCCAGCCCCTTCTCCTTCATCACCGTGGCGATGCGGCCTTCCAGCCTGCCGGTGCGGATGCTGCCGGGGTTGATGCAGTTCACCCGCACCCCCTCCGCCACGCCCTTGTCGGCCAGCGCCTTGGTCAGGTTCATCAGCGCGGCGTTGACACTGCCGCCGATGGTGAAATCGGCGCTCGCCACCCGGCCACCGACGCCCGCGATCATCACCACGCTGCCGCCCGCGTCCCGCAGATGCGGCCAGGCGGCGCGGGTCAGCCGCACCGCGCCATGCAGCTTCAGGGCGAAGCCATCCTCCCAGGCGGCGTCTGAGAGTTCGAGGAAATCGCCGCGCTGGGTCGCGCCGGCGCTGTTCACCACCAAGTCCAGCCGGCCGAACGCCTTCACCGCCGCCGCCACCGCGCCCTCGGCCGCCGCCGGGTCCCGCAGGTCGGCGGCATGCGCCACCGCGCCGGGCAGCCGCGCCGCCGCCTCGGCCAGCGCCTCCCCGCTGCGGGCCGCCAGCAGCACGCGCCAGCCATCGGCGGCCAGCCGTTCCGCGATGGCCAGCCCGATGCCGCGGCTGGCCCCGCTGACGATGGCAGCGCGCGGCTCAGCCACGGCCGGACCGCCGCGCCACGGGCGCCGCATCCGGCGGCGCCACCGCCGGGCGGCCGGCATCGAAGCCGAGGAAGCCGATCTCCGGGATCGGCGCCCCGCCATTTCCGGCCCAGAGCCGCGGATTGCGCTGCTCCGGCGCCGGCGCCGCCGGGCGC
>NZ_JAMZIK010000190.1 GCF_024178315.1 Siccirubricoccus soli | reverse complement strand
GGCGCGGCAGGTGGCGGCGGCAGGGTGGCGAGCGGCGCGTCCTCCGGCGCCTCCGCGGACGGGGCGGGGGCAGGGGCGGGGACCGGCGCGGCCGGCTCGGTACGGGCGATCTGCACCGGCGGCGACAGGCGCGGCAGCAGGGCGACCGCCACGCTCTCCCCTTCCGGCACGTCCTGCGGCCGGGCGGCGAAGAGGGCGGGCGGCCCGTCGAAGGCGAGGACCGCCGGCATGCGCCGCTCCGCCTCGTTCAGCCGGAGGAACTGCGTCGGCTGCATCGGCTCCAGCGAGAGGTGGCGCTGGGCGACGGCGCGCAGCCGTTCCGGCTCGTTCAGCCAGGCCCATTCCGCCTGCAGCGCCTGGGTGCGCTCATTCGCCGCGTCGATGTCGCGGGCGATGGTGCGCAGCTCGCGGTCGAGCAGCGCCGCCTCGTGCTTGGTCGAGTAGAGGTGCAGCCCTGCGAGTGCCGCGGCGAGGAAGCCGGCGATGTTGAGCGGTCGGAAGATCATGCGGCGTCCCGTTCTGGGGGCAGGCGTTCCGGAGGCAGGCGGTGGGCGGGCAGGCGTTCGAGGGCGCGCAGCCTGGCGCTGCGGGCCCGCGGGTTGGCGGTGGTCTCGGCATCGCCCGGGCGCAGCGCCCGCGGCGTGAGGAGGCGGTAATCGGCCGGGGCGGCGGGGCCGGCAAGGGCCCCCGGATCGTGGCGGGAGGCACCGCCGGCACGCCCGGCGCGCGCCGCCATGAAGCGCTTCACGATCCGGTCCTCCAGCGAGTGGAAGGCGACGACGACGAGGCGGCCGCCGGGCGCGAGGAGCTGCGCCGCGGCGTCCAGCCCGCGCTCCACCTCGCCCAGCTCGTCATTCACCGCGATGCGCAGCGCCTGGAAGCTGCGCGTCGCGCGGTCGATGCCGGAAGGGTCGCGCGGCGTCACGGCACGGATGATCTCGGCCAGGCGGAAGGTGGTCGTGATCGCCGCCTCGCGCCGCGCGGCGACGATGGCGCGGGCGATCCGACGGGCGTGACGCTCCTCGCCCAGCGAGAAGAGCATATCCGCGAGCTCCGACTCCGGCAGCGTGTTCACGAGATCCGAAGCAGACTTCCCGGCCTTCTCCATGCGCATGTCAAGCGGCCCGTCGGCGCGGAAGGAAAAGCCGCGCGCCGCTTCGTCGAGCTGGAAGGAAGAGACGCCGAGATCGAGCACCACCCCGTCCAGCCGGGCGATCCCGGCGCGCTGCATGAGGCCGAGCAGGTCGCCGAAACGGCCTTCCAGCAAATGAATGCGGTCAGGGAAGCGGGCGGCCAGCGCGGCGCCGCGGGCGATCGCCTCCGGGTCGCGGTCGATGGCGTAGAGGGTGCAGGCAGCGGCCGCGAGGATGGCGGCCGCATAGCCGCCGCCGCCGAAGGTGCCGTCCGCATAGGTGGCGCCGTCGCGCGGGGCGAGGCTGGCCAGCACCTCGGCCAGCATCACCGGGACATGGCCCTGGAGCGGGGCGGGCTCGGGCGCGCTCATACGTCGCCCCCGTCGTCCAGGGCGTCGAGCTTCGCCTCCTCCTCGGCGAAGGTGGCGGCGTTCCAGATCTCGAAGAAGGCGCCGCGGCCGGCGAATTGCAGCTCGCCATCCAGCCCGGCCTTCTCGGCCAGCGGGGCGGGCATGACGACCCGGCCCTCGGCATCCGGGCGCAGCGTGTGGACGCGGCCGAGCAGCTTGCGGCTGATCGCCTGGTACTCCGCGGAAAGCTTGGAAAGGCCCTCGGTGCGGCGGTCGAACTCCGCCATGTAGTCGGGCTTCGGCCAGACTTCGAGGCAAGGGAAGAAGCGGGAGCTGCGCAGGATGATCTCCTCCGCGCCGAGGCGGGCCAGGGTGGAGCGGAAGGCGGCCGGCACCGAGATGCGACCCTTCTTCGCGTCGAAGCTCCCCGGAAATGTCCCCGCGAAATCGGACATCGCCCTGCAACCGTCCCCCCGGCAACGGCGTGCCCCACCCGATCAGCGGCCGGCGGGGCCCCCCGACCCCACCGGCTCGCCCGACCACCCGACACCGGGACCGCTCGCCCCCCCGAGCGTTTTGGCCCCTCTGTCGGGATGACGACGGGATAACATGGGAAAGTCCGGGATAGCAAGCGCGAATACCGTTTCGCAGCACTAAGCGTCTGGTCGAATTCGAGCGGTTCCAGAGGCTTGACCGGAAATGTCGCACAGATTTCCAAGAACTTGACACATCTGCGCAGGCATGCAGCCGGCAGCCATGCTTTGTTCTTTCGGCGACGCGTTGGTGGATAAGGCTGGGGAGAAAACTGTGGACAGAGGGCGCCAGGCGGCCTGTAAGCCGGGTTCTGTCCATCCCTGGGGATACCGGGGATGAGACGACCATTCCTCTATCGCCCGCCTCGCGGCAGGGCTCTCGCGGCCAACCCGGGTGGCGGGGCGGGAACGCCCTTGCGTCACGCGCCCGAAGGCGCGCCGCCGGCCACCCCTATTCGGCCTTGCTCCCGGTGGGGTTTGCCATGCCGGGACCGTTGCCGGCCCCGCGGTGCGCTCTTACCGCACCCTTTCACCCTTGCCCAGGGCGGCGAACCGGCCTGGGCGGTCTGCTCTCTGTGGCACTTTCCCTGAGGTCGCCCTCGCCGGTGGTTAACCGGCACCGTATTCCCGTGGAGCCCGGACTTTCCTCCGGCCCGGCCTTGCAGCCGAGCCCGCGGTCGTCCAGCCGCCTGACGCGCCGCGGCTATGCGCCAGGCGGTGGGGCGGGGTCAAGCGGTGGCGCGCCAGCCGCGCGCATCGCCGCCAGCAGCGCGGCGAGGCGGGCCATGGTGCCGGGATCCGCCCGGCCATCCACCAGCGCCGGGCGCCAGCGCCGCTGGAAGGCGGCGAGCAGCACGGGCAGCGGCAGATCCGTGCGGTAGCCGATGGCGCCGAGCAGGGCGAGGGCCTCGCTCGCCGGCGGCACGGGCGCGGCGGCCGGGCCGGGCCAGAGGCCGACGCCATTGGCCGCGAGTCCCTCCCAGTCGAATTTCTCGCCGGGGTCCTGCTTGCGGTCCGGCGCGATGTCGCTGTGCGCCACCACATTCCAGGGCGGGATCGGGTGGCGGCCGAGGATCTCCAGGCAGAGATCGCAGACCGCCGCCATCTGCAGCGCCGGGAAGTCCCGGTAGCCCCATTCATGGCCGGGGTTGACGATCTCGATGCCGATGCTGCGGCCGTTGAGCTGGGCATGGCCGCGCCAGTGGGAGATGCCGGCATGCCAGGCACGCCGCGTCTCGGGCACCAGCGCGAAGACGGTGCCGTCCTCCTCCACCAGGTAATGGGAGGAGACCTGGGCGGCGGGATCGCGCAGGCGGCCGAGCGCTTCCGGGCCGCTCCGCATGCCGGTGTAGTGCAGCACCAGCACGTCGATCGGGGTGCCGGGCGGGCGGGCATCGTGGTTGGGACTCGGGGCCGGGCGCGGCAGCGGCGAGGCCGGCGGCAGGGGGGGGCGGCCGGTGGCGCCGCCACTCATGACGTCGGCCCTCGCCGGATGCAGTCCGCGTTGCCTGCGCAGCGGGCGGGCAGGACATGGGCCTGGGACCGCGGGACGGCGTTCACAGTTTCCGCTCTCTCTTGATGCGGTCCCCACCGCCCGCGCAGCGGGCGCGAGGTATGGGCCTGGGACCGCGGGACGGCGTTCACAGTTTCCGCTCTCTCTTGATGCGGTCCCCACCGCCCGCGCAGCGGGCGCGAGGTATGGGCCTGGGACCGCGGGACGGCGTTCACAGTTTCCGCTCTCTCTTGATGCGGTCCCCACCGCCCGCGCAGCGGGCGCGAGGTATGGGCCTGCGACCGCGGGACGGCGTTCACAGTTTCCGCTCTCTCTTGATGCGGTCCCAGGCGGCGTTGATCTCCGCCACCTTCTCCGTGGCGCGGCGGACGAATTCCTGCGGCACGCCGCGCGCCGCCAGGCTGTCCGGATGGTTCTCCCGCATCAGCTTGCGCCAGGCCTGGCGCACCACGTCATCCGTCGCCTCCGGCGGCACGCCGAGGATGGCATAGGGGTCCGGCCCCGCCTGGGGCGCCGCGCCGGGCGGGCGCTGGCCGTCCCGCGCCCGCTCCCAGGCTGCGGCGTCCAGCCCGAAGCCGAGCTGGACACGCTGCAGGAAGGCGACCTCCGCCCGGGTCAGCGGGCCATCGGCGCGGGCGATCTGGAAGAAGGCGGCCAGCACATCCTCCAGCATGCCCTTGTTGTCGGCGAAGGTCTGGCCCAGCCGTTCGGCGAAGGGGCGGTAATCCTCCTGGCTGTCCCGCGCATGGTCGAAGAGCTGGCCGACCTCGCGCAGGCTTTCGGGCGGGATGCGGAACAGCCGCTTGAAGGCGTCAATCTCCTCCCGCTTCACCGCGCCGTCACATTTGGCGAGCTTCGCCGCCAGCACCACGACCGAGATGGCGAAGAGCTGCTCCTTCGAGCCGAGCAGGGCGGCCATGTCCGCCGCCTGCTGCGCGGCGGAACGGCCGAGGAGGTTGCCGAAGGGGCTGCCGCCCTGGTCGGCCGCATGGCCCAGCGCGGCGCCGACCACGGCGCCGAGCGGCCCCCCGGTGACGAACCCCGCCACCCCTCCGATGACCTTGCCCCAGAAGCTCATCGGGCAGGCTTACCATGGCGGCCGGCCGCGCTACCATCCGGGGCAAGGATGGAGGGAAGAACGCCATGCCGCTCGAGCTGCGCCCGCTGCACCCGCTCTTCGTTGCCGAGGCGCGCGGCCTCGACCTCTCGCGGCCCCTGGCGGCGGCGGAGGTGGCCGCCGTCACCGTCGCCATGGACAAGTATGCGGTGCTGCTCTTCCCGGGGCAGCGCCTCTCGGAGCCGGAGCAGGTCGCCTTCGCCCGGCAATTCGGCCCGCTCAACCCCGGGCTGAAGCAGATCGGCCGGCAGCAGGAGCGGCTGCAGGAATATACCGCGATCGACATCTCGAACCTCGGCGATGACGGCAAGCCGCTGCCGCGCGACAGCAGGAAGGTGATCAGCAGCCTGGCCAACCAGCTCTGGCATTCGGACAGCAGCTTCCAGGCGCCGGCGGTCAGCTATTCCATGCTGCATGCGCTGCGCCTGCCGAGCTGGGGCGGGGAGACGGAATTCTGCGACCTGCGCGCCGCCTGGGACGCGCTGCCGGATCGCCTGAAGGCGCGGGTGGAGGGGCTGGCGGCGGAGCATTTCGCGCTGCATTCGCGCATGACGCTGCTGGGCGACGACCAGTACACGGCGGAGCAGCAGGCGGCGCTGCCGGCGGTGGTCTGGCCGCTGAAGCGGGTGCATCCGGGCAGCGGCCGCACCGCGCTCTTCGTCGGCATCCATGCGCGGAAGATCCTCGGCATGGGGCTGGCGGAGGGGAAGATGCTGCTGCTGGACCTGCTGGAGCATGCGACCCAGCCGGCCTTCCGCTGGACGCATCGCTGGACGGTGGGCGACCTGGTGATGTGGGACAATCGCTGCACCCTGCATCGCGGCCGGGCCTATGACCTCAGCGAGGTGCGGGAGCTGCGGCGGACCACCACGGATGAGGTGCCGGTGGGGGCGACGCCCTCGGGCTGGGCGCAGGCGGCGGAGTAGATCCCCATGACGTCGCTGCGCGACGCCATGGGAGGCCCGGAGGCGCTGGGCGAGCGGCGATTCGCACAGCCTGCCGCGGCAAAGCCGCGGCAGGGCAACGGGCAAGACGGTGTGTGCCCGGGCGCTATGGAGCCAGGCGCTTGGCCATGAACACGGCGGTGCCGCGGCCGGGGAATGCCTCGCGCGCCGTCACCGCGTAGCCCAGCCGCTCATAGAAGGCGATGTTGGCGGTGAAGGCGGCGTTGGTGAGGAGGCGCGTCTCGCCGCGGCCGGCGGCGCGGGCCAGCGCCTCGGCATGCGCCAGCAGGGCGGTGCCATGGCCCTTGCCCTGCCGCGCCGGCGCCACCGCGACATTCTCGATCCAGAGATGGTCGTCGCGCAGCACCGTCTCGATCAGCGCCAGCAGTTCGCCGCTCTCCTCCCACAGATCGATGCGGTGGGCCTGGACCGCCGCCTTGTAATCGGCGGTCATCGGCGCCGGCTCCCGCCCGACCAGCGGGATCCATTTGGCATAGGCGTCGCGCGTCAGGGCGCGGATGGCGGTGACATCGGCGAGGGTGGCGGCACGGAGGGCCATGGCGGGGATCCTTCCAGGCCGGCAGCGCATAAGAGAAACCCTGCCGACCGCATGGGGTGGGCAGGGTTGCCGGAAAGCTCTGGCAGGGTGGCGGGAGGGCTAGCCTCCCCAGATCCCGTGTCCAGGCCGCACAGCGACGTGCCGCACCGTCTGGGGGCGGCGGCGTCGCAGCAGGCGAGCCGGGATGCGCGGGATCATGCGGAGCATCGGGCCAGGACGGCGCGGCAGAGTCAAGCACGGAATGGAAGCGGGGCGTTGCCCTGTCGCGGCGTTGCCGCGGCAGGCTGTGCGAAGCGCTGATCCTGGAGCGATACCAGGGCTCCCATGGCGTCGCGCAGCGACGTCATGGGGAGGAATCATACCGTGGTCGCAGCCCGCGCCGCCTGGTCGTAGAAGCCGGAGAGGCTGCGCAGCAGCGCCGCTGCGTCGGAAAGCTTCGCCGCCTCCGGCCCGGCATCCCGCACGGCGCGGGCCAGCAGCGCCTCCCGCAGCTCGGCATAGCGGGCGCAGAACGCGGCACCCGCTGCCGTCACCGCCACCAGCTTCTCCTTGCCCGCGCGGCTGGTCTGCACCAGCCCCGCCGCCTCCAGCTTGCGGATGGCGTAGGTGGCGATGTGCGCATCCTCGATGGCGAGCGCCAGCAGGATCTCCGCCTGCCGCTTCGGCCGGCCGCGATGATGCACGGTATGAAGGATCAGCACCTCGGTCGGGGAAAGCCCCGGCGCGCCGGCCGCCGCGGCGCAGAGCACCATCCAGCGCTGGAAGGCATGCCCGGCCAGGATCAGCCCGTACTCCAGCTCCGACAGCGCGGGGGAGGCGCCGGCGGCGAGATGGGCGGAGGAGACGACAGGCCTGGGCATGGGCGTATCGTTGACGAAATACCGATAAATCGTCAATGATTTCTTCCGGAGGAGGCCGGGCCTTGCGCCCATGGCCGCCTGTGGCCATCACGCAATCGGCAGGAGATGAGGCAATGGGCGGCTGGCAATTCTGGATCGACCGCGGCGGCACTTTCACCGATATCGTGGCGCGGGACCCGGAAGGGCGGCTCTCCACCGCCAAGCTGCTCTCCGAGAATCCCGGCCGCTACCGCGACGCCGCGGTGGCGGGCATCCGCCAGGTGCTCGGCCTCGCGCCCGATGCGCCGATCCCGCCCGGCACCATCGAGGCGGTGAAGATGGGCACCACGGTGGCCACCAACGCCCTGCTGGAACGCAAGGGCGAGCGGGTGCTGCTGCTGGTGAACCGTGGCTTCGCCGACATGCTGCGCATCGGCAACCAGGCCCGCCCGCGCCTCTTCGACCTGAACGTGAAGCTGCCGGACCTGCTGCATGAGCGTGTCGCCGAGATCGGCGGCCGCGTCGCGGTGGATGGCGCCGAGCTGGAGCCGCTGGACGAGGCAGCGGCCAAGGCGGCGCTGGCGGCGGCCCATGCCGATGGCATCCGCGCCGTGGCCATCGTGCTGATGCATGCCTGGGCGCATCCGGCGCATGAGCTGCGACTCGGCGAGCTGGCGCGGGAGGCGGGCTTCACCCAGGTCAGCCTCTCCCACCAGGCCTCGCCCCTGCCGCGCATCGTGCCGCGCGGCGACACCACCGTGGTGGATGCCTATCTCTCCCCGATCCTGCGCCGCTATGTGGAGCAGGTGGCGGGCGAATTGCCCGGCGTGCGGCTGTATTTCATGCAGTCCAATGGCGGGCTGGCGGAGGCGGGCAGCTTCCAGGGCAAGGACGCCATCCTCAGCGGCCCCGCCGGCGGCATCGTCGGCGCGGCGCGCACCGCCGGCATGGCGGGGTTCGACCGCATCATCGGCTTCGACATGGGCGGCACCTCGACCGATGTCGCGCTCTATGCCGGGGAGTTCGAGCGGGCCTTCGAGACGCTGGTGGCCGGCGTGCGCATGCGGGCGCCGATGATGGCCATCAACACGGTCGCGGCCGGCGGCGGCTCCATCCTGCATTTCGACGGCGCCCGCTACCGGGTGGGGCCGGATTCCGCCGGCGCCGTGCCCGGCCCGGCCTGCTACCGCCGTGGCGGGCCGCTGGCCGTGACGGATGCGAACGTCATGGTCGGCAAGATCCAGCCGCAGCATTTCCCGGCGGTCTTCGGGCCGGAGGGCAATGAGCCCCTGGACGCCGAGATGGTGCGGCAGAAATTCGCCGCCCTGGCGCGGGAGATCGCGGCGGCGACCGGTACGCCCCAGGATCCGCGCGCGGTGGCGGAGGGCTTCCTGCGCGTGGCGGTGGCGAATATGGCCAACGCCATCAAGCAGGTTTCCATCCAGAAGGGCCACGACGTCACCCGCACCGCGTTGCAATGCTTCGGCGGCGCCGGCGGCCAGCATGCCTGTCTGGTGGCGGATCAGCTCGGCATGGAGACGGTGTTCATCCACCCCTTTGCCGGCGTGCTCTCCGCCTATGGCATGGGCCTCGCCGACCAGACGGTGATCCGCGAGGGGGCGGTGGAGCAGCCGCTCTCGCCCGACTCCATGGCGGGACTCGCCGCCCGGCTCGATGCGCTGGCGGAGGAGGGCAGGGCGGAGCTGCTGAGGCAGGGCGCGCCGGCCGGGCGCATCGTCGCCGCGCGGCGCCTGCATCTGCGCTATGCCGGGACGGACAGCTTCCTGCCCGTCGCCTTCGACGACCACGCCAAGGTGGTGGAGGCCTTCACCGCCGCGCATCGCCAGCGCTTCGGCTTCGCCACGCCGGAACGCCCCGTCATCGTCGAAGCCTGCATTGCCGAGGTGACGGCCGCCGGCGAGGCGGTGGAGGAGGCGAAGCTCGCCCCCCGCCCGGCGGGCGAAGCGGTGCCGGTGCTGGACACCATCGCGCTCTACACCGAGGGCGCCGAGCACCAGGCACCCGTTTACGACCGGGAGGCGCTCTGCGCCGGCGACCGCCTGCCCGGCCCCGCCCTGATCCGCGAGGCCAACGCCACCACCGTGGTGGAGCCAGGCTGGACGGCCGAGGTGACGCCGCTGAACCACCTGGTGCTGCGCCGGACGCAGCCCCGCGCCGCCGCCCGGGTGGCGGATGCCGCTGACTCGCGCGCCTCCGGCGCGACGAAGCCCGACCCGGTGATGCTGGAGCTGTTCAACAACCTCTTCATGTCCATTGCCGAGCAGACCGGCGCGGTGCTGCAGAACACCTCGCTCAGCGTGAACATCAAGGAGCGGCTGGACTTCTCCTGCGCCATCTTCGATGCGACGGGCGGGCTGGTGGCGAATGCGCCGCATGTGCCGGTGCATCTCGGGGCGATGGGCGAGAGCGTGCGGACCGTCATCCGGCTGCGCGGCGACTCGCTCCGCCCCGGCGACGTGGTGGCGCTGAACAACCCCTACAATGGCGGCACGCATCTGCCGGATGTCACCGTCATCACCCCGGTCTTCGACGCGGCGGGGAAGGAGATCCTGTTCTTCCTCGGCAGCCGTGGCCATCACGCGGATATCGGCGGCCTCACCCCCGGCTCCACGCCCCCCATCTCCCGCACGCTGGAGGAGGAGGGGGTCGTCATCGACAATTTCCTGCTGGTGGAACAGGGGCGGTTCCGGGAGGCGGAATTCCGTGCCCTGCTGGCCGGGGCGAGATACCCGGCCCGCTCCCCGGATGTGAACGTGGCCGATATCAAGGCGCAGATCGCCGCCAATGAGAAGGGCGTGCAGGAGCTGCAGCGGGCGGTGCGCGAATTCGGTCTGGAGACCGTGCAGGCCTATATGCGGCACGTCATGGACAATGCCGAGGAAAGCGTCCGCCGGGTGCTGGAGAAGCTGCCGGACGGCGCCTTCGAGACCACCATCGATGACGGCACGAAGCTGAAGGTCGCGGTGCGGGTGGACCGCGCCGCCCGCCGGGCGGTGATCGACTTCACCGGCACCGGCTCGCAGCGGCCCTCGAACTTCAACGCCCCGGCCGCGGTCTGCCGCGCCGTTGTGCTCTACTGCTTCCGGGCACTGGTGGGGGAGGAGATCCCGCTGAACGACGGCTGCCTGAAGCCGCTGGAGATCGTGGTGCCGGAGGGGACCTTCCTCTCCCCCCGTCCCGGCGCGGCGGTGGTGGCGGGCAACACGGAAGTCAGCCAGATGACCTGCAACGCGCTGCTTGCCGCCCTCGGCGCCTGTGCCTCCGCCCAGGCGACGATGAACAACGTTCTGTTCGGAGACGAGACGTATCAGTATTACGAGACGGTCTGCGGCGGCGTCGGCGCCGGCCCGGGATTCGATGGCTGGGGGCCGGTGCAGACGCATATGACGAATACGAGGATGACGGACCCGGAGGTGCTGGAGCTGCGCTACCCTGTCCGGCTGGAGGAATTCTCCATCCGCCGCGGCTCCGGCGGCGCCGGGCGATGGCGCGGCGGGGACGGCTCTCGCCGCCGCATCCGCTTCCTCCGGCCGATGCAGGCGGTCGTCGTCGCCTCCCGCCGCAATGTCGCACCGCATGGGCTGCAGGGCGGCGCCGATGGTGCGCCCGGCCGGCAATGGGTGGAGCGCGCCGATGGCAGCGTGACGGAGATGCCGGGCAATACCGGAAGCGCCGATCTGGCCCCGGGCGATATGCTGGTGGTCGAGACGCCGGGTGGCGGCGGATGGGGGAAGGCGGCTTGAGGCGAGGCCAGGCCAGGGCCCAGGCCGCCGTTTCGGATTCCGGCCCGCATCGGCAACCTGATCCCACGAATCTGAAACCCACACCGGGGTCCGGGGGGGGGGCCACCCCCCGGTGGGGGTTCGGGGGCAAGGCCCCCGACCTGCCCCAGAATCGTCATCCAGCCTGATGCGGAAGCTCGGCCTCGCCCTCCTCGCGCTGCTGGTACTGCTGCCGGCCGCCGCCTGGTTCGGGCCGCGCTTCCTCGACTGGGATGCCTGGCGCGGCCCACTGACGGAGATTGCCTCCGCCCGGCTCGGCCGTCATGTCGCTGTGGGCGGGCGCGTTACCCTCTCCCTGTTGCCCCAGCCCATCCTGGAAGCGGCGGAGGTGGAGATCGGCCCGGATGCGGACGGGCTCTCCCTCCGCGCCCGCGCCATGCGGCTGCGGCTGGACCTGCCCGCCCTGCTGGCCGGGCGGCTGGAGCCGCGGGAGATCGCGCTGCTCGGCGGCGACATCGCCCTGCCCTGGCCGCCCACCCAGCTTCCCAGCTTCCGCCCGCCCCCCTGGCTCACCACCCTCGATGCGCGGCTGGAGGATTTCCGCCTCCTCCTCGGCACCTTGCAGCTCGAAGGGCTGCAGGCGCGGCTGACCACGGGCGGGATCGCGGAGGCGCTCACCGCCGAGGGCCGCTTCACCTTCCGCGGTGCCCAGCTTCGCTTCAACGCCAGCCTCGGCCGTGCCGGCTATGACGGCATCGCGCCGCTCGACCTCTCCGTCGCGCTCGGCCAGGGCGCCCTGGCGGCGCGCGGCGTGCTGGCGCCGGGCGGCGGCTTCGAGGGGCGGCTGGAGGCGAGCGGCCCCGACCTCTCCGCCCTGCTGCCCGCCCCCGCCCAGGCCTTCCGCGCCACCGGCAGGCTGACCGCCTCGGCCGATCTGCTGGCGGCGGATGACCTGACCCTCGAGCTCGGCGGCCAGCCGGCGCGCGGGGCGGTGACGCTGCGCCTGGCGCCGGCGCCGCGGCTGGATCTCTCCCTCGCCGCCGGGCGGCTCGACCTCGATGCCTGGGTGCTGGCGCTGCGGGCGGCGCGGGGCGGCACGCTCCCCGTCTCGGTCGATCTCTCCGCCGAGGCCACCGCCCTGGCCGGCGTGCCGCTGCGGCGGCTGCGCGGCGCCGCCTTCCTGGAGGGGGACCGCGTCACCCTCTCCGACGTCTCCGTCCTGCTGCCGGGGGAGACGGCGCTGGAACTGGCCGGCGCCACCGCCGGGCCGCGGCTGGAACTCGCCCTCCGCTTCGCCGCGCCGAATCTGCGGGAGACGCTCGGCGCGCTCGGCCTGCCGCTGGCCGGGATCGACCCGTCCCGGCTGCGGGAGGCGGAGGGGCGCTTCCGCCTCGCCCTCTCCGAGACCGAGGCCAGCATCGCCGATCTGGCGGCGACGGTGGATGGCACGCAGGTCTCGGGCGCCGGGGTGCTGCGGCAGCCGGCGGGGGGGCGGCCGGCCATCGGCCTCGGCCTGACCCTCGACCGGCTGGAGCTGGACGGGCTGCTGCCCGTCTGGCCGGAGACGGCGAAGCTGGCGGGGTTCGACGTGAACCTGCGGCTGGCGGCGGAGACGCTGCGCTGGCGCGGCCTTGTCGCCGAGCGCGCGGCGGTGGATGCGACGCTGGAGGGAGGCCGCGCCACGCTGCGGCGCCTGGCGCTGCGGCTGGGGGAGGTGGACATCACCGCCTCCGGCGCCGCCCAGCTCGGCCCCGCCCTGCGTTTCCCGGATCTGATGCTGGAGCTGAGCGGCGGGAATGGCGCCGCCCTTGCCCCGCTGCTGCCCGGCGCCTGGGCGCCCCTGGCGCCGCTGCTGGCGGAGCAGGTGGCGCTGCGCCTGGCCGGCAGCGGCACGCCGGAGGCGCTGGCGCTGAAGGCGGAGGGCGATCTCGGCGAGCTGCGGGTGGAGGCGAATGCCACGCTGGACACCCAGGCCGGGCGCGGCAGCGGCGCGTTGACGCTGCGACACCCCGGCGCGCCGCGGCTGCTGGCGGAGCTCGGCCTCGGCGTGCCGGACTGGCTGGGGGAGGGTTCCTTCGCCCTGGTCGCCAGCCTTTCCGGCCAGAGCAACGCCCAGGCGAACAGCCTGACGGCCGAACATCTGGACCTGGTGGCGGGCGCGCTGCGCGGCCGGGCGCAGGTGACGCTGGCCCTGGGGGGCGCAGCGGCCGGCGGCGGGGCACGGCCGCGGCTGACCGGGCGGATCGGCCTGGAGACCCTGCCGCTGCCCTGGCACGGGCTGTGGGCGCGGGAGCCGCTGCGGCTGGAGCCGCTGCAGGCGCTGGAGGCGGAGCTGGCGCTGGAGGCGGCGCGGGTGACGCTGGCCGGCACCGCCCTGCCGCTGGAAGGGGCGAGCGCCACGCTGCGCCTCTCCGGCGGGGTGCTGAAGCTGGAGGGGGTGCAGGGGCGGCTCGGCGGCGGCACGCTGCGCGGTGGGGCGGCGCTGGAGGCCGGCGCCGCGCCGCCGCGGCTGGCGCTGACCGCGACGCTGGCGGATGTGGCGCTGGGCGGGCCGCTCTTCGGCCTGCCGCTGGATCTCTCGGCCGGGCTGTATTCCGGGGAGCTGCGGCTGAACGCCGCCGGCCACAGCCCCGCGGCGCTGACGGCGACGGCGGCGGGCAGGCTGGAGCTGGCCGGGCGGGACGGGGTGCTGGCGGGGCTCTCGCTCGGCGCGCTGCAGCAGGCGGCGGAGCTGCCGGAGCTGGGCCCGGCCGAGGCGGGGCTGCGCCAGGCCCTGCAGGGTGGCGCGAGCGCCTTCGACCGGCTGGAGCTGGCGGGCAGCCTGGCGGAGGGACGGCTGAAGCTGGAGCGGGCGGAGTTGGCCGGGGAGGGCGGCGCGGCGACGGCGGGTGGCGAGATCGACATTCCGCGGGGCAGGCTGGATCTGCGGCTGGAGGCGCGGCCGGTGGCGGAGGCACCGCCGGTGGCGCTGCGGCTGGTGGGGCCGGTGGGGACGCCGCGGCGGCTGGCGGAGCTGGCGCCGTTCCTCAGGTGGAAGGCGGAGAGGTAGGGGGCGGAGCGAGATGTATTGTCCGCTGTAGCCGACCTCCCGGCGCGGACCGCTGCGACGCCCTGCCTCACCGCCCTCCTTGGCATTCGCTCTCCCGCCGAGGAGACGGTCTGCGGAACAGGGTATTCCTCGGCTCGACCTGCAATGGGGGCGCGGCTACAGCCCCTCGGCGGATAAAGCACGGCGTGAGGTCATCGCTCCGGCGCTTCCGTTCGCCTTGGCTCCTGGGCCCCGGTTCAGTTTGTTATCTGGCCGGGCAACTACGTCACCAGCTGAGTTCGGCTGATCGGACGTTGCTTCAATCCGCGGCACCTGGAGCATTTTCAGGTCAGGCGGAATCGCCTGGCGATCCGGGAAATGCCGGCAGGCAGGAGGCTGGTGCGGTTCGCGCTAGTACGGTCAGCGTGAACCGCCTCGACTCATTGTTTTGGCGCGATCACGGCCGGGCCGGATCGACCTTCGACGAGCTCTTGACGCCCGGATATCCCGCCTGCCGTCATCCGATCATAGCAATGAGACGGTCGTTATGCGCTCGCACCATGCCTGGGATCAGGAAGGCGTCGATTAATGCCCAAATGCTGGAGATCACTATGCCAAAGACCGTGCAGGTCAGGAGTAGCATGACGATGGCCGTGCCGGTCCGGCCCAGATAGAAGCGGTGGCCGCCGAACAGGCTCAGGAAGAACCACAAGGCGAAAGCGATACCGACCGATTTCTTGTTGTTGTCGTAGTGCATCATCTGGCGCGCGCTCAACGCTGCGTCGCCGGGCGCGGCAGAAACGGAGGGGGTCAAAGGGATGTCCTGCGAAGGATACGACCGTGCCCAAACTAATAGCTATGTAGATTGGTTGCCAAGCGGTTTTTTGCGGATCCGAAAGTAGCCGGCGGTCGGATGATGCGGCACGGATTTCTCCCTGACGCCGGCCCATCGACAGCGTCCGAGCCAAGGGCACGGTTGGCGGCATCTCCGTTGCCCCTGGCGCAGCCGGAGAAGGGTTACCCGGCGCGTCGGCCTGGCGGCGGCTACTGGCGGATGGCTGACCGGCCGACCCCTCGGCATCCCTGCGGCCGCACGGGTGGCCGACCGGATGCGGGCGCCGAGGTGGACTGGGGGCATCAGTCGGACCATCCTCAGCCGTTTAGTTCCGTTGCCGGGGGCCATATGGGCACACGTGAAAGCGCCATCGAGAGGGCGAGGGAATTCTTCGATGACGGGCGGTTCAGATCCCTCCTCGCCGATCTCGTCGCCATCCCCTCGACCGCCCAGGACCCGGCCTATGAGGCTGAGCTGGTCCGCTACCTGGAGACCGCGATCCGCCCCTGGGTGGAGCGGCTCGGCTTCACCGCCACCATCCACCCGAATCCGCTGGCGGGCTTCGGCCCCATCCTGACCGCGGAGCGGATCGAGGACCCTGGCCGCCCCACCGTGCTGCTCTACGGCCATGGCGACACCGTCCGCGGGCTCGATGAGCAATGGCGCCAGGGCCTCACCCCCTGGGCGCTGACCGAGGAAGGCGACCACTGGTACGGCCGCGGCACCGCGGACAACAAGGGCCAGCACGCGCTCAACCTGGCGGCGCTGGAGGCGGTGCTGGCAGAGCGCGGCGGCCGCCTCGGCTTCAATGTGAAGCTGGTGCTGGAGATGGCGGAAGAGCGCGGCTCCCGCGGGTTGCGGGAATTCGTCGCGGCGAATCGCGCGTTGCTGGCGGCCGATGTGCTGATCGCCTCGGACGGGCCACGGGTGGACCCGGAGCTGCCGACCATCGCCACCGGCACCCGCGGCATCTACCAGTTCGACCTGGTGCTGAAGCTGCGCGAGGGTGGGGTGCATTCCGGCCATTGGGGCGGGCTGACCACCGATCCGGCCATCCGCCTCACCCATGCCATCGCCAGCATCTGCGACGCCCGCGGGAAGATCCTGGTGCGGGACTGGCTGCCGCGGAACGGCGTGCCGGCCGAGGTGCGCGGCGTGCTCGCCGGCTGCCCGGTGGGCGGCGCGGAGGGCGCCGCCACCATCGACCCCGATTGGGGCGAGCCCGGCCTGACGCCCGCCGAGAAGATCTATGGCTGGAACAGCTTCATCGTGCTGGCCATGGTCAGTGGCCGGCCGGAGGCGCCGGTGAATGCCGTGGCGCCGGATGCCCGCGCCACCTGCCACATCCGCTACACGGTGGACACCGACCCTGCGGGCTTCGGCCCGGCGCTGCGGCGCCACCTGGATGAGCACGGCTTCGCCGATATCGAGATTCGCGAGCCGGGGGTGCGCATGGCCGCCTCCCGCACCCCGCCGGACCATCCCTGGGTGCGCTGGGCGCAGGCGAGCATGCAGCGGAGCCTCGGCAAGCGGGTGCAGATCATCCCGAATTCCTCGGGCGGGCTGCCGGGCGACGTGTTCATGGACCATCTCGGCACGCCGCTGGTCTGGGTGCCGCACAGCTACAATGGCTGCAAGCAGCACGGCCCGGACGAGCACCTGCTGACCGGCCCGGCGCGGGAGGGGATCCTGGCCTTCGCCGGGCTGTGGTGGGACCTCGGCGAAGCCGGCACGCCGGGCTGAGCGTTACCCTTCCTCACCACGGATCCAGGCTCCGGTCATGCCGGCGTTACATTTCGCCCGCATGTTCCGGATGCCGGGCCCGACAGGTCCGTCCGAGGAGAACATGCCGATGAAGTCACTCCGCCTTGCCCTGATCGGGTCTGCGCTGCTGGCCGTGCCGGCGCTGGCGCAGCCGGCCCCGCCGCCCGCCCCGGGTGGCGCCCCGCCCGCCCCGCCGGCGGCCGGCCGAGGGCCGCATGGCGGGCCCGTGGGGGTGTTCCAGCGGGTGGATGCCGACCACAATGGCCGCATCACCTGGGACGAGAGCTGGGCCTTCGTGCAGCAGCGCTTCGCCGAGGCCGACCGCAACCGTGACGGCGCGCTGGTGATGGAGGAGCTGCTCTCCGCCCGGCTGATGCCGGCGGCCACCGACCGCGGCGGCCCGGACGGCGCCGACCGGCGGGGCGCCGGCCCGCGGCCGACGCATGCGCGGATGCTGGCGATGATGTTCCGCGCCCTGGACGCCAACCGCGACGCCAAGGTGACGCTGGAGGAGGTGCGCCCGATGATCGAGGCCAAGTTCCGTGCCCTCGATGCCAATGGCGACAACGGCATCACCCTGGACGAGGTGCCGGCGCCGGCGCGCCACCACCACGGGCCGCATGGTCATGGGCCGCAGGGGCCGGGGATGGCGCCGCCGGCACCGCCGGCCGGGCCGCAGCCGGGGTAACGGGGCGCCGATCAGCAGGGGCTCCGCCCCTGCGCCCCGCCGGGGGGATGCCGGCACTGCCGGCAGCGACGGTTCCCGGAGTCCGGTATGGGTTCGCCGGCCAGGCGCGCCTGTCGAGCCCGTCACTACCCGTTGCCTTCCGGCTTGGCTGCGGAAGGCCGCGCAACCCCGGGGAATTCAGCCATCCAGGGTCCCCGCGAAGCCGCGCAGCGGTTTCGCGGGGGAGCGCTGAAGCGTGGCGGCCTTACTCGGTGGGCGGCGGCGCCACCGGGAGGGCCGCCCGGTAGGGCTCGATCCGCAGAGTCTCCTGCCGCAGGATCGTCACCCGGTCCCGCGCCGCGTAGCGCGTGCTGCCATCCGCGGCGCGGCCCACCGCATAGCGCCAAGCGGTGATCTGGCCCTCCGCCACCAGCGCCCGCGCCAGCCGCTCCACCCCCGGCCCGCTGCCCAGCCGCGCCAGCTCCGCGGCGGTGAGGCCGATGGTCACCTCATCCCGCGGCCCGACCACCTTGAACAGCGTCACCCCCTCCTCCGCCCGGGCGGGCAGGGCAAGCAGCAGGGCCAAGCCGGCAAGGCTCAGGCGGGCGGGCAGGGTCATGCCAGGGCTCCCGGAAGGCGGGCGAGGCGGCCGAAGGGAAGGAGCCAGGGTGGCAGGGCAAGCGGCCGCGTCCCCGCCGCAAGGCATTCTGCCCTGGCGCGCTGCCGGCTGCGAGGCTGGATCGATCCGGATGACAGGATGTGACTCTCTGGCCACAGGCGGGTCGAATCCCGGCGGCGAGGCGCCGGCCTGGTCGCTTGACGGGGCCGGGAATTGCCCGCAAGTTGGGAACAAATATCGAACATTGGCCTTCCCCCTGGCTTTCCGGCATATCGGAAATGCTGGAACTGCCTACCTGATCTGGTGTTAGAGTGGCGGTCTTGCTCCAATATCTTGTGTGGAGAGCGTCCGCGATGCATGCTCCGGTCCGCGGGAGAGAGGGGGACGTAACGGTGTTCGATGCGGTTCAGTTGGAAGGCCACCATCAGGTGCAGGTGGATCGGGCGCGCGACGCGTTGCTGACGGATTTCGGCAAGGCGACGCTGGATGACCGCTACCTGCTGCCCGGGGAGAGCTACCAGGACCTCTTCGCCCGCGTCGCCAGCGCCTTCGGCGACGATGCCGCGCACGCCCAGCGGATCTACGACTACATCAGCAAGCTGTGGTTCATGCCGGCGACGCCGGTGCTCTCCAATGGCGGCACCACCCGCGGCCTGCCCATCTCCTGCTTCCTGAACGAGGCCTCCGACAGCCTCGAGGGCATCGTCGGCCTGTGGAACGAGAATGTCTGGCTGGCCGCCAAGGGCGGCGGCATCGGCAGCTACTGGGGCAATCTCCGCGGCATCGGGGAGAAGGTGGGGCGCAACGGCAAGACCTCCGGCGTCGTCCCCTTCATCCGGGTGATGGACAGCTTGACCCTCGCCATCTCCCAGGGCTCGCTCCGCCGCGGTTCAGCCGCCTGCTACCTGCCGGTCTCCCACCCCGAGATCGAGGAGTTCATCGAGATCCGCCGCCCGACCGGCGGCGACCCTAACCGCAAGGCGCTGAACCTGCACCACGGCATCCTGGTGCCGGACGCCTTCATGCGCGCGGTCGAGAACGATGAGGAATGGCCGCTGACCAGCCCGAAGGACGGCGCCATCGTGCGCAAGATCTCGGCCCGCAGCCTCTGGATCCGCATCCTCACGGCGCGGATCGAGACGGGCGAGCCCTACCTGATCTTCTCCGACCATGTGAACAAGGCGCTGCCGCCGCACCACAAGCTGGCGGGGCTGGAGGTGAAGACCTCCAACCTCTGCTCCGAGATCACCCTGCCGACCGGCAAGGATCAGCACGGGCGGGACCGCACGGCGGTGTGCTGCCTCTCCTCCCTCAACCTCGAGACTTGGTTCGAGTGGAAGGACAATCCGCGCTTCATCCCGGACGTGATGCGCTTCCTCGACAACGTGCTGCAGGAGTTCATCGACACCGCCCCCGACAGCATGGCGAAGGCGAAGTACTCCGCGATGCGGGAGCGGAGCGTCGGCCTTGGCGTCATGGGCTTCCACAGCTTCCTGCAGAGCCAGAACGTGCCCTTCGAGAGCGTGATCGCGAAGGTCTGGAACAAGAAGATGTTCAAGCACATCCGGGAGCAGGCGGATTTCGCCAGCCGCGCCCTGGCGGAGGAGCGCGGCCCCTGCCCGGATGCGGCGGAATACGGCGTGATGGAGCGCTTCTCGAACAAGATGGCGATCGCGCCGACCGCCTCCATCTCCATCATCTGCGGCGGGGCGTCCCCGGGCATCGAGCCGATCGCGGCCAATGTCTACAACCACAAGACGCTCAGCGGCAGCTACATCGTGCGCAACCCGTACCTGAAGAAGGTGCTGGCGAAGCATGGCCGCGACGATGCCGACACCTGGACCAGCATCACGGTGAACAAGGGCAGCGTGCAGCACCTGGACTTCCTGACGGAGCAGGAGAAGGCCACCTTCCGCACCGCCTTCGAACTGGACCAGCGCTGGGTGGTGGAGCATGCCGCCGACCGCACGCCCTTCATCTGCCAGAGCCAGTCGGTGAACCTGTTCCTGCCGGCGAATGTGCACAAGCGGGACCTGCACCAGATCCACATGCAGGCCTGGAAGAAGGGGGTGAAGAGCCTCTACTACTGCCGCAGCCTGTCCATCCAGCGCGCCGACACCATCAGCGAGAAGGTGGTCGGCCAGGGCGACATCATGGCGGCGCATGTGCCGCAGGCGCGGCCGGAACTGGTGCTGGCGAAGGCCGAGGCGAGCACGGACTACGAAGAGTGCCTGGCCTGCCAGTAGGCAGGCCGGCGACTGCTGCCTACCCCACGCAAGTCAATGGCGGGTATCATGGCCGACGGCAATTTCTCCCCGGACACCCATCCTGTGCGCTTCGACCTCCTGACCGCCAACCCGGTCTACAAGCCCTTCCGCTACCCCTGGGCCTATGACGCCTGGCTCACCCAGCAGCGCGTCCACTGGCTGCCGGAGGAAGTGCCGCTGGCGGACGACGTGAAGGACTGGCAGCGCAACCTCAGCCCCGCCGAGCGGAACCTGCTGACGCAGATCTTCCGCTTCTTCACCCAGGCGGATGTCGAGGTGAACAACTGCTACATGAAGCACTACTCCCAGGTGTTCAAGCCGACGGAAGTGCTCATGATGCTGTCGGCCTTCAGCAACATCGAGACCATCCACATCGCCGCCTATTCCCACCTGCTGGACACGGTGGGGATGCCCGAGGTCGAGTACACCGCCTTCCTCCGCTACAAGGAGATGAAGGACAAATTCGACTACATGCAGGGCTTCCGGGTGGACTCGAAGACCGAGATCGCCAAGACCCTCGCCGCCTTCGGCGCCTTCACCGAAGGGCTGCAGCTCTTCGCCTCCTTCGCCATCCTGATGAACTTCCCGCGCTTCAACAAGATGAAGGGGATGGGCCAGATCGTTTCCTGGTCGGTGCGGGACGAGACGCTGCACTGCAACTCCATCATCCGCCTCTTCCGCACCTTCGTGCAGGAGAATCCGGAGATCTGGACGGAGGAGCTGAAGCGCGACCTCACCGAGATCTGCGACACCATCGTGCAACACGAGGATGCCTTCATCGATCTCGCCTTCGAGTTGGGTGGCGTCGAGGGGCTGAACGCCGAGGACACCAAGACCTATATCCGCTTCATCGCCGACCGCCGGTTGCAGCAGCTCGGGCTCGAGCCGCTCTACAACATCGAGCGGAACCCGCTGCCCTGGCTCGATGAGATGCTGAACGCGGTGGAGCACACGAATTTCTTCGAGAACCGCGCCACCGAGTATTCCCGCGCCAGCACCATGGGGAGCTGGGACGAGGCTTTCGCCTGACGCCGGCCCGGCGGCGCGCCCCCGGGCGCGGACCCGGGCAAGCCAGGGGCTTTTCGGCCCCTGCCGGTGTCCTGCCTGCGCCCTTCGCCGGATGTCCGGCGAACGGAGCGGCCAGGCAGGCTCCCAGGCAGGTCACTGACGTCAAGCGCCGGCGGCCCTGGAGCGACGCCCGCCGGACCGGAGACCGAGGGCCGTTCCGAAAGGCGCCTTCCTCTCGGATGCGGGGCCCGGCCCGCCGGCATCGGTCGGCCGACCACGCATTCTGGGCGTCCTGGCCATCGTATCGATGCCGACCAAGCTTGGCGCGGGGCCGGCTCTGCCGCTATCAAGCGCGCCATGCTTCGCGTCATCCGGCTGCTGGCCTTCCTGCTGATCCTGCTGCTCGGCGGCGCCTGGGCGCTTGCCTGGGCCACGCGCGCGCCGGAAGAGAGCCTCGTGGATGCCTTCGCCAACCGCATCGCGCAGCTCTTCGGCGGCCAGGCGCCGGTGGCCGCCATGGGCGGCATTTCCCTGCCGCAGGGCATGACGCTGGGCGGCAGCTTCAGCCTGGTGAACCAGGACGGCCGCGCGGTGACGGAGCGCGATTATGCCGGCCGCTGGATGCTCGTCTATTTCGGCTACAGCTACTGCCCGGATGTCTGCCCGACGGAGCTCGGCGCGATGACCGCCGCGCTCGACCAGCTGGGCCCGCTGGCGGAGCAGGTGGTGCCGGTCTTCGTCAGCGTGGATCCGGAGCGGGACACGCCGGCCCATCTGGCGGATTACGTCAGCCGCTTCCATCCGCGGCTGCAGGGGCTGACCGGCACGCCGGAGCAGGTGGCGGAGGCGGCGCGCCGCTTCCGCGTCTATTATGCCAAGGTGCAAAGGCCCGACATGACCGATTACTTGATGGATCATTCCAGTTTTGTGTATCTGGTGGGACCGGATGCCAGGGTACGCAGCCTGTTCCGCCCGGACACCTCGCCCGAGGCGATGGCGGCGGCGGTGCAGGCCCAGCTCGGCGCCGCCTCTCGGCGGAGTTGAGCAGTCTTTTTGCAGGGGCTGTCCTAGATTGGCGGGCCGACGATTCGGCATCCTGCCAGGGCGGCATGGCCACGGCGGCATGGATGGCGCGGGGAGCAGCTGATGGTGGATGAGGCTTCCGACCTGGAGGGCGGGCGGGAGACCGGGCGCGGGGCGGCCGCGCCCCGGCATAGCCGCCGGCTTTCCGACAAGATCCTGATCGCCTTCCACCATGCCTGCGACCAGGCGGATTTCGAGGTGGCGGAGCAGCTGCTGCGCATCCTGGAGATGATGCTGACGCGCCGCCCCGTCTCCCCGGACGCCAATCGCCGGCGGAACATGGAAAGCCTGGTGGCGGCGCATGAGCGGCTCTGGCACCTGCGCCATCCGGATTCGGACGACAAATAGGCCGGCGCCGCGCCGGCCGGGCGTGGCGGATGGTGCCTCTCGGGCGGTCGCCTCGCGGCGGCCGCCATCGGCTCAGGAATGTGCCTCCGCCGCATGGCGCTTCCGCGTCGCGGCCGCCTTCTTCGCCGCGGCCGAGCGTGCCGCCGCCGGACGCGCGGCGGCGGCTTGGCCGCCGATCTTCCCGCCTCGCTTGGCGGAGACATGCGTGTCGGGCTTGCCGCGGCCGGAGCCGCTCTTGTTGCCGCCGCCGGTCTCCTTGTTGACCGTCGCCCAGGCGCGGCGCTCGGCCTCCTTCTCCGGGACGCCGCGGCTCTCGTAGCTCTCCTCGATATGCTCCGCCTGGCGCTTCTGCTTGCCGGTGTAGGCGGATTTATCCCCGCGGGGCATGGCGATCTCCTTTGGCCGATTCCTGGTGCGATATCCGGCGGGATGGATCGCCCGTCGGATATCGCTGAGGCATGCATCTGAGGCTGCGCCGGGCCCGACAGACCGCATCAGGATTCGCCGGATCGGCGGCTGCTGCAGGAAACGGCCTGGCATCGGGTCGGGTTCGGCCTGGGCGCGACGCCATCTCCGCTTGTTGCGTCGCGCGGCAACCTGGCCGCGATGGAAAGCGCTCTTTCTCCAGTTGAGGGAGAGACTCCTCCTGGCCGGCGCCGAGAGCGGCCTGCGCCGGACATCGTGTTCCCAGGAACAGGGGATCCAGCCGGTAAGGCTGCATGGCAGGCGCGGCCTTGCTGCGCGCCGCGTGCCGCCCGCGCCGCACACATCTCCGCGCATGCCGGGCGTGGCGGCAAACGATCACGGCTTCGGGCGTTACCCCCGGCAGGTTCGGGTGCGCCTCGCTTGAACCGTCCGACTCCGGCGCCTTGCCATTCGCTGCGAAGGTGCCGGGCACCTGTCTCGCCTGCGTCCTCCCTGCCGCCGCCACCCGTGACGCGGCCGCCCCCCGCCCTGGCGGATCAGGTGGTCGTCCCGGGCTCCCATGCCTCCAAGTCATTCCAGGAGAAATATCATTCCGCACGTATCGCGCATCGCGGACAAGCCGCTGCTGCTCTGCCTCTCGCATCTGCGCTGGGATTTCGTCTTCCAGCGCCCGCAGCATCTCCTCACCCGTGCCGCCCGGTCCCATCGCGTGCTGTTCTTCGAGGAGCCGCTGCGCCGCGCCCCGGCCCCCGGCCTGCCGCGTCTTGAGCTGCGGCGCACGCCGGAGGGGGTGGAGATCGCCACGCCGCTGCTGCCGGACAGCCTGGACGAGGCGGCCTCCGACGCGGCGCAGCGCGCCCTGCTGGACGAGTTGCTGGGCGGCGAGCAGCCGGCGATCGCCTGGTACTACACCCCGATGGCGCTCGCCTTCACCGCGCATCTGCATCCCGGCCTCGCGGTCTATGACTGCATGGACGAGCTCTCCGCCTTCCTCGGCGCCTCGCCGCGACTGCTCCTGCTCGGGCGGCGGCTGCTGCAGCAGGTGGACATCGTCTTCACCGGCGGCCGCTCGCTCTATGAGGCGAAGCGCGGGCTGCACCCCTCGGTGCATCAATTCACCTCGGGCGTCGATGTCGCCCATTTCGGCCAAGCGCGGGAGCCGCGCCTCGCCGCCGGTCCCGGCCCTGCGGACCAGGCCGGCATCCCCCGCCCGCGGCTCGGCTGGTTCGGGGTGGTGGATGAGCGGATGGATCTCGCGCTGGTGGATGCGGTCGCCGCGCGCCGCCCGGACTGGTCCCTCGTCATGGTCGGCCCGGTGGTGAAGATCGATCCGGCCAGCCTGCCGCGCCGGCCGAACATCCACTGGCTCGGCGGCAAGGCCATGGCGGAGCTGCCGGCCTACCTTGCCGGCTGGGATTGCGGGCTGATGCCCTTCGCGATGAACGAATCGACGCGCTTCATCTCTCCCACCAAGACGCCGGAATACCTGGCGGCCGGCGTGCCGCTGGTCTCCACGCCGGTGGTGGATGTGGTGCGCGACTGGGGCGCGAAGGGCCTCGTCGCCATCGCCGCCGATGCGGAGCAGGTGACCGCGGCGGCCGAGGCGGCGATGGCGCGGCCGCGCCTCTCCTGGTGGGCAGAGGCCGATCGCCACCTGGCCGGCTGTTCCTGGGATTCGATCTGGTCCGCGATGCAGGAGCTGATCCAGGCGAGGGCGGCGGCGAAGACCGCGGGCGGCGGATCCGCCGTGGCGGCCGCGGGCCAGGCCCATGTTTGACTGGCTCATCGTCGGCGCCGGATTCGCCGGCGCCACCCTCGCCGAGCGCCTGGCCTCCGTCCGCGGCGAGCGGGTGGCGATCATCGACCGGCGCGAGCATGTCGGCGGCAATGCCTTCGACGAGAGGGATGCGGCGGGCATCCTGATGCATCGCTACGGCCCGCACATCTTCCACACCAATTCGGACCAGGTCTTCGCGCATCTGTCGCGTTTCACCAGGTGGCGCGCCTATGAGCACCGCGTCCTGGCGCGGCTGGCGGATGGCCGGCTGGTGCCGATGCCGATCAACCGCACCACGGTGAACCGGCTGCACGACCTCTCCCTGACCACGGAGGGGGAGGTGGAGGCCTTCTTCGCCTCCCGCGCCGAGCATGTGCCGGAGATCCGCTCCTCGGAGGATGTCGTCGTCTCCCGCGTCGGGCGCGAGCTCTATGAGACCTTCTTCCGCGGCTACACCCGCAAGCAATGGGGCCTCGACCCCTCGGAGCTGGACAAGTCCGTCACCGCCCGGGTGCCGACGCGCAACAGCAATGACGATCGCTACTTCACCGACACCCACCAATTCATGCCGCTGCACGGCTACACGGCGATGTTCGGGCGGATGCTGGACCATCCGAACATCACGGTGCTGACCGGCACCGACTACCGCGCGGTGCGGGACAGCCTGCCGCACCGAAGGCTGATCTGGACCGGGCCGGTGGATGAGTTCTTCGGCCACCGCCACGGCAGGCTGCCCTACCGCTCCCTCCGCTTCCGGCACGAGACGCTGGACCGCGAGTGGTTCCAGCCGGTCGGCACGGTGAACTACCCGGGGGAGGAGGTGCCCTTCACCCGCATCTCCGAATACAAGCACCTCACCGGGCAGGTGCATCCGCAGACCACCATCACCACCGAATATCCGGCGGCCGAGGGCGACCCCTACTACCCGGTGCCGCGGCCGGAGAATGCCGCGCTCTACAAGCGCTACGAGGCGCTGGCGGATGCCGTGCCGGATGTGTGGTTCGTCGGCCGCCTCGCCACCTACCGTTACTACAACATGGACCAGGTGGTGGCGCAGGCGCTGGCGACCTTCCGCCGCATCGAGGCCGAGGTGCCGCCGCGCGCGGCGAATGACGGCCGCTTCCTTGCCGCGGCGGGGGAGTGAGGGATGCCGGATGCGATGGCGTCCAGCCCCTTTCCGGGCTTCTTCCTCGGTGGCTTCGAGTGTTCCGCGCAGCGCCGCAAGGATGGCCGGCGGCTGGACCTGATCGCCGCCACCCGCCACGATCTGCTGGCGGAGGAGGATTACGCGGCGCTGGCCGCGCAGGGGTTGCGGGGCGCGCGGGACGGCGCGCGCTGGCACCTGATCGAGCGCGTGCCGGAGCGCTACGACTGGTCGCCCGTGCTGCCGCTGATGCGGGCGGCGCGCAAGGCCGGGGTGCGGGTGGCCTGGGACCTATGCCACTACGGCTATCCGGACCATCTGGACCCGCTGGAGGAGGGCTTCGCCGCAGCGCTGGCCCGCTACGCTGCCGCCTTCGCGCGGCTCTGCCTGGAGGAGGAGGGGCAGCCGCCCATCCTCTGCCCGGTCAACGAGATCTCCTTCTGGTCCTGGGCCGGCGGCGAGGTCGGCTATTTCAACCCCGGAGCGCGGGACCGCGGCGGCGAACTGAAGGCCAAGCTGGTCGCCGCCCATCTCGCGGCCGGGCGCGCGGCGCGCGCCGCGGTGCCCGGCACGCGGGTGATCGCGGTGGATCCGCTCATCCATGTGCTGCCGCACCGGCCGGAGGATGCCGAGACCGCCGCCGCCTATGACCGCTCGCAATGGGATGGCTGGAACGGGTTGCTGGGCCTGGCTTGGCCGGAACTCGGCGGCGGCCCGGACGGCTTCGACGTGATGGGGGTGAATTACTACTGGAACAACCAGTGGGAGCGGGAGGGCGAGGCGGGCCGGACGGTGCGCCTGGGCGATCCGCGCCACCGCCCGTTCCGCGAGCTGCTGCGCGACGCCCATGCGCGCTACCGGCGGCCGATGATCATCACCGAGACGAGCATCGAGGGCGCGCCGCGCGCCCCCTGGCTCCGCTATGTCTGCAACGAGGCACGGGCGGCGATGCGCGCTGGCGTGCCGATCAGCGGGCTCTGCCTCTACCCGGTCGTCTCCCATCCGGGGTGGGACGATGACCGCTACTGCCCCAACGGGCTGTTCGAAATGCCGCCCCGGCACGGCCGCCGCCCGGTCGATGCGCCGCTGGCGCGGGAGCTTGCCCGGCAGGCAGCGCTGTTCGAGGCCTTCCGGCGCGGCGAGGCGGTGCCGGACGAGCCGGAGTCCGGCCCGGCCTTCGCCGCCGCCTGGGAGCATTCGGAGGCGGCCCGCATCGCCGCCGGGGCGGAGGCCGAGCGTCTGGCGGGGGATGTGGCGGCGACCGAGCAGAGGTAGCTGCGGAGGCTGCGCTGGGCCGCGGGCAGGCGACGCCCTGGTCGGGCAGCCGCTCAGCCCGCGCCCGGCAGCGGCGCCGCAGCGCCCAGCACGGCCTGCGCCGCCGGGGTGAAGCCGGCTTCGTCATGCAGCACCAGCCCCGGCTCCAGCCGCGCCGGGCCGCGGCTGCCCTGCCGCCCCTGCAGCAGCACGCGC
>NZ_JAMZIK010000019.1 GCF_024178315.1 Siccirubricoccus soli | reverse complement strand
TGCTCGGCCTGTTCGGCCTGACGGCGGCCGCCTGGTTCCACACCCTGAACGGCATCCGCCACCTGGCCTGGGATGCCGGCTATGGCTACGACATCCAGACCACCTACCGCAGCGGCCGCTGGGTGCTGATCGGCACCGGCGTCGCCACGCTGCTCACCTGGCTCATCGCCATCATCGCCTGGGGCTGAGGGAGAGACGCCATGGCCACCGAAACCGGCGCCCACGCCACGCTCCGCTCCCCGCTCGGCCGCGTTCGCGGCCTCGGCTCCGCCAAGGGGGGCACCCATCATTGGTGGATGCAGCGCGTCAGCTCCATGGCGCTGCTGCCGCTGATGCTGTGGTTCACGATTTCCGCCGCCCTGCTGGCCGGCGACAGCTACGCGGCGACGCTGGCCTGGATCGGCCGCCCGGTGAACGCCGTGCTGCTGCTGGCGACCATCGGCATCGCCTTCCAGCACACCGCCTCGGGCATCCAGGTCATCATCGAGGACTACGCGAACTCCGAATGGGCGAAGATGGCGGGCATCCTTGCGACCAAGGCCGTCTGCTGGCTGCTGGCGCTCGTCGCCGCGCTGGCGGTGCTGCGGATCGCGGTCTGAGCGCCGCCACGGGATAGGAAGACCGGACCATGAACGCGATCACCTCCCCCTCCCGCGGCGCCTACCGCATCGTGGATCACACCTACGACGTGGTCGTGGTCGGCGCCGGCGGCGCCGGGCTGCGCGCCACCTTCGGCATGGGCGCCGCCGGCCTGAAGACCGCCTGCATCACCAAGGTCTTCCCCACGCGGTCGCACACCGTGGCCGCCCAGGGTGGCGTCGGCGCCGCCCTCGGCAACATGGGCGAGGACGATTGGCGCTGGCACATGTACGACACCGTGAAGGGGTCGGACTGGCTGGGCGACCAGGACGCCATCGAATACATGTGCCGCGAGGCCATCCCGGCAATCATCGAGCTGGAGCATTACGGCGTCCCCTTCTCCCGCACCGAGGACGGCAAGATCTACCAGCGGCCCTTCGGCGGCCACATGAAGTACTACGGCAAGGAGCCCGCGATGCGGGCCTGCGCCGCCGCCGACCGCACCGGCCACGCCATCCTGCACACGCTGTACCAGCAGTCGCTGAAGCACAATTGCGAATTCTTCGTCGAGTATTTCGCCCTCGACCTCATCATGGATGAGGAAGGCGCCTGCCGCGGCGTCGTCGCCTGGTGCCTGGAGGATGGCTCCATCCACCGCTTCCGGGCGCAGCAGACCGTGCTGGCCACCGGCGGCTACGGCCGCGCCTATTTCTCCTGCACCTCCGCCCACACCTGCACCGGCGATGGCGGCGGCATGGTGCTGCGCGCCGGCCTGCCGCTGCAGGACAACGAGTTCGTGCAGTTCCACCCCACCGGCATCTACGGCTCCGGCTGCCTGGTGACGGAGGGCGCCCGCGGCGAGGGCGGCTACCTGACGAACTCGGAGGGCGAGCGCTTCATGGAGCGCTACGCGCCGACCGCGAAGGACCTGGCCAGCCGCGACGTCGTCTCCCGCGCCATGTCCATGGAGATCCGCGAGGGCCGCGGCGTCGGCCCGCTGAAGGACCACATCCACCTGCACCTGGAACACCTTGGCGCCGACATCCTGCATGAGCGGCTGCCGGGCATCTCCGAGACGGCGAAGATCTTCGCCGGCGTGGACGTGACGAAGGAGCCGATCCCGATGCTCCCGACCGTCCACTACAACATGGGCGGGATCCCGACGAACATCCATTGTGAGGTGCTGAACCCGACGGCGCAGGACCAGGACCGCGTGGTTCCCGGCCTGATGGCGGTGGGCGAGGCGGCCTGCGTCTCCGTCCATGGCGCCAACCGGCTCGGCACCAACTCGCTGCTCGACCTCGTCGTGTTCGGCCGCGCCGCGGCGCACCGGGCGGCGGAGATCGTGAAGCCGGGCGCCAGCCAGGCGCCGCTGCCGGCGGGCGCCGGGGAGAAGGCGCTGGATCGCCTCGACCGCGTGCGCAACGCCAAGGGCGGCACCTCGGTCTCCGATCTACGCCTCAACATGCAGCGCACCATGCAGACCCATGCCGCGGTCTTCCGCACCTCCGAGCTGCTGAAGGAGGGCGTGGACAAGATGCAGAAGGTCCATGCCGGCTACAGCGACATCCGCATCGCCGACCGCAGCCTGATCTGGAACAGCGACCTGATGGAGGCGCTGGAGCTGGACAACCTGCTCGGCAACGCGATGACGACAATCGTCGGTGCCGAGGCGCGCAAGGAAAGCCGCGGCGCCCATGCGCAGGAGGATTATCCGGAGCGCGACGACGCCAACTGGATGAAGCACACCCTGGCCTGGGTGGATGAGAAGGGCACGGTGAAGCTCGACTACCGCGACGTTAAAATGCGCACCCTGACGAACGAGGTGCAGGTCTTCCCGCCCAAGGCCCGCGTCTACTAGCGCATTGCTCCCGGGGGCAGGGCGCCGCCGCCCTGTCCCCGTCGCCCCGATCTTCGAAGGAAAGCTTTCGCCTGATGGCCACGTTCACCCTGCCGAAGAATTCCACCATCACCACCGGCCAGACCTACAGGGCGGAGCCGGGGGCGAAGAACGTCAAATCCTTCAAGATCTATCGCTGGGATCCGGACAGCGGCGCCAACCCGCGCACGGACACCTATGAGATCGACCTCGACAAATGCGGGCCGATGGTTCTCGACGCCCTCATCAAGATCAAGAACGAGGTCGACACCACCTTGACCTTCCGCCGGAGCTGCCGCGAGGGCATCTGCGGCTCCTGCGCCATGAACATCGACGGGCTGAACACCCTCGCCTGCCTCAAGCCCATCGAGGATGTGCAGGGCGAGGTGAAGATCAGCCCGCTGCCGCACATGCCGGTGGTGAAGGACCTGGTGCCGGACCTTTCCCAGCTCTACGCCCAGCTCCGCAGCGTTGAGCCCTGGCTGAAGAGCGACACCCCGCCGCCGCCGGACGGGGAGCGGCTGCAGAGCAAGGAGGAGAGGGCCAAGCTCGACGGCCTCTGGGAATGCATCCTCTGCTTCTGCTGCTCCACCGCCTGCCCCTCCTACTGGTGGAACGGCGACCGCTACCTGGGCCCGGCGGTGCTGCTGCAGGCCTATCGCTGGATCGCCGATAGCCGCGACGAGGCGACCGGCGAGCGGCTCGACAATCTCGAGGATCCGTTCCGGCTGTATCGCTGCCACACCATCATGAACTGCGCCCGGACCTGCCCGAAGGGGCTGAACCCGGCGGCCGCCATCGGCAAGATCAAGCAGATGATGGTGGAACGGCAGAGCTGACCACCCGCCCCACGGGCCGCCCTGCGGCGCCGTGGGGGCTGGTTGCGCCTGCGGGATTGCAGGCGGCGGGCGGATGTGCGGGGAACCGGCGCAGCGGCGCGGTCGCGGAGCGGGCCCCGGCAGCCTCAGTGCAGGCCGAGGGCCCGCGCCACGCCGAAGATGATGGCAAGCCAGGCGCCAAGGGCCAGGCCGAGGATGACGAGCCCAGCCATCGGCCAGGGCAGCCGGTCCGGCAGCCCGCCCAGCTCCGCCGCCTCGCCCGCCGGCTTGGCCAGCGCGGGGGCGCGGGAAGGGAACGGATGCTGCATGGGCGGCGGCTCCTCCTCGGGCAGGTGACGGGACCGGATGGCATCCGCCATCGCGGATTTACCCCTCGGCAATGAACAAGGGCTTAATCACGGGGTCGTTGCATGACGGGACCGTGAGCCCGCGCCTCTCACCAATTGATGCGCGCCCGGCCCGAACGCGCTAACACCACCAGGCGATTGCAGGCGAAGGATCTTCTCCATATGTGCGGCATCGTCGGTCTGTTCCATCCGCACGACCCTGCCTTGCCCCCCCGCGCCCTGGTGCAGCGCATGGCCGACGCGATCCGCCATCGCGGCCCGGATGGCGAGGGCTTCCACCTCGAGCCGCATCTCGCCCTCGGTCACCGGCGCCTTGCCATCGTCGATCTCGCCGGCGGCCATCAGCCGATGAGCTCGGAGGATGGCGAGGTCACGCTCTGCTTCAACGGCGAGATCTACAACCACCTCGCCCTGCGGCCGGAGCTGGAGGCCGCCGGCCACCGCTTCCGCACCCGGTCGGATACCGAGGCGATCCTGCTCGGCTGGCGGCAATGGGGGCCGGGGGTGCTGGACCGCATCTCCGGCATGTTCGCCTTCGCCCTCTGGGACCGCAGGCGGGGGGAGCTGCTGCTGGCGCGGGACCGGCTGGGGGAGAAGCCCCTGCACTATGCCTGGCTGCCGGACGGGACGCTCGCCTTCGGCTCGGAGATCGCGGCGCTGACCGCCCTGCCCGCCCTGCCCCGCCGGATCGACCCCGTGGCGGTCGAGGACTATCTGGCCTTCGGCTACGTCCCGGACCCGGACTGCCTCTGGCAGGGCATCCGCAAGCTGCCCGCCGCCCATGCCCTGCTGCTGCGGCGGGGGGAGGCGGCGCGGCCCGCCCCGCGCCGCTACTGGCAGGCGCCGCGCCAAGCCGCCCCCGCCCCGGCGGAGGCCCCGGCCGAGCTGGCCCGGCGGCTGGAGGATGCGGTCCGCGCCCAGCTCATGGCGGATGTCCCGCTCGGCGCCTTCCTCTCCGGCGGCGTGGATTCCAGCGCCGTCGTCGCCCATGCGGCGCGGGCCAAGGCCGGGCCGCTCGCCACCTTCACCATCGGCTTCCCCGGCGGCGCCGATGAGCGCCCCCAGGCGGCCGAGACCGCCGCCCGCTTCGGCACCGAGCACCATGCGGAGGCCGGCACCACCGACTATCTCGGCGCGGCGAGGGAGCAGGCGCGGCTGTTCGGGGAGCCCTTCGGCGACCATTCCGCCGTGCCCACCCTGGCCGTCTGCGCCCTCGCCCGGAAGCACGTGACGGTCGCCCTCTCCGGCGATGGCGGGGACGAGGTCTTCGCCGGCTATCGCCGCTACCGCTTCCATCGGATGGCGGAGGGGGTGCGCCGGCTGCTGCCCCCCGGCACCCGGCGGCAGGTCTTCGGCACCCTGGCCCGCATCTACCCGAAGCTGGACCGCGCCCCCCGCTGGCTGCGGGCGAAGGCCACCTTCACCGAGTTGAGCCTGGACGCCGCCCTCGGCTACTACCGCACCGTCTGCAAGCTGGGGGATGGCAGGCGCCGCGGCCTCTTCTCCCCGGCCCAGCGCGCCGCGGTGGACGGCCACGACCCGGCCGCCCGCATCGCCGCGCTGATGGCGGAATGCGACCCCGATGACGGGCTGCTGCAGGCGCAATACGCCGACCTGCACAGCTACCTGCCCGGCGACATCCTGGTGAAGACGGACCGCACGGCCATGGCCGTCTCGCTGGAGGTGCGGCCGCCGCTCCTCGACCCCGCCCTGGTGGCCTGGGGCCTGGCCCTGCCCGCCGGGCTGAAGCTGCGGGGGCAGGTGGGCAAGCATGTGCTGCGCCAGGCGCTCTCCCCGCTGTTGCCGGAAAGCCTGCTCCACGGCCCGAAGCGCGGCTTCGCGGACGCCATCGGCGGGGAGTTCCGCCGCCGCGGGGCGGAGGTGAAGGCGCGGCTGCTCGGCGCGCCGATGCTGGATAGCGGGCTGTTCGATCCTGCGGCCCTGGCCCGGCTGGCGGAGGAGCATGAATCCGGCCGCTTCGACCATGCCCAGGCGCTCTGGCAGCTCCTGGTGCTGGAGGGGTTCCTCGCCGGCCTTGCCGGGGCGGCGCCCAGGGCGGGCCGCCCGCCCGCCCTGGTGGGGGCCTGAGGGGATGCCGCCCTCAGCCGCGCTGCCAGAGCAATTCGCCCTCCAGTGGCCCGGCATGCGGCACCAGCGTGCCGTTCTTTGGCCGGTAGGGGCTGAGGCCGAGGCGGCGCAGCAGCTCCCCGATCGCGTCCAGCCGGTGGCCGTAGCGCGCCGCGTGGCGCGCCACCAATTCGGTCTGCACGATGATGCCCGGGCTGGCGGCGATGGTCTGCTGCGCACCCTGCAGCACCGGCAGCTCGAACCCCTCGACGTCGATCTTGAGATAATCCACCGCGCCGATGCCGAGCTCCGGCAGGGCGAGATCAAGCGTCGTCATCGGCACGCGGCCGCCGCCCTCCGTCCCCGCTGCCACATGCGTCTCGCCCGGATTGGCCGCGGCATAGGCCATGGCTATCTCCCCGGGCGCGGCGCCCAGCGCCTGCTGCAGCGCGGTCATCTGCGTCAGGCC
>NZ_JAMZIK010000189.1 GCF_024178315.1 Siccirubricoccus soli | reverse complement strand
CGAGTGGGTGGACTGGTACAACAACCGCCGCCTCCTCGAGCCGATCGGCAACATGCCACCCGCCGAGGCCGAGGCGCGCTATTATGCCCAGCTCGACCCACCCGCTATGGCGGCGTGACCCAAGCAAACTGGCCTCCGGTGATCCCGGGGCGGTTCACCTGCCCTTGCATGAGCGGGGCTTGAGTCGCGTCGCGCCAGGGGCTGCGGGCACGTCCCGGTATCGAACCAGGCTTCAGGCAGGCAGGTCGAGCCGATCATGCGCCGCTCGCGGCGCCACGAATTCCAGGCTCGCCGGCGAGCGATGTCCGCTCGGCCGTCAACGCCGTACGAAGGGCTGTGGGCATGAAGGCCATCTTCGGCCGAGCCGGCGGCTCATGCCCGCGTGCCGCGCGGCAGGCGCGTAGCGCCGGTATCTCCGCGCCGTCGCCGCGCACCGTCGCAGGGCCTCAGCTTCCGCCCCGGACGGCCGCTGGCGCAGCGGCGAAGGCCACCTTTGGCCGGGGCCATGAGGCCTCGGAGCTGTCCAGGCCGGAGCCGCTGCGTGCGGTGCCGCTGCGCGGCATCCTTGACACCGCTGCGGCCCCATGGCGGTTGCTGGGGGATGCGCTCGACGGGGTCGGGCGCGCAGAATGCGCGCCCGTCCGGCCACCGGGCGGCGCCCCTAGAGCATGCTGCGTTCGCCTGCGCGAACGGAGCATGCTCTAGGCCGTTGTTTGGCGAGCATCTTCACGCGTTCAGATGATTCCATCTGAACGCGATCTGCTCTAGGGAGGGAGTGCCAATGCAACTCGGCATGGTCGGGCTCGGCCGCATGGGCGGCAACATCGTGCGGCGGCTGCTGGCCGCCGGCCATCACTGCGTGGCCTATGACCGGGACCCCGCCCCGGGCGCTGAGCTGGCGAAGGAAGGCGCGCAGGCCGTGGCGGACCTGCCGGCCATGGTCGCGGCGCTGCAGGCGCCCCGCGCCATCTGGGTGATGCTGCCCGCCGGCGCCGCGACGGAGGCGGCGCTGGTGACCCTCGCCGGGCTGCTTTCCCCGGGCGATGTGCTGATCGATGGCGGCAATTCCATGTGGAAGGACAGCATCCGCCGCGGCGCCATGCTGCGGGAGAAGGGGCTGCATTTCCTCGATATCGGCACTTCCGGCGGCGTCTGGGGCCTGTCCCGCGGCTATTGCCTGATGATCGGCGGGGAGGCGGAGGTGGTGGCGCGGCTGGACCCGCTCTTCCAGGCCCTGGTCCCCGGCAAGGACAGCGCGCCGCCGACGCCGGGCTACGCGGGCGACCCGCGCGCCGAGCAGGGCTATGTCCATGCCGGGCCGAACGGCGCCGGGCATTTCACCAAGATGATCCACAACGGCATCGAGTACGGCATGATGCAGGCCTTCGCCGAGGGCCTCGACATCCTGCACCATGCCGACAGCCCGGCCCTGCCCGCCGAGCACCGCCTGACCCTGAACCTGCCGGAGATCACCGAGGCCTGGCGCCGCGGCAGCGTGGTGGCGAGCTGGCTGCTGGACCTGACCGCCCAGGCCCTCGCCCAGGACCCGAAGCTGGAGGGCTTCTCCGGCCATGTCTCGGACAGCGGCGAGGGGCGCTGGACGGTGGATGCGGCGGTCGCCAGCGCGGTGCAGGCGCCGGTGCTGGCCGCGGCCCTCTTCGCCCGCTTCGCCAGCCGGGACGAGGATAGGTTCAGCGGCAAGGTGCTCTCCGCCCAGCGCAAGGGCTTCGGCGGGCATCTGGAAGCGAAGAAGGGATGAGCCAGGCGGTCCTGCTGATGGGCGTCTCCGGCGCCGGGAAGAGCACCATCGGGCCGATGCTGGCCAAGGCGCTGGGGGTGGCGTTCGCCGATGCGGACGCCTTCCACCCGCCCGCCAACATCGCCAAGATGAGCAGCGGGCAGCCCCTGACCGACGAGGATCGCTGGCCCTGGCTGGACGCCATCGGCGCCTGGCTGGCCGGGCGCGGTGCGGCGGGCGGCGTCGTCGCCTGCTCCGCACTGAAGCGCATCTACCGGGACCGGCTGCGCGCCGCCTGCCCGGGGCTGCGGCTGGTGTACCTCTCCGGCGACCCGGCGCTGATCGGCGCCCGCCAGGCGGCGCGGCGGGGGCACTTCATGCCGCCCGGGCTGATGACCAGCCAATTCGCCGCGCTGGAGGCACCGGGGGCGGATGAGGAGGCCATCACCCTCTCCGTCGCTGCGACGCCGGAGGCGATCCTGGCGGCGGCGCTGGCGGCGCTGCGTGGGGCGCCTTGACCCGCCCCGCCGCCGTCCTCCACCTGCCAGCCATGCCGGATGCGGCGTGGTCCGGCATCTCCGCCTGAGGATCCTCCGATGGGTTTTCCCGCCGAGGGCAGCGACTCGGCCATTGCCGCCCTGTTCCGCCGCCAGTTCGAGGAACGGCAGGGCGGCCGCCGAACGCAGGAGACCGACCTCCTCGCCGCCCTCTGCCTGCTCTCCGTCACCGCCGGGGCCACCCAGCGCCGGTTCTGGGAGGCGTTCCGCGCCCTCGCTGCGGATTTCCTCGAGGACCATGCGGACAGCCTGAACCTCGGCGCCGGCGGCGCCGCGGCACTGCGCCGCTTCCTGGCGGAGACCGGATATGAGGAGGTGGCGCATTTCCGGCGCCGCGACCCGCATCTCTGGGACGTCGTCTTCCACGCGGTGCGCCATGACGGGCGCTTCCTGGTCTGCAATGGCCGCTATGACGGGCTGGTCATGGCCACCGGCGAGGCGGGCGCCGAGCGGGTGGAGGTCGCCGGCCGCAGCAAGCACCCGGCCGCCGAGGAAGCCTCCCTCGCCGTGGCGCTGAAGACTATCAGGGGCGGCTTCCATGCCTCGGGCGGCGGGCGGGAACCGGTGGTGAAGGTGATCTTCAACAATGGCCGCCCGATCGACCAGTCCGTGGCGATCGCCCGGTTCGACCGGATCGTCGCCGACCTGGCGCCGGCGCCGCGGCTGCAGGTGCTGCAGAACCGCGGCTCCGCCTTCTTCGACCCGGTGATCTTCCCGGCCATCGCGGCGCTGGGGAAGGTGGAGTTCTACACGCCGCGCACCCGCGACCTGCGCGCCGAGGCGGAGCGCGAGGGCGCTTCGCTGGTCGAGGCCTTCTACCTGCCGGACAATGGCTGGGCCGAGCTGAGCGCCATGCTGCTGCACCTGCAGGCGAGCATCCCGCCGCCGCCGCATGCCGCGCCGCGGGAGGCGGAGGAGCTGCGGCTCTTCGTCTCCCTGGAATTCGAGAAGCGCGTCTGGACCGAGCAGGCGGCGGCGCTGCTCGCCCTGTTCGCCGCGCTGCGCCGGCCGGGGCGACAGCTGCGCGTGCTCGTCAACGGCATGACCGGGGTGATCTTCGCGCCGGAAACGGCGGCGATGATGGGCCATTATCGCGAGGTGATGGCGCAGGAAAAGGGCGTCATCGAGGGCTGGCAGGCCAGGATGGGCGAGGGCTTCGTGGTGGAGCATCTGGCGGGCGCCGACCTGGTGCAGAAGGTCCACCGCATCGCCGGCTGCCACGCCTTCGCGGCGCCGGGCGGGACCGCGGCGCTGATGGGGCTGCTGGCGGGGGTGCCGGGGGTCTATTACAGCCATCCGGAGCTGCACCGGCATTTCGCCGGCCTGCTGTCCCGCTTCCCCAAGGGCCGGCCGATCTGCGCCGCCGCCAGCCGGGCGGACAAGGCCATGCGGGGGGTGTTCAACTATGGCTGGGCGGGGGTGGGGGGCGAGTCCTACAGCATCCCGGCTGAGGATTTCGTCCGCGAGGCCCTGGAGGCGCTGCCCTTCCTGGCCTGAGGCAGGTGCCCGCCCCCTGTTCGGCGGGGCGGAGAGGGGTTAGCAGAAGGGCCAGGATCGGAAGGACGCCCCCATGACCCTCGACCCCGCCACCCGCGCGACGCTGGAGAAGATCTCCACCGCCACCATCACCACCCTTCTGCTGAAGAAGGGCCTGCGCAACATCTGGATGCGCGGGCCGCAGCCCTTCACGCCGACGGCCAAGGGCAAGCGGCTGGTCGGCCCGGCCTTCACCCTCCGCTTCGTCCCGGCGCGGGAAGATCTGGCGACGCCGGAGAGCTGGTCCTCCCCCCGCTCCACCCGCGCGGCCATCGAGGACATGCCAGAAGGCGTCATCGCCGTGGCGGATGCGATGGGCGTGACCGATGCCGGCATCTTCGGCGACATCCTCTGCGCCCGGCTGATGAAGCGCGGCGTCACCGCCCTGGTGACGGATGGCGTGGTGCGGGACGTGGCCGGCGTGGTCGGCACCAACATGCCGGTCTGGTGCCGCGGCGGCGCGGCCCCGCCCTCGGTCGCCGGCCTCACCTTCGTCGGCTGGCAGGAGCCGATCGGCTGCGGCGGCGTCGCGGTGTTCCCGGACGACATCATCGTCTGCGACGATGACGGCGCGGTCTGCATCCCGAAGGCGCTGCTGGATTACGTGCTGGAAGGCGGCGCGGAGCAGGAGCGGCTGGAGGCCTGGATCGTCTCCAAGGTGGAGCAGGGCGAGAAGCTGCCCGGCCTCTACCCGCCGAATGCCGAGAACAAGGCGCGCTACGAGGCGGAGAAGGCCAAGGGCTGAGCCGCACGGCTTGACCCCGGGCGGTGGCGGCCGGAGGTTGTCCTCCAACGAAACGGAGGATGTCCCATGGCCCCATCGCCCGAAGCGGCGGCGCTGCGCCGCCGCGCCCTGCTCGCCGCCCCGCTCCTCGCCCTCGCGGCGCGGGCCGGGGCGCAGGAAGGCTGGCCGACGCGGCCCGTGCGCATTGTCGCGCCCTTTCCGCCGGGCGGCACGGTGGACATCCTCGCCCGCCTCACCGCCACCTGGCTGCAGGAGGCGATCGGGCAGCCCTTCGTGGTGGAGAACCGCTCCGGCGCCGGCGGCAATATCGGCGCCGTCGCCGTCGCCCGCGCGCAGCCGGATGGCTACACGCCGCTGATGGGCTCGCCCGGCACCCAGGCGATCAACGCGCATCTCTACGCCAACCCGGGCTATGACGGCATTGCCGATTTCGCCCCAATCTCCCTGGTGGCGGAGGTGCCGAACCTGCTCGCCGCGCATCCCTCGCTCGGCGTGCAGGATGCGGCGGGGCTGATCGCCCTGGCGAAGGAGAAGCGCCTCGCCTATGGCGAGACGAGCATCGGCGGCAGCACGCATCTCTCGGCGGAGCTGTTACGGCTGCAGGCGGGGATCGAGGGCGAGCACGTCACCTATCGCGGCAGCTCGCCGATGCTGGCCGACCTGCTGCCGGGCCGCATCGCCTGGGGGGTGGACAACCTGCCCTCCATCCTGCCGCATATCCGCGCCGGGTCGCTGACGGCGATCGGCGTCACCAGCCGCGCCCGCTGGTCCGGCGCGCCGGAGATCCCGGCGATTGCGGAGACCCTGCCGGGCTATGAGGTGACGGCCTGGTTCGGCCTGCTGGCGCCGAAGGGCACGCCGGAGGGGGTGATCCGGACCGTCAATGCCGCGCTGGCGCGGATGCTCGGCACGCCGGGGGCGGCGCAAAGGCTGGCGGAGCTCGGCGCGACGCCGATCCCCTGCACGCCGGAGGCCTATCGGGCGCATATCCTCGCCGAGCATGGGAAATGGGGCGAGGTGATCCGGCGGGCAGGGATCCGCCTGGAATAGAGGCGGGGTGCGGGCGGCGCTCGGAGCAGCCTCCGGTCTGACGGAGCACGCTGTGATCCGTCAGGCCGGAGATAAGCTGCTCCGGATGCCATTGTCTGGAGCAAGAGATCCGATCAGCTGAGTCCAGCTGATCGGATATCGCGCCAGGGCGCCGCCCGGTCAGGTTCAGCCGACCAGCGCCAAGGCGAGGCCCGCTGCCGCGGTCGCGCCGC
>NZ_JAMZIK010000188.1 GCF_024178315.1 Siccirubricoccus soli | reverse complement strand
AGCTGATCGGATATCGCGCCAGGGCGCCGCCCGGTCAGGTTCAGCCGACCAGCGCCAAGGCGAGGCCCGCTGCCGCGGTCGCGCCGCCCGCGAGCTGCGCCGCGCGGCGCGCCCAGGGGGCGAAGGGCCGCGCCAGCGCCAGGCCGAGGCCATGCAGCGCCGCCGTGGCGACCAGGAAGCCGGCGACATAGAGGGCGGCCGAGCCGCCCGGCAGCTCCGCGCCATGCGCCGCGCCGTGCAGCAGGCCGAACAGCGCGGCAAGGCCCGCCATGGCGCCGAGGGGCAGCCGCACCGCCAGCGCCGTCAGCGCGCCGAGCACGATGAGCGAGGCGAGGATGCCGGCCTCGACGCCCGGCAGGGCGACGCCCGCCATGGCCAGGCCCGCGCCCGCCGCCATGGCGGCGAGGAAGGCGCCCGGCAGGGCGAAGCGCGCCGCGCCGCCCAGCAGCCCGCCGAGCAGGCCGACCGTGACCATCGCCAGCAGGTGGTCGAGGCCGAGGAAGGGGTGGGCGAGGCCGGCGGCGAAGCCGTGCTCCAGCCCATGGCCGGGATGCGCGAGGGCCGGCAGCGGCGCGAGCAGCGCCGCGGCGAGGAGAAGGGCGCGCATCAGGCGGCCTGCCGGCGGGCGATGCCGCCCTGGTCCAGGATGAAATTCGCGATCTCGGCCACGCCGGTATTCTCCTTCAGGTTGGTGAAGATGAAGGGCCGCTGCCCGCGCATCCGGCGCGCGTCGCGGTCCATCACGGAGAGATCGGCGCCGACCAGCGGCGCCAGGTCGATCTTGTTGATGACGAGCATGTCGGAGCGGGTGATGCCCGGCCCGCCCTTGCGCGGGATCTTGTCCCCCGCGCTGACATCGATGACGTAGAGGGTGAGGTCCGCCAGCTCCGGGCTGAAGGTGGCGGCGAGGTTGTCGCCGCCGCTCTCGATCAGCAGGATCTCCAGCGCCGGGAAGCGCTCCGTCATCTCCTGCACCGCGGCGAGGTTGATGGAGGCGTCCTCCCGGATCGCGGTGTGGGGGCAGCCGCCGGTCTCCACGCCGGCGATCCGGCTCGGCTCCAGCGCCCCGGCGCGGGTCAGGAATTCGGCGTCTTCCTTGGTGTAGATGTCGTTGGTGATGACGGCGATGTCGTGGGTGGCGTGCAGATGGCGACAGAGCCGCTCCGTCAGCGCCGTCTTGCCGGAGCCGACAGGGCCGCCGATCCCGACGCGGAATGGTCCCCGCATGGGGCGTGGCTCGGCGGACGGGCTCATGAGCGGAACAGCCTCGTGTACTGGGTTTCGTGGCGCATGGAGAGCAGGTCCAACATGGGCGCCGCCGTGCCGAGACTGTCAAGCCCGGCAGCCTCGGCGGCGTCGGCGGCGGCCTCCACCACGGGGTGCAGGGCGGCCGTGGCGATCTGGCCGTCCGTCTGGCCGAGCGGCACCAGCCGGACCCCCGCCGAGACGAGGTTGGCGGCGAAGCCGGAGAGGAAGCCGGTGAGGGCGGGGCGGAGCGGGATGCCGTGGCAGCCGGCCGCGGCGCCGAAGGCGACGGGATGCGCCAGCGCACGGGGGTGGCGGGCAGCGAAGGCGGCGAGGCGCGGCTCCGGCCAGGCGGCGAGGGTGACGCTGGTGAAGGCGGTGCCCTGCGCCATGGTCTCCAGCGCCGTCTCCGCCGTGCCGCGCCAGGCGGCGGCGAGGCGGGCGGCCGCGTCCAGCGCCGCGTCGTCGCCGGAAGCGGCGGCGCGCCAGGCGGCCACCAGCAGGGCGGCATCCACGCGGCCGGCACCGTCCCGCAGCACGGTGGCGACATAGGCGAGGAGCTCGGCACGGGTCCTCACCGCGCCATCCTCCACGGCGCGTTCCAGCCCATGGCTGTAGGTATAGGCGCCGATGGGATAGGCGGGGGAGAGCCAGGCCAGCAGGCGGTAGAGCGGCGCGCCCTCAGTGGTGGTGGTCGTCATCGCCGTGGTGGTGGTGGTGGTGATGGCCGGGCTGGCGGTTGTGCTCGCCATAGGCGCCGCCTTCCGGGTCGAAGGGCGCGCTGATGCGGCGCGTCGCGGCGCCGAGGCCCTGCAGCATGGCGAGGATGACATGGTCGTCGCGGATCAGGATGCGGCTGCCCTCGATCTGCGCCGGCAGGTGCCGGTTGCCGAGATGCCAGGCGAGGCGGGCGAGCTGCTCCGGCGTCTCGGCGGTGATCTCCACCAGCGGCTCCGGCGCCGCCCGCACCAGGATGACGCCGCCGCCCTCCAGCAGCAGCCCGTCGCCCTGGCGCAAAGCCGTGGCGGCTTCGAGGTCCAGCAGGAAGACGAAGCCGTCCTCCGCCACATAGCGCTTGCGGCGGCGGAAGCGGTCGTCGAAGTCGAGCGTGACGGTGTGACGGGCGGTGCGCTCCACCCAGCCGCCGGCGGGGAGAACCTGGGTGGCGCGGGGGAGAATGGTGTCACTCATTCTGCTTAAGTTCCCAGCGTCGGACGGATGAAGAGTAGGTCTTTCTCTTGCGGTCTGCCGGCTTATTCCACGGTGGCTGGAACTTCCAGATGAGAGCCATCTCTTCGAGAAGAGCTAGAGACACTTCCTCGCCCAATAGCCCAACAACATCGCACTCTTTTGCCCAGACAGCTATTTCGTACCCGGCGGATTGGAGCTGCCTGATCTCACGGGCATGCTCCCATCCCTTTTGTCTTGTACGGCCGTTGAAACCGATCCTGTCGTGCTGATCGCAACGCTTCCTCAGCGTGTCCCCCGCGATGCCGATATAGCAAGGTGGACCCACAAGAACCCCGTGCCGGTCTTGTTTGATCCACATGTAAACACAAGTGCCGTACCTGGCCTCGTCGATCAGATCGAAGCTGATCTTCCCATTAGGGCCACCGATAATTTTCCCGGCCAGAGCGAAGTTCAGGGCAGCAAGTTGCTGCTCAAGGCAGATTTCGGACACGCGAACCTCAGAACAGGAAGTAGCGCTGCGCCATGGGCAGCAGCTTCGCCGGTTCGCAGATCAGCAGCTCGCCATCGGCGCGGACCTCGTAGGTCTCGGGGTCCACCTCGATCCGCGGCAGGGCGTCGTTCAGCACCATGCTGCGCTTGCCGATGCCGCCGCGGGTGTTCTCCACGGCGAGGAGCTGGCGCTGCAGGCCGAGCTTGTCCCCGATGCCATGCGCCAGCGCCGCCTTGGAGGTGAAGGTGACGCTGCTCGCCACCATCGCCTTGCCGAAGCCGGCGAACATCGGGCGGTAATGGATGGGCTGCGGCGTGGGGATGGAGGCGTTGGGGTCGCCCATCGGCGCCATGGCGATGGAGCCGCATTTCAGCACCAGGTCCGGCTTCACCCCGAAGAAGGCGGGCGACCACAGCACGAGGTCGGCCAGCTTGCCCAGCTCCACGCTGCCGACATGGGCGCTGATGCCCTGGGCGATGGCGGGGTTGATGGTGTATTTCGCGATGTAGCGGCGGACGCGGAGATTGTCGTTCTCGCCCTTCTCCTCCTTCAGCCTTCCGCGCTGCTGCTTCATCTTGTGCGCGGTCTGCCAGGTGCGGATGATCACCTCGCCCACCCGGCCCATGGCCTGGCTGTCGGAGCTCATCATGGAGATGGCGCCGAGGTCGTGCAGGATGTCCTCGGCCGCGATGGTCTCCTTCCGGATGCGGCTCTCGGCGAAGGCCACGTCCTCCGGGATGCGCGGGTCGAGGTGGTGGCAGACCATGAGCATGTCGAGATGCTCGTCCACGGTGTTCACCGTGTAGGGCATGGTCGGGTTGGTGCTGCTCGGCAGGAAGTTGGGTTCGCCCACGACTCGTAAAATGTCCGGCGCGTGGCCGCCGCCGGCGCCCTCGGTGTGGAAGGCCTGGATGGTGCGGCCGCCGATGGCCTTGACGGTGCTTTCGACGAAGCCGCTCTCGTTCAGCGTATCCGTGTGGATGGCCACCTGCACGTCCAGCGCATCCGCCACGCTGAGGCAGGTGTCGATCGCCTTCGGCGTGGTGCCCCAGTCCTCATGCAGTTTCAGGCCGCAGGCGCCGGCCAGGATCTGCTCCTCCAGCCCTGCCGGCAGCGCCGCATTGCCCTTGCCGAGGAAGCCGAGATTGACCGGGAAGCTCTCGGCCGCCTGCAGCATGCGGGCCATGTGCCAGGGCCCGGGCGTGGCGGTGGTGGCCAGCGTGCCATGGGCGGGGCCGGTGCCGCCGCCGAACATGGTGGTGATGCCGCTGGCCAGCGCCTCCTCGATCTGCTGCGGGCAGATGAAGTGGATATGCACATCCAGCCCGCCAGCCGTCAGGATGCGGCCCTCGCCCGCGATGATCTCCGTGCCTGGGCCGATGATGATGTCGACGCCCGGCTGGGTGTCCGGGTTGCCGGCCTTGCCGATGGCGGCGATGCGGCCATCCTTCAGTCCCACATCCGCCTTGAAGATCCCCGTATGGTCGAGGATCAGCGCGTTGGTGATGACGGTGTCCATGGCGCCGCCGGCGCGCGTCACCTGGCTCTGCCCCATGCCGTCGCGGATGACCTTGCCGCCGCCGAATTTCACCTCCTCCCCATAGGTCGTCAGATCGCGCTCCACCTCGATGATGAGATCGGTATCGGCCAGGCGCAGGCGGTCGCCCGTGGTCGGGCCATACATGCCGGCATAGGCGGCGCGGGAGATGCGGCTGGGCATCAGACCTGTCCTTCCGTCTCGCCGCGGAAGCCGTGGACGGTGCGGCTGCCGGCATAGGGGATGAGGCGCACTTTCCGCGTTTGCCCCGGCTCGAACCGCACCGCGGTGCCGGCGGCGATGTCGAGGCGGCGGCCCCTGGCCTTCTCGCGGTCGAAGGCGAGGGCCGGGTTGGTCTCGGCGAAATGGTAGTGGCTGCCGACCTGGATGGGCCGGTCGCCGGTATTGCCGACCTCGAGCTCGATGGCGTCGCGGCCGGCATTCAGCTCGATCTCGCCCGCGGCGGGGAGGAGTTCGCCAGGGACCATCGGGGCGCTCACCGGATCGGCTCGTGCACGGTGACGAGCTTGGTGCCGTCCGGGAAGGTCGCCTCCACCTGGATCTCGCGGATCATCTCGGGGATCCCTTCCATCACCTGGTCCCGCGTCAGCACGCGGGCGCCGTCGCGCATCAGCTCCGCCACGCTGCGGCCGTCGCGCGCCCCTTCGACGACGAAGTCGGTGATCAGCGCCACGGCTTCCGGGTGGTTCAGCTTCACCCCGCGTTCCAGGCGACGGCGCGCCACCTGCGCCGCCATGGCGATCAGCAGCTTGTCCTTCTCGCGCGGCGTCAGGTTCATGCCCTCTCCCTCATCCCCGCACCGATCATGGCCCGCCTCCCCTCACGTCGTCCACAGCCGCGGCAGGCGCGGTGGCAGGCCGAGCTGCGCCGCGCGCAGCGCGAGGATCGCCGCCGCCACCGCCTCCCGCACCGCGCCCGCCGGGCCCAGCCAGCGGGCCAGCAGCAGCCCGGGGCGCGGCAGGGTGGCGCCGCCGGGGGCGCGCTCCGGCAGGGCGCGCAGCACATCCCGTGCCGCTTCCGCCGCGCCGCCCGCCAGCAGCAGCGTGCCCAGCGCCTCCGCGCCCGCGAAGCCGAAGGGGGCGGCGAGGCGGGCGGCGAGATCGCCCTCCAGCGCCAGCGCATCCATCCAGAGCAGCCCGTCCGGGCCTTCCAGCCGCCAGGCATCGAACACCATGCCGCTGGTCATCCGCTCGCCACGGGCGGCGCGGCCGAAGACCAGGGTCTCGGCGGCCAGCAGAAGCGCGCCGGGGGCGAGATGCGCGACCATGCGGCGGCGCAGCCTCGCCCCGTCGAACAGGATGGTCTCCTGCGGGATCCATTCCAGCACGGCACCGGGGCCGAGCTGCAGCGCGCTCTCCACCCGCGTCTCCGGGCCGAGGCTGCGATAGACCTTCTCCGCCGCGGCGGTGCTGAGCGTGGCGCGGGCATTGGCCTCCAGCCGCACGGATTGGCGCAGGGAATCGCCGCCGGCGAGGCCGCCCGCGCAGTTCAGCACGGCGGCGGTCAGCGCCTCATCCGGCTCCGGCACCGGGAAGAGCACGCGGGCGGGGGCCTGCTGGTAGAGATCCCGCAGCGCGGTGCCGCGCGGCCCGGCGGCGAGGTGCAGGTCGAAGGCGCCCTCGGCACGCTGGTGGCGGGGTGGCGGGGCGTCGGGCAGGTCGCGGGGCATCGGGCGCATCCTCGCATGCGGCGCGGCGGCCGGGAATGTGATGCGCGGAGCGGCAAAAGCGCCGCAATCTGCTCGGCCTCTGGGCAGAAGCGGGGCTCCGCCCCGTGCCCCGGCAGGAGGCGCTGCCTCCTGCACCTCCGCCGGGGCCCGGACCTGGCCCCGGACCCCGGTCCGAATCTGGGACCCGTGGGTTCGGCCTGCCGACTCATGCCCGGGCGGCGAGCGCGGCACCTTCCTTGCCTTCATGGCCTTGGTGGACAATCTGCCGGTCTCCCTCTTCCGCTCCTCGGCGCGGACGGACATGCTGCGCATCCGCATGTGGGGCATGCGGATGTCCGCGTGGCTGCCGTCGCCGGCACGCTGATCTTCCATGCCTTCGTGCTGATGGAACGCCTGACCGGCCTGACGAGAAGGATGCGGGATGATCCTGCGCGCCGAACCCCTGACCTCCGCCGCCTTCCTGCCCTTCGGCGAGGTGATCGAATGCCCGGAAGTGCCGGGCCGCACCTATTTCGAGGATGCGCTGGCCAATCTGCGGCCGGGCGCGCGGCCCTCGATCTCGCTGACGGTGAAGGCGCCGCTGACGGCGCTGCCGCTCCGCTCCACCACCATGGAGCGGCATGAGTTCAGTTCGCAAAGCTTCATCCCGCAGGAAGGCGGGCGGTGGCTGGCGATCGTCGCGCCGCATGCGGCGGATGCGCGCGGCGGAGCCGCATCCAACTCGATACCGGACATGGCGCGGGCGCGGGCCTTCCTCTGCGGGCCGCGCCAGGGCGTGACCTATGGCGCCAATGTCTGGCACCACCCCTTCACCGTGCTGGACCGGGAGGCGCGCTTCGTCATCGTCATGTGGCGGGACGGCACCAAGGCGGATGAGGAATTCGTCGAGGTGCCGCCCTTCGAGGTGGAGCTGCCCGCAGGTGGCTGAGCGCCGGGCGCTGCTGCTGCTGCCCCTCCCTCGCCCCGGCCGCCGCCCTGGCACAGCAGCCGCACTGGCTGGTCGGCCGCTGGGTGGGGGAGGCGGTGGGGGCTTCCGGCAACAACCGCCGCACCCTGCTGGTCTCCGCCGTCGCCGCGGATGGCACGGCGACGGGAAGCTGGGGCCGCGCCCCGGCGCGGATCAGCGTGGCGGGAGAGGTGGTGACGGTGCTGGACCATGAGGGCCAGCAGACCACCCTGCGCCGCACCGGGCCCGACCGGCTGGAGGGCCAGGGCCAGGCGGGATCCCGCCGCCTCTACGCCCTCATCCTCGATCGGCAATAGGGGGACAGGATGCCCTATGAGGTGAAGCGGGACTTCATCGGCTACGGCGCCAACCCGCCGGACCCACAATGGCCCGGCGGAGCGCGGCTGGCGGTGAATTTCGTCATCAATTACGAGGAAGGCTCGGAGCCCTCCTTTGCCCTCGGCGACGGCATGACGGAGACCGGGCTGACCGAGGCGCATGGCGGGAGCCAGGTGAAGTCCGGCCGCGACCTCGCCGCGGAGGGGATGTTCGAATACGGCTCCCGCGTCGGCTTCTGGCGGCTGCACCGGCTGTTCCAGGAACGCGGGTTGCCGCTGACCATCTTCGGCTGCGCCCTGGCGCTGGAGGCGAATCCGGCGGCGGCGGCGGCGATCCGCGCCGCGGGCTACGACATCTGCTCCCATGGCTGGCGCTGGGTGAAGCATTTCGAGCTGTCGGAGGCCGAGGAGCGCGAGCATATCCGCAAGGCGGTGGAAAGCCTGACGCGGACGGTGGGCCGCCCGGATGGCTGGTATTGCCGCTACGGGCCGAGCGTGAACACCCGCCGCCTCGTCGTCGAGCATGGCGGCTTCCTCTATGACAGCGACTATTATGGCGAGGAGCTGCCCTTCTGGGTGACGGTGGAGGGCAGGCCGCAGCTCGTCGTGCCCTACTCGCTCACCAACAATGACGGGAAATATGCCGGCTGGATGGGCACCAGCGACCAATGGTTCTCCTACATCCGCGATGCCTTCGACATGCTGTATGCCGAAGGGGCGAGGACGCCGAAGATGATGTCGGTGGGGCTGCATATGCGCCTGATCGGCCACCCGGCGCGGGCCATGGGGCTGCAGCGGCTGCTGGACTACATGATGCAGCGGAAGGACGTGTGGATCGCCCGGCGCGTCGATATCGCGAAGCACTGGCAGGCGGTGCATCCCCATCCCGGCAAAGGGCTGAACGAATGATGCCCGGCTCGGAAAGCCTTTGCTGTCCGAGCCAGGTATCGCGCGCAGGGTTGGTGCGGCGGCTGCGCGCCAGACCGAAGGACATGCCGGCCGCGCGCCCTTGACCGGCATCGGCCGGCATTTCCCGGGGCTGGTACGAGCGGACGGCGCCGGGCCTTCCGCCACGACGGGCGCAGCGCGGGACCGGGCCATGGGGCGGGCTGCGCGGCAAGGGCGGGCGGCGTTGCCTCGCATCGCCATTGGCACATCACGACGGCCGCCTGCGACGACGCATGAGCACGCCCCGCTGCAGGCAGGGGCCAGGGCGGCGCAGGGCCCATAGCCACCATGCCCCGCTTTCGGCTATCCGCTGCCGATGCTCCGGGACCGGCGTTTCCTCCTGCTCCTCGCCCTCGGCTTCTCCGCCGGCGTGCCCCTGCCGCTCGTCGCCGGCCAGGTGCTGCGGCAATGGTTCACCGAAAGCGGCCTCTCCCTCTCGGCCATCGGCCTCACCGCGCTGATCGGCTTGGCCTATGCCAATAAGTTCCTCTGGTCCCCGGCGCTGGACGCGGTGCGGCCGCCCCTGCCGCTGGGCCAGCGGCGCGGCTGGCTGCTGGCGATCCAGGCGGGGCTCGTCGCCGCCATCCTCGGCGTCTCGGCCACCGACCCCAGCGAGGGCGCGGGGCTGACCGTGGCGCTCGCCGTGCTCGTCGCCTTCCTCTCCGCCAGCCAGGACATCGTGGTGGATGCCTGGCGCATCGAGATGCTGGGCGAGGATGCGGAGCGCCAGGCCTATGGCCTCGCCGCCTATGTCTGGGGCTACCGGCTGGCGCTGCTGGCCAGCGGCGCCGGCGTGCTCTTCCTGGTGCAGGGGCTGGGCTGGCAGGGCGCCTATGCCGCCGCCGCGCTGCTGATGCTGCCGGGCATGGCCGCCGCCCTGGCCGGGCCGGACACCCCGCGGCCGGTGGCCGCCGCGCTCGGCTGGCGGGCGCGGCTGCGCGCCTCGGTGCTCGATCCCTTCGCGGAATTCCTCGGGCGGCGGGGCTGGCTCGCCATCCTGCTCTTCGTCTCGCTGTTCAAGCTGGGCGAGGCGCTGGCGGGGGTGATGACCACGCCCTTCTACCGCTCCCTCGGCTTCACCCGGGAGGATGTGGCGAGCGTCGCCACGGTGTTCGGCATGGGTGCGACCCTGCTGGGCGCGCTGGCGGGGGGCTGGCTGGTCGGGCGGCTCGGCACCGGGCGGGCGCTGGTGCTGACCGGGCTCGGGCAGATGCTGTCCAACCTCATGTACCTGGCGCTGGTCGGCGGCGGGCGGGACATGCCGATGCTGTTCGCCCAGGTGGGGGTGGAGAGCTTCACGGACGGGTTGGCGGATGCGGCCTTCCTCACCTACCTCTCCGGCCTCACCAGCCGGGCCTTCACCGCCACGCAATACGCGCTGCTCTCCTCCCTGGCGGCGGTGCCGCTCCGGACGCTGGGGGCCGGCTCGGGCTGGCTGGCGGAGAGCCTGGGCTGGTCCGGCTTCTTCGTGCTGACCACGGTGGCGGCGCTGCCGGCCATGGGCATCATGCTGTGGCTGCTGCGCGCCCTGCCGATCGGGGGCGCCGCCCCCGAACCCTGGGCAGGAGGCGCTGCCTCCTGCACCTCCGCCGGGGAGAAGGCTTCTCCCCGGACCCCGCCCTGAGTTGGATCCCCGCATGAACCCTGCGCATCTGCTGCCGCCGCTGCTGCTGATCGGCAGCAACGTGCTGATGACCTTCGCCTGGTACGGGCATCTCAAGCGGCCGGCCTGGCCGATGTGGCTGGCGATCATCGCCTCCTGGGGCATCGCCTTCTTCGAATACTGTCTGGCGGTGCCGGCCAACCGGATCGGCTATGGCGCCTATACCGGCCAGCAGCTGAAGGTGATGCAGGAGGTGGTGACGCTCGCGGTCTTCGCCGGCTTCTCCGTGCTGGTGCTGGGGGAGCCGCTGCGCTGGACCTACCTGGCCGCCATGGTCTGCCTCATCGCCGCCGTCGGCTTCATCTTCCTGCCGGTGGAATGATACCCGCTCGGGAAGCCCTCGCTTTCCGGGCCGGGGATCGCGCGCAGGGTGGGTATGGCGCCGCGCCTGTGGGCCGATCCCGGTCGGCATTGCGCGCGGCCGGCATGAGGCCGGCATGAGGCCGGCAGGCGGCACCGCGATCCCGCTGGATGCAACAGTCGTTGTTTCGATAGGGCTGGGCCGTGCGCCACAGCCTGCCATCCCGGCCCGGCCGCGCCTGAACGCCCCCCCCGCCGCATCGCGCGGCGCAGGCGGCGATTGGCGGTGCGGGGGCCGGGGTGACCCACCCTGAAACCGATCCGGACCGGGCCGAGCGGCGGGTGGCCCGCCAGCCTGCCGTCATCGGGGAGCCGGACCGGGACAACCACCCACCCGCGGCGACATGGGGGCGCGAGGTGCCGAAGACGCGCCGCCGCAGCCTGGAACTGGCGCGGGCGCATCTGCGCATCGAACGCCAGGGGCGCGGCCTGCCGCCCTGAAGGGCGCCGCGCGGCGCTGCCGCGGCATCGTGATGGCGGGGCGCCCGCCGCGGCCGCGCACGCCACGCGGCGCGGGCGGGAACATGCCTTCCGGCAGCCAGGACGCGGACCCACATCCCTCCCGGTCACGAGGGAGGAAAGCGCATGCTCATCGGCGTCCCGCGGGAGGTGAAGAATCACGAATACCGCGTCGGACTGGTCCCCGCCTCGGTGCGGGAACTGACCAGCCGGGGTCACCGGGTGCTGGTGGAGACCGGCGCCGGGGCCGGGATCGGCTTCCCCGACGCCACCTATGCCGCCGCCGGCGCCGCCATCGCCCCCAACGCCGCGCAGATCTTCGCCACGGCCGAGCTGGTGGTGAAGGTGAAGGAGCCGCAGCCGGCGGAATGGCAGCAGCTCCGCCCCGGCCAGATCCTCTTCACCTACCTGCACCTGGCGCCGGACCCGGAGCAGACGCGCGGCCTGCTGGAGAGCCGCTGCACCGCCATCGCCTACGAGACCGTGACCAGCCCCGAGGGCGGCCTGCCCCTGCTGGCGCCGATGAGCGAGGTGGCGGGCCGCATGGCGGTGCAGGTGGGCGCCCGCTGCCTGGAGAAGGAGCTGGGCGGGGCGGGCATCCTGCTCTCCGGCGTGCCGGGGGTGCCGGGGGCGCGGGTGGCGATCCTCGGCGGCGGCGTGGTCGGCTCCAACGCCGCGCGCATCGCCGCCGGGATGCGGGCCCGGGTGGTGGTGCTGGACCGCAGCCCGCGGGTGCTGGATGCGCTGGACCGGGAATTCGGCGGCCAGGTCGCCACCCTCTTCGCCACGGCGGAGGCGGTGGAGCAGGCGGTGACGGAGGCGGACCTCGTCATCGGCGCCGTGCTGGTGCCGGGGGCGGCGGCGCCGCGGCTGGTGACGCGGGCCATGCTGGGCGCGATGCGGCCGGGCAGCGTGCTGGTGGATGTGGCGATCGACCAGGGCGGCTGCTTCGAGACCTCCCGCCCCACCACCCATGCGGAACCGACCTATGTGGTGGACGGCATCATTCATTACTGCGTCACCAACATGCCGGGGGCGGTGGCGCGGACCAGCGCGGTGGCGCTGAACAACGCGACCCTGCCCTTCGTGGTGCAGCTGGCGGAACTGGGCTTCCCGGGGGCGCTGGCGGCCAACCCGCATCTGGCGCAGGGGCTGAACCTGCAGGCCGGACGGATCGTCCACCCGGCGGTGGCGGCGGCGATGGGGATGGAGCCCCTGCCGCTGGCGGCGGCGCTGGCGGGGTGAGGCCGGGGGCGCCGCCCCCGGGCCCCCGGCAGAGGGCACTGCCCTCTGCACTCCCGCCGGGGCCAGGACCTGGCCCCGGACCCCGGTGTGAGTCGGCAGGCCTGGACGGCGGGCGGCGGGGAAAGTGCCGGCAATGCTGCCCGTTCGACTTTCCTCCCGGTGGATTTTCCGCCGTGCGCCTTTTCCCTGCCGCACTCCCTTGCCACATCCGGCCCATGCAGCGTCGCGCCCTTTTCGCCCTTCCCTTCCTCCTGCCTCCGCTCACCGCCCTGGCGCAGCAGGCTTCGCTTTCGGACCGCGACCGCGCCGACCTGGCCCGGGCGGAGGCCTGGATGAACGCCCTGCAGAGCCTGAAGGCCCGCTTCCTGCAGATCGGCCAGAATGGCGGCTCGGCGGAGGGCACGGGCTGGATCGTCCGGCCCGGCCGCATGCGCTTCGAATACGATCCGCCGGAACCTTTGCTGTTGATCGCCAGCCACGGCCAGTTCTTCTATTTCGACAAGCAGCTCCGCCAGGCGACCACCGTGCCGCTCGCCGCCACGCCGCTCGGCATCCTGCTGAGCGACAATCTGCGCTTCTCCGGCGATATCACGGTGACGCGGGTGGAACGCGCCAGCGGCTTGCTGGGCATCACCCTGTTCCGCACCGGCCGCGCGGCGGAGGGAAGGCTGACCCTGATCTTCTCCGACCAGCCCATGGAGCTGAAGCAATGGGCGGTGGTGGATGCGCAGGGGCAGGAGACGCGGGTGAGCCTCTACCAGCCGGAATATGGCGGCCGCTTCCCCTCCAGCCTCTTCGAGTTCAACGACCCGCGCTTTCGCGAACAACTTGGCATTCCGTGAGCAGACCTCGCCTGACTGTGCCGAATCGCATGGCAGATTCGTTTTCCGTTCAGGCATCTGCATCTTGATCGTGCCGCAATCGCGGGGGAAGCTTACGGGTGATGAAGCCGCTCATTGGCATATCCTGCTGCGTCAAGCCTTTCGGTATCTTCGCGACGCCGAATCACGCTGCCTCCGACAGCTACATCCGCGTGGTGCTGGGGCCGGTGGATGGCATTCCCGTGCTGCTGCCCGCGGCCGGGGAGGCGCTGGTGCCGGAGATCCTGCCGCGGCTCGACGGGCTGATCCTTACCGGCAGCCGCTCCAATGTCTGCCCGGAGTATTACGAAGGCCCGCCGCATGCGGAGGGCACGCCGGAGGACAAGGCGCGGGACGCCACCACCCTGCCGCTGATCCGCGCCGCCATCGCCGCCGGCCTGCCGCTGCTGGCCATCTGCCGCGGCTTCCAGGAGCTGAACGTGGCCCTCGGCGGCAGCCTGAACCAGCGGGTGCAGGACCTGCCGGGGCGGATCGACCATTCCACCCCCTCCGACCAGCGCTTCGCCAAGGTGCGGACGGCGAAGGCGCACAATGTCCGGCTGCTGCCGGGCAGTTTCCTGGCGGAGCTGTCCGGCCGCACCGAGATTCCGGTCAATTCCCTGCACAACCAGGGGGTTGCCCGGCTGGCGCCGCGACTGGCGGCGGAGGGCTGGGCGCCGGACGGCACGATCGAGGCGGTGCGGGTGAAGGATGCGCCCGGCTTCGCCTACGGCATCCAGTGGCACCCGGAATATGATTGGGAAACCGATTCGCTGAGCCGCACCCTGTTCGAGCGATTCGGCGCCGCAGCGACGGCCTGGGCGGCCCGCCGCGCCCTGCCCCAGGCGGCCGAGTAGAACACAACTATCGCGTGCGCCGACCCCGCTGAAGTAGAGCGGAACGTGTACGGGAGGCCGTCTCTTCCGCTGCCGCTGCCCGTTCGCTGCCGAATCCTGTCACGTCCGCGCGAAATCGACCTCGTCATACAACTTAATTCGCAGAGTCGCGCAATAGCCTTTTGCGTCTTTGAGAACAACACGCTAGTCTATCGACACCAGCCCCCCCAAATAGGCTGGAGGTCGATGTCCGGACTCCCCTGCCGGCTCGCCCGACCTTTCCGATCGGAAACTACCAACGGCGCCCGGACACCCCCCTGTCCGGGCGCTTTTTTATCGGCAGATACACGGCCTTCAAAGAAGATCTTAAAGTATCACTTTAAGTCCTGGCAGCCGGCTGTGGCAGCGCGGCAGAGCGGGGCCGGGGGCTATCCGGCTCCTGGCGGCCGCTGCTATGGCAGGGGCGTGCAAGGAAGGGTCCCGCCATGTCGGACTACGTCATCGCCCCGCCGGTGATCGCCGCCCTGCCCATCAAGGGCAGCAGCCAGATGTTCCCGGTGCGCCGCATCTTCTGCGTCGGCCGCAATTACGCGGAACACGCCATCGAGATGGGCAGCGACCCGACCCGCGAGCCGCCCTTCTACTTCACCAAGCCCGCCGATGCGCTGGTGGTGAACGACGCCGACATGCCCTACCCGCCCATGTCCAAGTCGCTGCACCACGAGATGGAGCTGGTGGTGGCGATCGGCTCGGCCGGGGCGAATATCAGCGTGGCGGACGCCCTGGGCCATGTCTGGGGCTATTGCGCGGGCCTGGATATGACCCGGCGGGACCTGCAGAACGAGGCGAAGAAGACCGGCCGCCCCTGGGACATGGGCAAGGGCTTCGACCACTCCGCGCCGATGGGCGCGCTGGTGCCGGCGAAGGGCATCGATCCCTCGAAGGGGAGGATCGAGCTGAAGGTGAACGGCAAGGTCGTGCAGACCTCCGATCTCTCCAAGCTGATCTGGAGCGTGCCGGAGGTGATCTCCAACCTCTCCCACCTGGTGCGGCTGGCGCCGGGCGACCTCATCATGACCGGCACGCCGGAAGGCGTCGGCCCGGTGGTGAAGGGCGATGTGCTGGAAGGCTTCGTCGAGGGCGTGGGCGAGGTGCGGACGCGCATCGTCTGATATTCCCCACGACGCCGCTGCGCGGCGCCGCGGGGCCCCGGGAGTCGCTGCCTGAGCGGCGACTCGCACAGCCTGCCGCGGCAGAGCCGCGGCAGGACAACGGGCGGCGCCGGATCGGCCGCCGTGTCTTGATCACCTCGGCGGGAGCCTGTAGCGCGGGGGGATGACCGCGCTCCGCATCGCCACCTGGAACATCAACTCCGTCCGACTTCGCCGCCCGCTGCTGAACGAGCTGGTCGCCGCCCTGGCGCCCGACGTGCTCTGCCTGCAGGAGACAAAATGCCCGGATGAGCTCTTCCCGCTGGAGGAGCTGAAGGCGGCGGGGTTTCCCCACATCGCCCATCGCGGGATGAAGGGCTACAACGGCGTCGCCATCCTCTCCCGCATCCCCTTCACCGTGCGGGCGGAGGATCCCGACTGGTGCGGCAAGGGGGATTGCCGGCATCTCGGCGTGGCGCTGGATCTGCCAGGCGGGCCGCTGGAGCTGCACGATTTCTACGTGCCCGCCGGCGGCGACGTGCCGGACCCCAAGGTCAATCCGAAATTCGCCCACAAGCTGGATTTCGTGGCGGAGGCGACGGCCTGGAACCTGGAACGCGGGCCGGCGCGGCGGGCGGTGATGGTGGGCGACCTCAACATCGCGCCGCTGGAGCATGACGTCTGGAGCCACAAGCAGCTCCTCGACGTCGTCTCCCACACCCCGGTGGAGGTGGCGGCGCTGACCGCTTGGCAGCAGGCGGGGGCGTGGCATGACGCGGTGCGCCACTTCGTGCCGGCGGAGCAGAAGCTCTATACGTGGTGGTCCTACCGGGCGCGGGACTGGGAAGCCTCGGACCGCGGGCGGCGGCTGGACCATATCTGGGTCAGCCAGGACCTCGCCGGCGGGCTGCGGCGGCATGCGGTGCTGAAGCCGGCCCGCAACTGGCCGCAGGCGAGCGATCATGTGCCGGTGATGGTCGAGCTGGACCTCTAACTCCCCGCGACGCCGCTGACGCGGCGCCGCGGGGACCCCGGTTTTCGCCCCGGGCGGGCGCTGCGCGCCGCTGCGGGGCCCGTGCAGGCTCTGCGGCCAGGGTCTCGCACAGCCTGTCGCGGCAAAGCCGCGCCAAGGCAACGGGCGGCGCGGATGACAAGGAAGCGTCTTTCAGGCCCGGCAACGGCATGGCCGGTTCGGCCGGGCGTGCGTCGGGGCGTTTCGGGCCAGCGCGACGCCGTGCTCGCGCCGTGCGGCGGGTCGGACCCTGACGCGGCATTGGTCCCGCAACGGGCCGGTTGTCCCCCTACATGTCCGCCCTGCGCATCGATCTGGTGACCCGCGTCACGGACAGGCAGGGCAGCGCCCTTCAACTTCCGCGCCATGCCGGACCCCGGCCCCTGCCAGCGTGGAGACAAGCCATGGCCCCCCGCCCCATCCTGATTGTCGAGGACGACGCCGCCCTTGCCGACACCCTCTTCGAGCAGTTGGGCCTGGAGGGCGAATTCGCGCCCGAGGTGGCGGGCAGCCTCGCCGCGGCCGCCGAGAGGCTGGCCGGCGCCCTGCGCTTCGACGCCATCCTGCTGGACCGCGGCCTGCCGGACGGGGATGGCGCGGAATTCTGCGCGCGGCTGCGCGAGGCGGGCCGGCAGATGCCGATCATCATGCTCACCGGCCGGGACCGGGAGGAGGATGTGGTGCAGGGCCTGGATGCGGGCGCCAATGACTACCTGGCGAAGCCCGTCCGGTTGAGCGAGCTGCTGGCGCGGCTGCGCGCCCAGCTCCGCATCCATGACAATTCGGAGGACGCGATCTTCCCGATCGGCCCACACCTCTTCCGCCCCTCGGCGCGGCTGCTGGTGGAACCGACCGGCAGGCGCAAGGTGCGGCTGACGGCGAAGGAGAGCAGCATCCTGAAATTCCTCTACCGCGCTGGCGGCCGCCCGGTGCCGCGGCAGATCCTGCTGCAGGAGGTCTGGGGCTACAACCCGACCATCTCCACCCACACGCTGGAGACACATATCTACCGCCTGCGGCAGAAGCTGGAGCCGAACCCCTCCCGCGCGCAGCTCCTGCTGACCGAGAGCGGCGGCTATTGCCTGGCGGCCGGGGCGTAGAGGAATCGCGGACCAGGCGGACTCGCCTGGCGACCCGGCGCCCAGGGGCGGCCCCGGGCGGCTTGGCATCGGCACGGCCAGCGGGAAGCCGAGGGGACGGCCCCCTCCCCGTCAGGCCGTGGCCGCCCGCTGCATCGCCAGCAGGTCGAGCGAGGCCGGCTCGGCCACGCCCAGCCGCGTCAGGATGGCGTGGGCCTGGCCGCGATGGTGGGTCTGGTGGTTGAAGAGATGCGCCAGGGCCTGCCAGCGCCTCTGGCGGTGCGGCGTCCCCTTCGTGGTGGCGTAGCTGAACTCGGCCTCCAGCTCTGCCGGGCCCAGGCTGGCGACATGGGCAATCAGCCGGGCATCCTCCGCCTCCCGCGCCGCGCGGAGGGCGGGCAGGTCGTCATGCAGGATGGCGTCCAGCCGGTCCGGCGCCTCGCCCCGCCCCTCCATGCGCTTCAGCCAGATGCGGTCGGCCACCAGCAGATGGTTCAGCGTGCCGTGCAGGCTGCCGAAGAAGGCGCCGGCCGGCTGCCGGTAGAGCGCGTCGGGCAGTGCCGCCGCCTCGGCGTAGAGGCGCCGGTTGGCCCAGCGATTATAGGCCGCCAGCATGCGGAAATTCTCGGCCAGCGTGGTCACCTCCCCCTCTCCCTCTGCTGAGAAGGTCTCCAGCCTAGCCCGCTGCCTGCGCTTGCCCGTAGTGAGTTGTCGCGCCAGGGTGCTGAGACGATCTCATGTTTCCCCAGGCCTCGCCGCGCGCCCTGCGCGCCTTCGTCGAAGTGGTCCGCCGGCGCGGCATTGCCCCGGCGGCGCGGGTGCTGGGCGTCTCGCCCTCCGCCGTCTCCCACCTGCTGCGGGAGCTGGAGGCGGGGCTCGGCACCAGCCTGTTCCGCCCCGGCAGCCGGCGCGGCGCGCTGACCGAGGCGGGGGAGCGGCTCTTCGCTGGCATCGGCGATGCCTTCGACCGGATCGACCGCGCGGTGGCGGAGCTGGGGCGGCGGGGCGGGGAGGTGCGGGTTTCCACCCTTTCCAGCTTCGCCACGCTGTGGCTGGTGCCGCGGTTGCCGAGGCTGCAGGCGGCGCTGCCGGGGCTGCGCGTGCTGATCGCCACGGAGACGCGGGTGGTGGACCTGGCCGCCGAGCCCTTCGACTGCGCCATCCGCTGGGGGATGGGGGATTGGCCGGGGCTCAGCGTGGCGAAGCTGGTGCCGGAGGTGCTGGTGGCGGTGGCCGGGCCGGGGCTGCTGGCAGGAAGGGAGGGGGCGCCGGACCTCGCCGCCCTGCCCCGCATCGCCGCCCGATCCCGGCCGGAGGATTGGCCGCTGCTGCTGGCGGCGATGGGACGCCGCGAGGAGGCGGCGCCGGGCCTGGTGTTCGAGACCAGGGCGCTGGCGGTGCGCGCGGCGATCGCCGGGCTGGGGGCGGCGGTGGTGGATCGCGGGTTGGTGGCGGATGCGCTGGCGGCGGGACATCTGGTGCAGGTCTCGCCGGTGACGGTGGCGCGGCCGGAGGCGCATTTCTTCGTCGCCCGGCCGGAGGCGCTGCGGGAGAAGGCCGTCAGGGGGTTCCGGGATTGGCTGGTGGCGGAGGCGGGCTGAGGGAGAGCGCCGCTCCCCCTCAGCCCGGCAGGTTCAACCGCCCGAACCCAAACTCATGGTTTCCAAAGGCCCTTCGGCCGTTGGCGGGGTGAGCTCGAGAGGGCAGAGCCCCTCTCGAACCCGGTCAATGCGCCGGATGCGGCGCCGCCCCGTGCCCTGCCGCCACCTTCCGCTTCCGCGCCATGGCCCGCGCCACGACGTAGAAGACCGGGGTGAAGAGCAGGCCGAAGCCCGTCACCCCCAGCATGCCGGCGAAGACCGCGGTGCCGAGGCTTTGGCGCATCTCGGCGCCCGCCCCCGTGGCCACCGCCAGCGGCAGCACGCCGAGGATGAAGGCGAGCGAGGTCATCAGGATGGGCCGCAACCGGGTCCGCGCCGCCGCGGCCGCCGCCTCCCACCGCGTCATCCCCTCCGCCTCCGCCGCGCGGGCGAATTCGACGATGAGGATGGCGTTCTTCGCGGCAAGGCCGACCAGCACGACCAGCCCGACCTGGACCAGCACGTTGTTGTCGAGCCCCCGCCACAGCACGCCGGCGAGCGCCGCGAGCACCGACATCGGCGCGATCAGCACCACCGCCAGCGGCAGCAGCCAGCTTTCATAGAGCGCCGCCAGCAGCAGGAAGACGAAGACCACCGCGAGGCCGAAGGCGATGGGCGCGGTGTTGCCCTGCTGCGTTTCCTGCAGCGCGATCTCCGTCCATTCATAGCCGAAGCCCTCCGGCAGCCGCTCCGCCAGCAGCTTCTGCATGGCGGCGATCGCCTGGCCGGTGGAGACGCCCGGCTTGGCCGCGCCCTGGATCTCGGCCGCGGGGTAGAGGTTGTAGCGCGGCACGCGATAGGGCGCGGTGTCGTCGCGGAACTCCGCCAGGGCGCCGATCGGCACCATCTCCCCATCGTCGTTCCGCGTGCGCAGCAGGGCCACGTCGCGCGGGGTGCGGCGCTGGTTCTCCTCGGCCTGGGCCGTGACGCGGTAGGTGCGGCCGAGGATGTTGAAGTCGTTCACGAAGATCGACCCGAGATAGTAGGAGAGGGTCTCCGAGACGCGGGCCAGCGGCACGCCCAGCACCTCCGCCTTGGTCCGGTCCACCTCGGTGCGCAGGGTCGGCGTCGAGGTGTTGAACAGGGTGAAAGCCATGGCGATTTCCGGCAGCCCGTTGGCGGCGCCGACGATCTGCCCGGTGGCCTGTTCCAGCGCCCGCGCGCCCTGGCCCGTGCGGTCCTGGACATAGAGCTTGAAGCCGCCGCCGGTGCCGATGCCGGGGACGGAGGGCGGCGGGATGACGAGGGCGAGCGCCTCCCGCTCCTCGCCGAGGCGCCGCTGCACCTCCCCGATCAGGGCAGGGTAGGAGATGCCATGGGCGACGCGCTCCTCGAAGGGCTGCAGGCCGAGGAAGATCACGCCGGTATTCGGCGCGTTGGTGAAGGTGGCGCCGTCGAAGCCGACGAAGGCGACCGCGTCCTTCACCCCGGGGATCTGCAGCACGGTCTCCGAGGCGCGGCGGATCACCGCATCCGTCCGGGCGAGGGAGGCGCCCGGGGGAAGCTGGAAGGCGGCGATCAGGTAGCCGCGGTCGAGCGGCGGGATCAGGCCGGTCGGCGTGCTCTGCACGGTATGGCCGGTGAGGCCGAGCAGGCCGGCATAGAGCACCAGCAGCACCGCCGAGAACCGCACCAGCCGGCGGGTCAGCGCGCCATAGCCGAAGGACAGCGCATCGAACAGCCGGTTGAAGCCGCGGAAGAACAGGCCGAAGGGCGCGAAGAGAAGGCGCCACGGCCCGCGCAGCTCGCCATGGCCGTGCGGCTTCAGCAGCAGCGCGGCCAGGGCGGGAGAGAGGGTGAGGGAGACCAGCGCCGAGAGCAGGGTGGCGACGGCGATGGTCACCGCGAACTGGCGGTAGAAGGCGCCGGCGATGCCCTCGATGAAGGCCGTCGGCACGAAGACGGCGCAGAGCACCAGGGCGATGGCGATCAGCGCGAAGCCGACCTCGTCCATGGTGCGCTCCGCCGCCTCCCGGGCCGGCATGCCATCCGCCAGGTGGCGCTCCACATTCTCCACTACCACGATGGCGTCATCGACGACGATGCCGATGGCGAGGATCAGGCCGAACATGGACAGCGTGTTCAGCGAGAGCCCCAGCGCCCCGAGGAAGGCGAAGGTGCCGATGATGGAGACCGGGATGGCGAGCAGCGGGATGATGGCCGCGCGCCAGGATTGCAGGAAGAGGATGACCACCAGCACCACCAGCACCACCGCCTCGGCGAAGGTGTGGGTGACGGCCTCCATGCTCTGGGCGATGAAGCGCGTCGGGTCATAGACCACGCTGTAGGTGAGGCCGGAGGGGAAGCTGCGGGACAGCTCCTCCATGGTGGAGCGCACCGCATCCGCGGTGGCGAGCGCGTTGGAGCCCGGCCGCTGGTAGATGACGATGGCGGTCGCCACCTTGTTGTTCAGCAGCGCGTTCACCGTGTAGTCCTGGCTGCCCAGCTCCACCCGCGCCACGTCCTTCACCCGGAGCGGCGCGCCGCCCGTGCCGGTGGTGATGACGATCTCGCCGAACTGCTCCGGCGTCAGCAGCCGCCCCAGCGCCTGGACGTTGATCTGGAAGGCCTGGCCGGTGTTGTCGGCGGTCGGCGGCTGGTTCAGCCCGCCCGCCGCCACCTGCAGGTTGGCGCGGCGCAGCGCCGCCACCACCTCGCCCGGCGTCAGGCCGCGGGCGGCGATGCGCGCCGGGTCCAGCCAGATGCGCATGGCGTAGTCGCGCGCGCCGAAGACCTGCGCATCGCCCACGCCATCCAGCCGCGCCAGCCGGTCCTTCACGTTGATGGTGGCGTAGTTGGAAATGTATTGCTGGTCGCGGCTGTCATCCGGCGAGAGCATGTGCACGACCATCAGCAGGTCGGGCGAGGCCTTGCGGACGACGATGCCGAGGCGCTGCACCTCCTCCGGCAGCCGGGGCAGGGCGACGGCGGTGCGGTTCTGCACCAGCACCTGCGCCTGGTCCACATCCGTGCCCTGGCGGAAGACGACGTTGATCGTCAGCTTGCCGTCGCCGGTGGCCTGGGAGGAGATGTAGAGCATGTTGTCGACGCCGTTGATCTCCTGCTCCAGCGGCGTCGCCACCGTTTCCGAGATCACCTGGGCGGAGGCGCCCGGATAGGTCGCGGTGACGGTGACGGTGGGGGGTGCGATCTCCGGATACTCGCTGATCGGCAGCCGGAAGCCGGCGATGGCGCCGATCAGGGTGATGGCGATCGAGATCACCGCGGCGAAGACCGGCCGGGCGATGAAGAAGCGGGCGAGGCGCATGGCAGCTCTCCTCTAGCCCGCGGTCAGCGGGATTCGGCGAGCTGGGGGGCATCGCCGATGCGCCCCAGCTCCGCCGTCACCCGGGCGCCCGGCCGGGCGCGGTGCAGCCCGGCGATGATGACGCGGTCCTCGGGCGTGAGGCCGCTGCGCACCAGGCGCAGCCCGTCGATGACCGGGCCGAGGGTGACCTGCTTCGGCACCACCGTGCCATCCGCCGTCACGGTCAGCACCATGCGGCTGGCCTGGTCCGCGGCGATGGCGGCATCCGGCACCAGCAGCGCCTCCGCCTCGCCGGCCCAGAGGCGGAGCCGGGCGAAGCTGCCGGGGGTGAGGAACAGGTCCGGGTTGGGCAGCACGGCGCGGGCGCGGACGGTGCCGCTGCGGGCGTCGAGCGCGGTATCCAGGAAGTCGATGCGGCCCTTGTGGTCGAAGCCCGTCTCATCCACCAGGCGGAGCTGCACCGGGGTGTTGCCCGGCTCGCGGTCCGGCCGGCGCGCGCCGCTCTGGGTCTGCCGGGCGAGGCGGAGGTAGTCCGCCTCGCTCATGTCGAAGCGGGCATAGATCGGGTCGAGCGTCAGGATGGTGGTCAGCAGGGTGGTGTTGGCCTGGACCAGGTTGCCGGCATCCACCCGGCGATCGGAAACGCGGCCGGCATTGGGGGCGCGCACCTCGGTCCAGCTCAGCTCCAGCTCCGCATTGCGCTGGGCGGCGCGGGCGGCGTCCAGCGCCGCCACCGCGTCGCGCTGGGCGGCGCGGCGACTGTCGAGCTGGGCTTCGGGCGCGAAGCGGTTGCGCACCAGGGGGATGGTCCGCTCGATCTCCTGGTTGGCGAGGTCGAGCTTGGCCTCGGCCCGCGCCACCTCGGCGCGGGCGGCCTCGAGGGCGATCTCGAAGGGCCGGCGGTCGATGGTGAAGAGCAGGTCGCCGGCGCGGACGAGCTGACCGTCGCGGAAATTCACCTTGTCCACCTGGCCGGAGACGCGCGGGCGCAGCTCCACCCGGGCGAAGGGTTCGAGACGGGCAATGTGCTCGTCCCATTCCGTGACGTTCCGCTGCAGCGGCTGGGCCACGGTGACGGGGGGCGGGGTGGGTGCGGTCTGGGCAAGGGCCGCCAGGGGCGAGGAAACCGCGAGGGCGAAGGCCAATGGGGCCAAGGTCTTGCCCAGGGTCTTGCGCGGAAGGGTGGGCATTGCTTATCTCCGGGGCCGGATGATACCGACCGGTTCGTCCCATTGATACGAACCGGTCAGTCTCTTTGCAAGAGGGCGGGCATCCGAATTGGGTGCAGCCCGTTAGAACCGGGCCGGAAGGCAGGAGGTGCGCCGTGACCGAGGACCGCAAACCCACCCTGCGCGGGAAGCGCAGCGCGGCGGAAAGGGTGCGCGAAGCCGCGAAGGATCTGTTCTACCGCCAGGGCATCCACGCCACCGGCGTGGAGGAGGTGTGCCGGGTGGCCGGCACCACCAAGATGGGCCTTTACCGCAGCTTCCCCTCCAAGGACGCGCTGGTGGAGGCGGTGCTGGAGGAGCAGTGCGAGGCGGGCGAGGCGCTGTATGACGAGACCATGGCGCTGCCCGACCCGCGGCAGCGGCCCTGGCATTACGTGGAGCAGGCGGCGGCGCTGCTGCGCAGCCCGGGCTTCCGCGCCTGCCCCATGGCGATCGTCACGGTGGAATTCCCGGATGCGGAGCACCCGGCGCGGAAGCTGATCGACAAGCACCGGCAGATCAAGCGGGACCGGCTGCGGCGGATGTGCGCCGAGGCGGGGGCGGCGGAATCCCTGGGGGATACCCTGCTGCTGCTGCTGGAAGGGGCGTTCAGCTCGGCGGCCTATCTGGGGAATGAGGCGGCGGCGGAATCGCTGGAACAGGCGGCGCGGGCGCTGCTGACGGAGGCCTATGGGCCGCGGGAGGGGCTGGCGGCTCCGGCCGCGTAACTTCCCCGGGCCGGCGGGTCGCACCGCCGGGCGGCAGGCCGATACCGGGGTCTGGGGGCGGTCCATCCCCGGCCTGGCTCGCGGCACGGCCCCATTCCCGGTTTGTCTTTCCATCCGAGCATTTCTGTTCGCAGGCGTTTGTCGAAAACGCGCCGGGTATTGTTTGGCGAGCAGATTCAGGCCTCCGGGCGATGCCGCCCTGCGGCGATCTGCCCTAGATTGCCGGGATGCCTGCCCCGGTCTGGATTCTTGCCCTGGATGCCTCCCTCGCCCGCTGCTCCGCCGCGGTGGCCGCCGATGGCGCGACCCGCGCCGCGCGGCTGGCGGAGGGCGATCGCGGCCATGCCGCGCTGCTGCCCCCGATGGCGGAGGCGGTGCTGGCCGAGGCCGGGCTGAAGGCCACCGAGCTGGCCGCCGTGGCCGCCATCGTCGGCCCGGGCGGCTTCACCGGGCTGCGCGCCGCCCTGGCGCTGGCGGAGGGCATCGCCCTGGCCGCCGGCTGCCCCGGCATCGGCGTCACCACCGGGGAGGCGCTGGCCGCCGCCCTGCCCCCTGCCCTGCGCGACGCCCACGAGGTCTGGAGCGCCATCGACACCAAACGCGGCCGGGTGGTGCTGGAACGCTTCCCCGCAGGGGCCGCGGCGGCCGCCGGCCCGGCCGAGACCCTGGCGCCGGACGCCCTGCCGCCGCCGCCGCCCGGGCTGCTGCTGGTCGGCGATGCCGCCGCCGCC
>NZ_JAMZIK010000187.1 GCF_024178315.1 Siccirubricoccus soli | reverse complement strand
GCCACCTCCTCCGGCCGTCCGGCGGCGCGCAGCCGGGCGAGGGCGGCGCGGGACTGCACCGCCGCCGCCTCCGCCTGGACCACCGCCGCGTCCTTCTGCGCCGCATCGCTGAAGACGGCGAGCAGCTGGCCTTCGGCCACTTCATCGCCCTCCGCCACCAGCAGCCGCTCCAGCCGCGCCACGGCGAAGCCGCCCGGCTGGTTCAGCTTGCGGATGCGCGACGCCGGCTCCACCCGCCCCAGCGCGCCGACGCCGACCGGGGCGGCGGTCGCGGCGGCGGGCGCCGGCTCCGGCGCGCCATTCCCCGGATGCCGCAGCGCGAAACCGGCAAGACCCGCCAGCGCCAGGAGGCCGAGGAGCAGCGCGCCGCGTTTCATGAGCCGGGGTCCGGCCAGCCGGTCAGGAGGGAGAGGTCGAAATCGTCCAGCAGCTCCGGCCCTGCCAGCTCCTCGCCGAACAGCAGGAAGGCGAGGAAATCCAGCAGCCCTTCCGGTCCCAGCGTGCAGGAATCCGGGCCGCCGGCGGCAATGAGCAGCAGGCTGGCGAGGCCGAGCAGGCAGGTGGCGCGGCGGCTCATGGCGAGGTCTCCAGCAGGCGGGCCAGGGTGGCGTGCATGGCGCCGAGCTCAGCCGGGCTAGGCGTGTAGAGGTTGAAGATCCGGGCCATGAAGAGGCCGTCCGTCGCCGCCATGATCACCTGGCCATGCCCCGGCGGCAGGCCGTCCGTGGCGATCGCCGCCCGGATCTCCGCCACCACGGCCCGGGCGGGGTCCAGCAGCGCCGGGTCGTGGTGGAAGCAGGCAAGGAAGACGGCGGCGGCGCGGTCGCAGCGTTCGTCCACCACTCCCGGGGCGGCGCCGAAGCCCCAATCCAACATGGCGCGGGCGATGCGGCCGGGCCCTTCCGGCTGGCGTTCCACCGTGGCGGCGAAATCCTGCCGCATCCATTCCGCCATGCGGCCCAGCAGGGCGTGCAGCAGGGTTTCCTTGCCGGCGAAATGGTAGAGCAGCCCGCCCTTGGAGACCCCGGCTTCCTTCGCCGCCGCCTCCAGGGTGAGGCCGGCGACGCCGCGGGCGCGGATGATCGCCTCGGTGGCGTCGAGGATGCGGGTGCGGGCGTCGGGGCCCGGAGGGTGCGCGACGGCCAGGGACATGGAGCGTAACTATACCGGCTGGACGGTTTGTCAACCGTCCAGCCGGTACAGCGCGCTCGAACAGAAACGGTGCGCGGCGGGAGAGCCGGGCTACCCCTCCAGCAGCCCCACCGCCCAAAGCCGGCGGCAGAACGCCATCGCCCCTTCGCCCAGCATCGCCGGGCTGGCGCCATCCGCCAGCGCCTGCACCCAGCCCAGTTCCCGCGCCCCCAGCGCCAGCCGTCCGCCCGCCCAGCAGAGCTGCGCGCTGCCATCCGGCAGCGCCGCCACATGGTGCAGCATGGCATCCGAAAGCCGCAGCGCCGTCTCCGGCCCGGGCGGCGGGCTCAGCAACCCGCGGGCGGGCAAAGGCAGGCGCTGATCCGCCAGCCCTTCCAGCAGGCCGAGCCCGATCGCCTCCAGCGCCGCCTCTCCCGCCAGCCCGGCCAGCCGGGCCGCCAACTCCTCCAGCAGCGCCGCCCCGGCCGCTTCCTCGCCCAGCCGCCAGCTCGGGAAGGGGGCGCGCAGCCGGGCGTCCTCCTGCTCCCGCCGGTCCAGCAGCAGGCGCAGCGCATCCGCCCAGCTCGGCTCCAGGAAGCCGATGGTCAGGTGCAGGGAATGGTCGCCCACCTGGGATTGCGCATCATGCACCACGCCGCGCGGCAGGTAGAGCGCTTCCCCTTCGCGCAGCACGAAGCTCTCCGGCTCCCCCTCCAGCGGGATGTCGTGGCGGAAGGGCGTCTGGCCCGTGGGATGCGGCACCGGCTGATGCGGCCAGACGCGCCAGAGCTTCTCGCCCTCCACCTGCAGCACCAGGACGTCATGCGTGTCGTAATGCGGGCGGAAGCCCTGGGCGCCGGGCGGGGTGAGATAGGCATTGGCCTGCATGCCATGCAGGAAGAGCTGTTCGAGCCCGCGGCAGAAGCGGGCCAGCGGCGCATGCACCTCCTGCAGCTGGGAGGCGATGAGCGTGGCCCCGGCATCGAAGCGGGCGAAGACCCGCATCGGATCCACCAGCCCGTTGGGCAGGGCGTACTCCTCCTCCGGCAGGCCCGCGCCGCCCTGCCGGGCGCTGTCCGCCATGGCGATGCGCGGCACGCGGGCGCCGGCGGTGAGCAGGAAGGCGTCCAGATCGGCGACGGAGAGCAGCGGGCGGAAGCGGTCCGGCGCCCCGCCGGTGAAGCGCCGCCAGGCCGTGCCCTCGCGCAGCGCCAGCACCGCCTCCACCGGCAGCGCGCCGAAGGCGAGGTCGCAGGCGATTTTCGCCAATGTGTCCGCCATGGAGGGCGGGCCTACCGCCAGCCGCGGCCGCGGCCGGAAGCGTCGTAGGGGTCGTTGTCCGTGACGTTGCGGCGGGGCGGCGGCGCCGCATAGCCCCGGCCGCGGCCGGAGGCGTCGTAGGGGTCGTTGTCCGTGACGTTGCGGCGGGGCGGCGGCGCCGCATAGCCCCGGCCGCGGCCGGAGGCGTCGTAGGGGTCGTTGTCCGTGACGTTGCGGCGGGGCGGCGGCGCCGCATAGCCCCGGCCGCGGCCGGAGGCGTCGTAGGGGTCGTTGTCCGTCACGCTGCGGCGGGGCGGCGGTGCCGCATAGCTGCGGCCGCGCCCCTGGCCCTGGCCATCCGTCGGGTCGTTGTCGGTGCGGCCGGTATAGCCGCGATAGCCGCCGCGGCCATAGCCGGGGGAGTCGGTCGGGTCGTTGTCCGTGCGCGCCTGCGCCGCCCCCGCGGGCCGGGCCGGCTCGGGCTGGGCGGTGGCGGCCTCCGCGCCCCCGGCGGCGGCAGCACCGGCGGCGCCCAGCCCGGCAACCCGGAGCACGAGAAGGCGCCGTCCGAGCCGCGCCTGGCGATCTTCTTCGTCCATTCTTCCCTTCCCTGGCGTCCTGGCCCGTGGCTTTCTCGCCACATTGCTGCGTGGCGGCGTGGTGTCCGGCGGCTACTGCGTGGCGAAGGCATGACCACCCGCCACCGCCCCGCCTAGAGTAGAGTGTTACCTGGGAAACCGAAACATTCTGGATCGCGACAGACCAGTCGCGCTGCGGATCGACCACCGCTGCGGAATGGCCATGGCCACCGGCTGGCCTGCCGGCCCGCCCGGGCTGAGAATGCGCGGTAAGTCCTTGCAGAAACGTTGCTGCCTCGGCAGAACCCGGGCAAAGGAGAGTTCAATCCATGTCGGAATCGATCAACGGCGCCGCCACCACCGCCCCGGTCCTGCCACCCCTCTACCGGTCGCTGGAGCCGGTGACGCCCGAGCGGCATGGCAAGCTGCGGCTGCGGGATGCCGGGCTCGGCTTCGCCCGCACCCTCTCCGCCGTGCCGATCACCGCCGAGGAGATCCCGGTGGCGGCCCGGACGCTCACCATCGTCTTCGCTGCCCAGGCGCCGCATCTGCCGGTCGCGCTCACCAGCCTGGTGCCGGAGAAGAACAATTTCATCGATGCCGGCGGGGCCTGGAAGATCGGCGCCTATGTGCCGGCCTATCTGCGCCGCTACCCCTTCTTCCTGCTGCGCGTCGCCGAGACCTCCCAGGACCTGGCCCTCTGCGTGGACCCGACCGCGCCGCAGCTCAGCGCCGAGCAGGGCGAGCCGATGTTCGCCGATGACGGCAAGCTGGCCCCGCAGCTCGAGCGCGCCTTCGCCTTCACCCGCTCGGTCGAGGAGGCGATGGTGCGGACCCGGACGATGACGACGCGCCTCGCCGAGCTCGGCCTGCTGAAGCCGGCGCAGGTGCAGTTCGAGCGGCTGGGCAAGCCGCTGCGCATCGACGGCTTCTTCGCCGTGGACCGGCCGAGCCTCGCCGCCCTGCCGGCCGAGCAGCTCACCGAGCTGCGGGACAAGGGATGGCTGGAGGTGATCTACGCCCACATGGTCTCGCTCGGCGGCCTGCCGGAGCTGGCGGCGGCCCTGCCGCCGGCCTGAAGGAGGGAGGCGCCGCCGGGCAGGGGGCTCTGCCTCGTTGCCGGCACTGCCGGCAACGACCTGCCCCCGGACCCCGTGTGAGTCGGCAGGTTGCACCGGCAAGCTCAGGCCGGTCCGGCTCTCGGCGGAGGCGCGGGCACTGCCTGTGCAGGCCCCCTGCCGAAGGGGGCGCGGGCGAGGCCATCGTGTAGCCCCTGTGGTGCCCCTTCCTGCTTTCAGGCTTTTCATCCGGGGCGGTCGCCCGCCCCCGGTAGCCTTGCCGCGGCACGCGGAGTAGTTGTGGCGGTCTCGCCGTTGCGGGGGAGAGCCGTCCTGATGCCTGATCGCCGCTCACTGCTGGCCGCTGCCAGCCTGCTGCTTGCCGCCGGGGGGCGCCCCGCTGCCGCGCAGGCGCGCTTCAACAGCCTCTACATGTTCATCCCCGCGGGTCCCGGCGGCGGCTGGGACGGGCTCGGCCGCGCGATCGAGCAGGTGGCGCGCCAGGCCGGCCTCGTCTCCACCTTCCAGTTCGAGAATGTCGGCGGCGCCGGCGGCACGGTGGGCCTGCCCCGCTTCGTCGGCCAGCGCCGCGGCCGTCCGGACAGCCTGATGGTCGCCGGCTCCATCATGGTCGGCGCCACGTTCACCAACCGCACCCCGGTCGGCATCAAGGACCTGGTGCCGGTGGCGCGGCTGACGGAGGAGGCTGGCGTCGTCGTCGTGCCGGCGCAGTCGGAGATCCAGGACCTCAAGGGGCTGCTCGAGGCGCTGAAGGCGAACCCCGGCGGCGTCGCCATCGCCGGCGGCAGCGCGGGCGGGACGGACCACATCACCCTCGGGCTGATCCTGAAGGCGCTCGGGCGTTCGGCGAAGGAGGGGTCCTATGTCGCCTTCGCCGGCGGCGGGCCGGCCCAGGCAGCGATTCTTGGCGCCCAGGTGAAGGCCGGCATCAGCGGGCTTTCCGAGTTCGCCGAGCAGATCAAGGCCGGCCGCATGCGGGCGCTGGCGACCACCGGGGCGGAGCGCACCGACCCGGCCATCCCGACGCTGAAGGAAAACGGGCTGGATGTGGTGATGACCAATTGGCGCGGCGTCTTCGCCGCCCCCGGCATCCGCCCCGATGCGCGGCAGAAGCTGGTGGACTTCATCACCGAGCTGCACGCCCTGCCGGCCTGGCAGGAGATGCTGAAGACCCGCGACTGGGCGGATGCCTTCCTCACCGGCGATGCCTTCACCGCCTTCCTGGCGGAGGATCAGGCGAAGACCGAGGCGGTGCTGAAGGAGGTGGGGCTGGCGTGAGCGGGCCGGCGCCCCGGCTGCTGCATGCTGCGCCGGCGCCCCGCCCGGCGGTGCTGCCGGACCTCTGGGTCGGGCTCTTCGTCATCGCGCTCGGCGGGCTGGCGCTGTGGCAGGCGGCGGTTATCCCGACCTCCCCCATCTATGCCCAGGTCGGGCCGAAGGCGGTGCCCTATGTGGTGGCCGCCGGTCTGCTGCTGCTGGGGGCCGGCCTGACCTACGTCGCGCTGCGCGGCGGCTGGTCTTACGCGCTGGAGGAGATGGCGGAGGCGCCGCCGACCAATTGGCGCGCCATCACCCTGATGCTGGCCGGGCTGCTGGCGAATCTCGTGCTGATCGGGCCCTGTGGCTTCTCCATCGCCGCCTCGGCGCAATTCGTGCTGGTGGCCGCTGCCTTCGGCTCCCGCCGCCTGCTGCGGGATTTGGTGCTGGCGGTGGTGCTGACGCTGCTGGTGTGGTTCGGCTTCGTCGAGGGGCTCGGGGTGAATATCGGCGCCGGCTATCTGGAGAGGCTGGTGCTGATGGCGCTGGGGCAGGAGATCAGCTGATGGCGATGCGGCCTGCTCATCCCCTTCACGTCGCTCCGGGGGCAGGGTGCATGGCTGCGCGGCCTGCTCATCCCCTCCGCTCCGCTCCGGGGGCAGGGTGTATGGCTGTGCGGCCTGCTCATCCCCTCCGCTCCGCTCCGGGGGCAGGGTGTATGGCTGTGCGGCCTGCTCATCCCCTCCGCTCCGCTCCGGGGGCAGGACGCTGATGGACCCGATCGCCGGCCTCTCCCTCGGCTTCGCCAATGCGTTGAGCCTCGGCAATCTCGGTTGGGCGCTGCTCGGCTGCTTCCTCGGCACCGCGGTCGGCGTGCTGCCCGGCATCGGGCCGGCGCTGACCATCGCCCTGCTGCTGCCCATCACCTTCCAGGTGGAGGCGACGGGCGCCTTCATCCTGTTCTGCGGCGTCTTCTACGGCGCCATGTATGGCGGCTCCACCACCTCCATCCTGCTGAACACGCCGGGCGAGAGCGGCTCCATCATCACCGCGCTGGAGGGCGCGAAGATGGCGCGCAACGGCCGGGCCGGGCCGGCGCTGGCCACCGCCGCCATCGGCAGCTTCGTGGCCGGCACCATCGGCACGCTCGGCATCAGCTTCCTCGGGCCCATCGTCGTGGAGCTCGCGCTGAAGCTCGGCCCGGCCGAGTATTTCTCGCTCATGGTACTCTGCTTTGTCACCGTCTCAGCGGTGCTCGGCGGCTCACCGCTGCGCGGTCTCACCAGCCTGTTCTTCGGCCTGCTGCTGGGGCTGGTGGGCATCGATTTGCAGACTGGCCAGCCGCGCATGACCTTGGGCGTGCCGGAACTACTGGACGGCGTGAATGTGGTCCTCGTCGCCGTGGCGCTGTTCGCGGTGGGGGAGACGCTCCACCTCGCCTGGCGCCATGTGGGCGGTGCGTCGGAGGTGCGGCCGGTGGGGCGCATCATGATGTCCGGCCGCGACTGGAAGCGCAGCATCGGGCCCTGGATCCGCGGCTCCCTGCTCGGCTTCCCCTTCGGCGTCATGCCGGCGGGCGGCACGGAAATGCCGACCATGCTGAGCTACTACGCCGAGAAGAAGCTGGCCCCGCCCGAGGCGCAGCAGGAATTCGGCACGACCGGCGCCATCGAGGGCGTGGCCGGGCCGGAAGCCGCCAACAACGCCGCCGCCGCCGGGGTGCTGGTGCCGATGCTCACCCTCGGCCTGCCGACCAGCGCGACGGCGGCGATCATGCTCTCCGCCTTCCAGAGCTACGGCATCAACCCGGGGCCCATGCTGTTCGAGCAGCAGGGGGCGTTGGTCTGGACGCTGATCGCCAGCCTCTACGTGGCCAATGTGATGCTGGTGGTGCTGAACCTGCCGCTGGTCGGGCTGTGGGCGCGCATCCTGAAGATCCCGCAGCCGCAATTGTATGCGGGCATCCTGGTCTTCGCGACCATCGGCACCTACGGCATTTCCAACAGCGTGACCGATCTGGTGCTGCTCTATGCCATCGGCCTCATCGGCATGTTCATGCGGCGCTTCGACTTCCCGACGGCGCCGGTGGTCATCGGCATGATCCTTGGCCCGATGGCGGAGCAGGCGATGCGCCAGGCGCTGACCATCAGCCAGGGCGACTGGACGACCTTCGTCACCCGGCCTGTCAGCCTGGCGATCCTGCTGCTGGCGCTGGCGGCGCTGCTGGGGCCGAGACTGTACGGCACGGTGCGGCGGGTGCGGGATTAGAGGTTTTCTCTAATAGATCTTGTGCAAAGGACCGGCCTCGGCTAGGCAAGGGCGATGGCAACCCCCAACCACCCGCTTGAGGCTTTCGAAGCCGCGATCCGCGCGGCTGGCGGCGCCAGCGCGCTCGCCAGGGCGCTGGGGCTGACGCCCGGCGTGGTGACGCAATGGCGCAAGGCCGGGCGGGTGCCGGCGGAGCGGGTGCGGGCGATCAGCCAGGCCACCGGCGTGCCGCCGGAGGCCCTGCGGCCCGACCTCTACCCCGCCGGGGCGGCGCAGCCGGGCTTCGCCGAAGTCCAACTTCCCCTGGTGCAGCAGGCGGAGGCGCTCGGGCTGGACGCCGAGGCGATTGCCGAGCGGGCGCTGCGTGAGGCGGTGGGGCGGGAGAAGGCGCGCCGCTGGGCGGAGGAGAACAAGGCGGCGATCGAGGCCTGGACCCGCTATTTCGAGGAGAACGACACGCCGCTGGCCGAATTCCGCCAGTTCTGATGGCGCGGTTCGACCTCTATCTGGGCCGCGGCGGGGCGCGATACCTGCTGGATGTCCAGTCCGGCCATCTGGATCAGTTGCCGACCCGCATGGTGGTTCCGCTCGGCGCGCCCGACGCGACTTTGCCGCCCTTCCGCGACCTGACCCCGACCCTGTTCGTGGCAGGCGCGCCGCATGTGATGCTGACGCCCCTGATGGCCGCAGTTCCGCGCCGCCTGCTGGGCCGCCCCGTCGGCAATCTGCTCGACCAGGCCGACGACATCACCCGCGCTCTGGACATTCTGCTGACCGGCTTCTGAATGCCCGTCACCCCCGCGGCAGCACCATCCGGATCGGCGACGCCGCCTCCTCCACTACCACTGGCAGCCTCCCCACCGCATCCCCATCCGCCTGCACCGGCACCTCCTCGCCGTGCAGCACCACCCGCCGCGCCGGCAGCAGCACCACCCCCGGCAGCCGCGGCAGCAGGTCCAGCGGCAGCGCCGCGCCATAGAGCGCTGCCGCCAGCGCCCCGCCGCGCGGGAACAGCGCCACTTGGAAGCCCGGCTCCCCCGGCCGCGCCGCCGGCGCCAGCAGATGCCGCCCGGCATAGAGCCTGCCCTTGGTGACGATGGCGCTCGTCACTTCCTGCGCCGGCCCGCCATCCAGCGCAGCGGTGAAGCGGGGGAAGGGGTAGCGCCCCAGCTCCCGCATCCCCTGCAGCACATAGGCGCCGCGGCCCAGGGCCCGCTTCCAGCGCAGATCCAGCCGGTGCACCACCGCCGCGTCGAAGCCGGCCCCCAGCATCTGCACGAAGAGCCGCATCCGGCCGTCGCCGAAGCGCGCGACGCCCGGGCGCAGCCAGCGCGGCGCGCCTTCCGCCAGCACCGTCGCCGCGGCCTCCGGCGCCAGCGGCACCCCCAGCTCCCAGGCCAGGACATTGGCGGTGCCGAGCGGCAGGATGCCGAGCCCCGCGCTGCTCCCGGCCAGCCCCGCCGCGACTTCGGCGATGGTCCCGTCGCCGCCGGCGGCGACCACCAGCGGGCAGCCCCGCCAGGCGGCCTCCCGCGCCAGCGCGATGGCATGGCCCGGCCGCTCCGTCTCCGCCAGCTCCGGCCTGAGTCCCTTGGCCCGCAAGGTGGCCAGCGCCTGCGCCAGCCGGCGGTGCCGGCGCCGGCCTGCGGTCGGGTTGAAGACGATCAGCATGCGGCTGCGACACAGTCCTTTCGCGTCCTGCCGCCGCCGGTATCCGCACAGAATGACAGTATCACGACGGTCCGACCGCAGCCGCGTGACACTTCGTAGAAGCAACCGTGTAATTGCCCCGCGTCATGCAAGATTCACAACCCGCGCGATATTACCGGGTTACTTGCCCTGCGGGAAGGCCGGCGACCCGGCGGCGAAGCGGGCGGCAGGATGCGCCGCCCGGCAGGAAGGCGGAATCATGCAGACCACGGATACGAGGCGCCGCTACCGGACCATCTTCCTCTCGGACATCCATCTCGGCACCCGCGGCTGCCGCGCCGATTTCCTGCTCGAGTTCCTCGGCCGGGTGGAATGCGAGCGGCTGTTCCTGGTCGGCGACGTGGTGGATGGCTGGCGGCTCCGCAAGTCCTGGTACTGGACCGAGGAGTTCGACGAGGTGGTGCGCCGGATCCTCGCCCTGGCGCGGCGCGGCGTGGAGGTCACCTACATCCCCGGCAATCATGACGAGATGTTCCGCGACTGGCTGGGCCTGGAAGTGGCCGGGGTGAAGCTGGCGCGGGAGGCGGTGCATCAGGCCGCCGATGGCCGCCGCTTCCTGGTCATCCATGGCGACGAGTTCGACGGCGTCATCCGCTACGCCAAGTTCCTCGCCCATCTCGGCGACTGGGCCTATGACTGGGCACTCACCCTCAACCGCCTGTTCAACGCCGCCCGCCGCCGTCTCGGCTATCCCTACTGGTCGCTCAGCCAGTGGCTGAAGCGGCAGGTGAAGGAGGCGGTGAAGGCGATCGACCGCTTCGAGGTGGCGCTGGCCACGGAAGCGAAGCGGCGCGGCCTGGACGGCGTGGTCTGCGGCCATATCCACCATGCCGAGATGCGCACCGTGCAGGGCGTCATGTACATGAACGACGGCGACTGGGTGGAAAGCTGCACCGCCCTGGTCGAGCATGCGGATGGCCGCTTCGAGCTGATCGACTGGGCGCAGGAGAGCCGCCTCTCCTTCGGGCGCCAGGCGGAGCGGCGGGCGGCCCCACGCCCGGCCATCGCCGCCGAGCTGCTGGCGCGGGGGGAGGCGGATGGCCGCCGCGCCCCGGCCCGCCCCTGAGCCTCCCCCGCACCGCGCCGGCCACCCATGCTGTTCGACGAGGAGGCCGCCCCGGTCGGTGCCGCGCCTGCTGAGCCGATCTCCGCCGCTCCGGCCTGGCGCCCCCTCTGGGACGCGCCCGTGATGCTGCCGGACGACGCCAAGCTGCGCCTGCTGATCGTCACCGATGCCTGGATGCCCCAGGTGAACGGGGTGGTCCGCACCCTCTCCACCGTCGCCCAGGTGTTGCGGGAGCAGGGCGACGCGGTGGAGGTGATCGGCCCCGATCGCTTCCGCACCATGCCGCTGCCGAGCTATCCGGAAATCCGCCTGGCGCTGGCGCCCCGCCGCGCGCTGCGCCGCATGGCGGATGCCTGGCGGCCGAACGCGGTCCACATCGCCACCGAAGGCCCGTTGGGTTGGGCGATGCGGGCGCTCTGCCGGCAGCGCGGCTGGGTCTTCACCACCAGCTTCCACACGAAATTCCCCGAATACCTGCAGGCCCGCACCGGCCTGCCGCCCAGCCTCGCCTGGGCGGTGCTGCGCCGCTTCCACGAGGCCGGCGGCGGCACCTTCGCCGCCACCCAGAGCCTCAGGGAGGAGTTGGCGCGCCGCGGCTTCACCAAGGTCCGCCCCTGGACCCGCGGGGTCGATCTCTCGCTCTTCAACGGGGAGGGGCGCGACGAATGGGCGGGCCTGCCGCGGCCCATCTTCCTGCATGTCGGCCGGGTGGCGGTGGAGAAGAACATCGAGGCCTTCCTCCGCCTCGACCTCCCCGGCTCCAAGGTGGTGGTGGGGGACGGGCCGCTGCGCGCCGCGCTGGAGCGGAAATTCCCCGAGGCGCATTTCGCCGGCTGGCGCCAGGGCGCGGCGCTGGCCCGCGCCTATGCCGGCGCCGATGTCCTCGTCTTCGCCTCCCGCACCGACACCTTCGGCCTGGTGATGCTGGAGGCGATGGCGAGCGGCACCCCGGTCGCCGCCTATCCGGTCACCGGGCCGCTCGACGTCATCCCTGGCTCCGGCGCCGGGGTGGTGGATGACGATCTGCGGGCGGCGGCGCTGGCAGCCCTGGCCTGCAATCGCGCCGTGGCCCGCGCCCATGCCGAGCGCTTCTCCTGGGAGGCCTGCGCCATGGGCTTCCGCCGGCAGCTGATGCCGCTCGGCACGGGCTGACCCTCGCGACGGCGCGAGCCGGCCGGCTTCCGCCATCTCCCGGCCCGTGCTAGCTCGGGGCCGACTCCGGCCCTGACGGAGTCGGAGGCGCGGCGCCAGGCGGGGAAGAGGTGGGGCAAAACCATGATGCGGGGGCATGCGGGCCGGGACAGCATGCGGCGCGGCCAGGGCCCCCGGCCCCGGCGGGCGGTCTGACGCCACCGCCCCACCCCGCCCGACCGGCGCCCCGCCGCTTCGCTGGCAGCCCCTAGCCCCATGCTCCGGCGCGCCCTCCGCCACCCGGCCACCCAGGCGGTGCTGGCCCGGCTGCTCGGCCTCTATCTGCGCTTCGTCTTCGCCACCACGCGCTGGCGGGTGGAGGGGGCGGAGCATCTCCGCGCCGTCGCCGCGCCGGGGCCGATCCTCGCCGCCTTCTGGCATGAGCGCCTGCCGCTGATGCCCGCCGCCTGGCTGCGCGCTGCGCAGGTGGTGCCGGCGCTGGCCACGCGGCGGGCACAGGTGCTGGTCTCCCGCCATCGTGACGGCCGCTTCATCGCCGATGTCTGCCGGCCCTTCCGGATGGAGATGGTGCATGGCTCCACCAGGCGCGGCGGCGCCACCGGCCTGCGGATGCTGCTGCGGCTGCTGGCGGCGGGGGAGGTGGTGGTGATCACGCCGGACGGGCCGCGCGGCCCGCGCCGCGTCGCCGCCCCGGGGGTGGCGCAGCTTGCCGCCCTCTCCGGCCTTGCCGTGCTGCCCTGCGCCGCCCGCACCAGCCGGGGCCTCACCCTGCGGAGCTGGGACCGCATGGTGGTGCCGCTGCCCTTCGCCCGCGGCGTCATCGCCTTCGGCCCGCCCGT
>NZ_JAMZIK010000186.1 GCF_024178315.1 Siccirubricoccus soli | reverse complement strand
CTGCCCTGCGCCGCCCGCACCAGCCGGGGCCTCACCCTGCGGAGCTGGGACCGCATGGTGGTGCCGCTGCCCTTCGCCCGCGGCGTCATCGCCTTCGGCCCGCCCGTGGCGGTGGCGCGGGCGGCGCCGGAGGCGGCGCTGCCGGCCATCGCTGCGGCGCTGAGCGCGGCCTGCGACGCCGCCGATGCCGCGGTGCTGCGATGAGCCTCTCCGGCACCCTCTGGCACCATGCCGCCGCGCGGCTCGCCCCGCTGCTCCGCCCCTGGCTCCGCCTCCGGGCGCGGCGGGGGAAGGAGATCGCGGCCCGGCTGGCCGAGCGGCGGGGGGAGGGGGCGGCGCGGCCGCCCGGCCGCCTGCTCTGGCTGCATGCGGCCAGCGTCGGCGAGACCATGTCCATCCTGCCGCTGCTGGAGGCGCTGGCGGCGCGCGCCCCTGACCTCACCCTGCTGGTCACCACCGTCACCGTTACCGGGGCCAAGCTGCTGGCCCAGCGCCTGCCGCCGGAGCTGGCCCCGCGGGTGATGCACCGCTTCCTGCCGCTGGATGTACCCGCCTGGGTGGCGCGCTTCCTCGATGCCTGGCGGCCGGATGCGGTGGCGCTGGTGGAATCCGAGCTCTGGCCCAACCTGCTGGCCGCGCTGCGCGCCCGGCAGGTGCCGGTGGCGCTGGTGAATGCCCGGCTCTCCGCCCGCGCCGCCCGAGGCTGGGCCTGGGCGCCCGGCCTGGCGCGGGAGATGCTGGGCGGCTTCCGCCTGGTGCTGGCGCAATCCGCGACGGATGCGGCGCGGCTGCGGGCGCTGGGCGCGCCGCGGGTGGAAACCCCGGGCAATCTGAAATACGCCGCCCCGCCCCTGCCGGCGGTGCCCGAGGCCCTGGGCGCGCTGCGGGCGGCGATCGGCGGCCGGCCGGTCTTCCTCGCCGCCAGCACCCATCCGGGGGAGGAGGCGGTGGTGCTCGGCGCCCATCGGGCGCTGGCGCCGGAGCTGCCGGGGCTGCTCACCATCATCGTCCCCCGCCATCCGGAGCGCGGCGCGGCGATCGCCGCCATGGCCGGCGGGCTGCCGCTCTCCCGCCGCGCCACCGGCGCCCTGCCGGCGCCCGAGGAGGCGGTGCACATCGCCGATACGCTGGGCGAGCTGGGTCTGTTCTACCGCCTGGCCGGGGTCTGCCTGGTCGGCGGCTCCCTCATCCCGCATGGCGGGCAGAATCCGCTGGAGCCGGCGCGGCTGGGCTGCCCCATCCTGGTTGGACCGCATCACTGGAATTTCGCGGAACCGGTGCGGGCGCTGCTGGAGATGGGCGCCGCCAGGGTCGTGACGGAGGCGACGCTGGCGGCTGCGGTCATGGGCGTGCTAACGGATGGGGTGCTGGGCCGGCGTATGGCGGATTCGGCTGCGCGCATTGCCGCCGCCGGGGCCGGGTTGCCGGAGCATGTGGCGGACCGGCTGCTGGCCCTGCTGGCGCGGGGTCGGGCGACGCCCCCTGCCAGGGGGTGGGCCAATGGGCTGGCCGAGGGGCCGGCCAGGGGAATGGATGGAGGCGGGCCGGCCCGGGCATAACCTGCCCCGCCGGGCCGTCCTGGGCCGCCGGCGCCGGGCCGGGGCGCCCGAGGCTGGCGGCGTGGTCCCGAAGTCCGGCAGACTTCGGCCCGGGCCGCTGGCCCTGCTGAAAGATGGTCTGCCGCTGTCTGCCCCGCCGATCGGTGGCCGGGGCAGGGGGCCTGGATGGGTGGCGTCCATGCCGGCTTGCCCCGTCCCGGGGAGGGCCGGCGGAACCCGAGTTGCGAGGACCGGTCGAGAGACGATGCGTGCGCCCGATTTCTGGGGCGGGGATGGCAGGGGGCTGCTGCCCCTGCTGCTTTCGCCCATCGCCGCCCTCTATGGCTGCGCCACCGCCCGCCGGATGGCGCGGCCCGGCTGGCAGGCGCCGGTGCCGGTGATCTGCTGCGGCAATGCCACGGCGGGCGGCGCCGGCAAGACCACCGTCGCGCTGGATCTTGGCCAGAGGCTGGCGAAGCGCGGCGTGGCCGTGCATTTCCTGCTGCGCGGCTATGGCGGGCGGCTGAAGGGGCCGGTGCGGGTGGACCCCGCGGTGCATGACAGCAAGGCGGTGGGCGATGAGGCGCTGCTGCTGGCCGCCGAGCGCCCCACCTGGATCTCCGCCGACCGCGCCGCCGGCGCGAAGGCGGCGGTCGAGGGCGGTGCCCAGGCCATCGTCATGGATGACGGGCTGCAGAACCCGACGCTGGAGAAGGACCTCTCCCTGCTGGTGGTGGATGGCAGCTTCGGCTTCGGCAACAACCGCATCATCCCCGCGGGACCGTTGCGGGAGCCGGTGGCCGCCGCCGCCGCCCGGGCGCGCGCCGCGGTGATCATCGGTGAGGACGAGGCGGGCGCCGCCGCCCTGCTGCCGCCGCGGATGCCGGTGCTGCGGGCCCGGCTGCGGCCGGGGCCGGAGGCGGAGCTGCTGGCGGGCCAGCCGGTCTATGCCTTCTGCGGCATCGCCAACCCACGGAAATTCTTCGCCACCTTGCAGGAGGCGGGGGCGGTGCTGGCCGGCCGCATGGCCTTCGCCGACCACTACCCTTATGACGAGGGCGACATGCGCGACCTGCTGGCCGAGGCCGAGGGGCTGCGCGCCATGCCGGTGACGACGCGCAAGGATTTCGTCCGCATCCCGCCGGCCTTCCGCAGCCGCGTCACGGTGGTGACGGTGCGGCTGGAATGGGCGGATACCGTCGCCATCGAGGCGCTGCTGGACCCGCTGGCGCAGCGGGTGCCGATGCCCGCTTGATTTCCCCATGGTGTCGCTGCGCGCCACCATGGGGGCCCCGGTAGGGGCTTTCCTTCCGATGTGTCGCACAGCCTGCCGCGGCGAAGCCGCGGCAGGGCACCAGGCAGCCTGGGTCAGGCCGCCCGTGGCTATGGCTCAGGCGTAAGGGCTGAACCAGCAAACTCGGACCGGGGCCAGGACCTGGCCCCGGCGGGGGTAAGGAGGGCGGAGTCCCCCTCCAGGGCTTGCGACCCGCGTCCATTCACGCCATGCCCTTCCCCTCACGGGCGGGGGTGGCGATGCAGGCGGTGCTGACCATCGATCTCGGCGCCATTGCGGCGAATTGGGCGATGCTGCGGGACCGCATGGCGCCGGGCCTCGTTGCCGGCGTGGTGAAGGCGGATGGCTACGGCCTCGGCGCCGCCCCGGTCGGGCGGGCGCTGCTGGCTGCCGGCTGCCGGCATTTCTTCGTTGCTCATCTGGCGGAGGGCATGGCGCTGCGCGCCGTGCTCGGCCCCGGGCCGATGATCGCCGTGCTGAACGGCTTCGCCCCCGGCGCGGATGAGGATGCCGCCCTGGTGCCGGTGCTGAACGGGTTGCCGGACCTCGCCGCCCATGCCGCGGCCGGCCGGCGCCGCCCCGTCATCCTGCATGTCGATACCGGCATGTCCCGCCTCGGCCTCGATGCGCGGGAGCTTGAGCTGCTGGCGGCGGAGCCGGGGCGGCTCGGCCCGCTCGAGTTGCGCTACGTGATGACGCATCTCGCCGTCGCCGATACGCCGGCGCACCCGCTGAACGCCGCCCAGGCCGCACGTTTCGCCGCCGCCCGCGCCCGGCTGCCGGCGGCGCCCTTCAGCTTCGCCAACTCCTCGGGTTGCTTCCTCGGCCCCGATTTCGCCTCGGACCTCTCCCGCCCCGGTTGTGCGCTGTACGGCGTCAACCCCACCCCCGGCGCGCCGAACCCGATGCGCCAGGCGGTGACGCTCGCGGCGCCGATCCTGCAGGTGCGGGACATTCCGGCGGGCGAGACGGTGGGCTACGGCGCCACCTGGCGGGCCACGCGGCCCAGCCGGATCGCCACGGTTGCCGCGGGCTATGCGGATGGATACCTTCGCGCCCTTTCAGGGCGGGCGGTCGGCATCCTCGCCGGACGGCCCGCGCCCCTGATCGGCCGGGTGTCCATGGATCTCATCACCTTCGACGTCACCGATGCGCCTGCTTGTCACCCTGGCGAGATGATTCAGCTCATCGGCCCTGGCAACACGCCGGACGAGGTGGCGGAGCGTGCCGGGACGATCGGCTACGAGATCCTCACCTCCCTTGGCGCCCGCTACCGGCGCGACTATCTGGGCGCCTGATGGCCGCCCTTCTGCTCGATCCCCTGGCGGCCATCGGCCGCGCCACGCTCGGTGCCTGCCGGGTGGCGGGGGATGCCGCGCTCTTCGCGCTGGAAGGGCTGAGCCATGTGCTGCGGCCGCCCTTCCACCTCCGTCTGTTCTGGCGCGCCTTCATCGAGATCGCCTGGTTCTCGCTGCCCGTCGTCGCGCTGACCGCGATCTTCACCGGCATGGTGCTGGCGCTGCAGAGCTTCACCGGCTTCGCCCGCTTCAACGCGCAATCCGCCATCGCCAGCGTCGTCGTCATCTCCCTGACGCGGGAGCTCGGCCCGGTGCTGGCGGCGCTGATGGTGGCGGGGCGCATCGGCGCCAGTTTCGCCGCCGAGATCGGCACCATGCGGGTGACGGACCAGATCGACGCGCTGACCACGCTCTCCACCAACCCGATGAAGTACCTGGTGGCACCAAGACTGCTCGCCGCGATCATCGCCCTGCCGCTGCTGGTGCTGGTGGCCGATGTGCTCGGCGTGATGGGCGGCTGGCTGATCGGCACCCTCAAGCTCGGCTTCGTCTCGGACGCCTATCTGAAATCCACCTTCGACTACCTGCAGGCGCAGGACGTGATCTCCGGCCTGGTGAAGGCGGCGGCGTTCGGCTTCGTCATCGCGCTGATGGGCACCTGGTGCGGCTACCGCAGCAAGGGCGGCGCGCAGGGCGTGGGCGGGGCGACGACCTCGGCGGTGGTGGCCTCCTCCATCCTCATCCTCGCCCTCGACTACATCCTCACCGAGATCTTCTTCGCGCAATGACCGAGGCGATGGCAGCGCCCGGGCAGGCGCAGGCAATTGCGGCGGCGACGCCGAAGATCCGCGTGCGCGGGCTGTGCAAGGCCTTCGGGCCGAAGCAGGTGCTGGACGGCGTGGATCTGGAGGTGGCGCGGGGCCATTCCCTCGTCATCCTCGGCGGCTCCGGCTCCGGCAAATCCGTCACCATCAAATGCATCCTCGGCCTCATCCAGCCCGATGCCGGCAGCATCGAGATCGACGGCCAGGACGTGCTGAAGATGAAGCGGCACGACCGGGAGGCGATGGCCGACCGCATCGGCATGCTGTTCCAGAACGGCGCGCTGTTCGACAGCCTGCCGGTCTGGGAGAATGTCTGCTTCAAGCTGCTGGCGCAGAAGCGGCTGAGCCGCGCCACGGCGCGGGACAAGGCGGCGGAGGTGCTGGCGCAGGTGGGGCTCGCGGCCTCGGTCGGCGATCTCTGGCCGGCGGAGCTCTCGGGCGGCATGCAGAAGCGCGTGGCACTGGCGCGGGCGATTGCGGCGCAGCCGGACATCATCTTCTTCGACGAGCCCACCACGGGGCTCGACCCCATCATGGGTGCCGTCATCGACGGGCTGATCGTCGATTGCGTGAAGCGGCTGGGCGCGACGGCGATCTCCATCACCCATGACATGGCGAGTGCGCGGCGCATCGGCGACAGCGCGGCGATGATCCACAAAGGCCGCATCGTCTGGACCGGGGAGGCGCGGGGCCTCGGCCATTCCGGCAATGCGATGGTGGACCAATTCGCCAATGGGCGGCGGGAGGGGCCGATCCAGATGGAGCTGCGGCGGTAGCGCCCTGCCGCTCCCTTCGCTGGATCTCCAGCGAACAGGGCGGACAAGCAGGCCACTCAAATCAAGGCCTGTCGGCCGTATTGGTATACGGTTTTCCTCGCTTTCCGCCCCGCCCCGCGCGCATCCTCCCCGATGCCGGGGCGCGCTCCCGGGCGCTGCCCTGGCCACGCCACCGCCAGGGAGGAACAAAGATGCAACAAATCACCCGCCGGGCCACGCTCGCCCTCGGTGCCGCCAGCCTTGCCGCCGCCGCCCACGCCCAGCCCCGCCCCGATGGCAGCGCCATCCCCCGCGCCGACATCCCGCCACCGCGCCAGCCCATCGAGCAGGGCGCCGCGCTCCGCGTCATCCGCCCCGCCCGCTTCGTCGATGCCGACGAGGTCATCTTCCGTGAGAATTGTGCCCGCTTCAGCGAGGCCCATGGCGTGCCGGTGCGCGTCGATTTCGTCGGCTGGGAGGATATCCGGCCGCAGACCGCCGTCATCGCCAATACCGGCAGCGGGCCGGATGTCGTCATCGGCTGGGCCGACGACCCGCATCTCTACGTGGACAAGCTCCATGACCTGACGGAACTCGCCACCTATCTCGGCGACCGCTATGGCGGCTGGTCCTTCCTCTCCCGTAAGTACGGCATGCAGCACAACAGCCCGCGCTGGCTGGGCATTCCCTTCGGCGGCGGCACCGGGCCCATCGTCTATCGTGCCTCCGCGGTGCGGGAGGCGGGGTTCGACAAGGTGCCGGAGGACCATGCCGGCTTCCTCCGCCTCTGCCAGGCGCTGCATCGCATCGGCAAGCCGGCCGGCTTCGCGCTGGGCAATGCCGTGGGCGACGGCAACGGCTTCGCCAATTGGCTGCTCTGGTCGCATGGCGCGGCGCTGACCGACGAGGCGGGGAAGATCTCGATCAACAGCCGTGAGACCTTGGCCGCGCTGAACTATCTGCGGGAACTGTACCCGACCTTCGCCCCAGGCACGCTCTCCTGGCTCGATCCCTCCAACAACCGCGCCTATGCCTCGCAGGAGGTGCATCTCACCTCGAACGGTGTCTCGCTCTACTACGCGCTGAAGAACGACCCGCGCACCAAGCCCATCGCCGACGACACGGAACACGCGCCGCTGCCGCGCGGCGTGGCGGAGGGGCCGCCGCAATCGGCGACGGTGCTGAACGCCATGGTCTTCCGCCATGTCCGCTACCCCAACGCGGCGAAGGAGTTCATCCGCTTCATGTTGGAGGCGGAGCAGTACGACCCCTGGCTGACCGGCAGCCTGGGCTACTGGTCGCAGCCGCTGGAGGCCTACCGGCAGAGCGAGGTCTGGCGCTCCGATCCCAAGCTGGTGCTGTTCCGGGACGCGATGAACAACCGGTTCTGGAGCGGCTACAAGGGCCCGATCACCCAGGCCTCCGGCGCCGTCGCGGCGGATTACGTGCTGGTGCAGATGTGCTCCTCCGTCGCCTCCGGCCAGGCCACGCCGGAAGCGGCAGCCAGGGAGGCGGAGCGGCGGGCGCGGCGGTACTACCGGGCCTGACGCGCCGAGGAGGGCCCCGCCCTCCTCGAACCCCGCGCCAAAGGCCGAAAGGCCTTTGGGCAGCCTTGGGTCCGGAGCGAGGAGGCTGGCCTGCCGAGCCAGGGCCCGAGGCGGCCTGGGCGCCTGGATTTCACCGGTCGCCAAGTTTTGGCACCGCATTTGCTTAAGTTTTGACGCGCCTCTCACCACGGTCAATCACCCCGGGCCATGCCGGACCCGGGGCCGCCAGGATCACCCCCCCCTGCCTGCCGGGAGCATTGCCGATGCGCCGACGCCATGTGCTGCAGACCGCCGCCCTCGCCCTCGTCGCTCCGCGCCTCGCCATCGCCGAGGGCGCCAGGGTGCTCAATTTCGTCCCCTATGCCGATGTCGCGGTCACCGACCCGATCTGGAGCAGCACCTACGCCACCCGCACCTCCGCGCTGGCGGTGTACGACACGCTCTACGGCACCGATGCCGGCCTCGTCGCCCGGCCGCAGATGGTGGCCGGCCATGTGGTGGAGGATGACGGCAGGCGGTGGACGCTGACGCTGCGGGACGGCCTCCGCTTCCATGACGGGGAGCGCGTGCTGGCGCGGGACTGCGTCGCCTCCATCCGCCGCTGGGGCAGGCGGGACGCCTTCGGCCAGGCGCTCCTCGCGGTGACGGAGGAGCTTGCGACGCCGGACGACCGCACCATCCGCTTCCGCCTGAAGCAGCCCTTTCCCATGCTGCCGGATGCGCTCGGCCGCGCCAGCTCCCTGGTGCCGGTGATGGTGCCGGAGCGGCTGGCGAAGGTGGATGCCTATACCCGCATGCCGGAGACGATCGGCAGCGGCCCCGTCCGCTACCTGGAGTCCGAGCGCGTGCCGGGCGCCCGCGTGGTGTACGAGAAATTCGCCGGCTACCAGCCGCGCGAGGATGGCGAGCCGAGCTTCACCGCGGGGCCGCGCATCGCCTATCTGGACCGGCTGGTCTTCAACGTCATGCCGGACCCGGCCGCCGCCGCCGCCGCGCTGCAGGCCGGCGAGGTGGATTGGGTGGAGCAGCCGCTGATGGACTTGGTGCCGCTGCTGCGGCGCAACCGCGACATCGTCGTCGAGGTGAAGGACCGCACCGGCTATATCGGCCAATTCCGCTTCAACACCCTGCACCCGCCCTTCGACAATGTTGCGCTGCGCCGCGTCCTGCTGGCGGCGATCGACCAGCAGGATTGCATGACCGCGGTGGTGGGCGGCGAGCGGGCGAATATGGGCACGCATGTCGGCGCCTATACCCCCGGCTCCCCCTTTGCGAGCGAGGCGGGCATGGCACGGCCGAAGCCGGATCTCGCCAGGCTCAAGCAGGCGGTGCTCGATGCCGGCTACAAGGGGCAGCGGGTGGTCATGCTCGCCGCCGCCGAGGTGCCGCGCATCACCGCAGTCTGCGAGGTGACGCGGGAGGTGCTGGCGCGGCTCGGCTTCAATGTGGACTACGTCTCCACCGACTGGGGCACGCTGAACGCCCGCGTGGTGAGCCGGGAGCCGGTCGAGCGCGGCGGCTGGAGCTGCTACTGCACCTATGTCGGCGGGCTCGACATGATGAGCCCGGCGACTCATGGCATGCTGCGCGGCGGCGGGGTGGCCGGCGGCTCCCCCGGCTGGCTGACCAGCCCGCGGCTGGAGGCGCTGCGCGCCGCCTTCTTTGCCGCGCCCGATGCCGCGGCGCAAAAGGCGGTGGCGGAGCAGCTGCAGCTCCAGCTCTGGCAGGATGTGCCCTATGTGCCACTCGGCCAGTTCATCCAGCCGGTCGCCTATCGCCGCAGCCTGACCGGCATGCTGGACGGCGCCCCGGTCTTCACCAACCTCCGCAAGGGCTGACGGGCGGCGGGGCCGGGGCGGGCGCCCCCGCGCTTGACCCCCGCCCGGCCCCCGGTCCTACACTCCCACATGGAGGAACGGACATGACGCTGCACCTGACGCCGCTGCACCCGCTTTTCGTTGCCGAAGTCCGGGGCATCGACCTGCGCACCACGCCGGGGCCGGAGCTCTGCGAGGAGATCCACAAGGCGATGGACCGCTACGCCGTCCTCGTCTTCCGCGACCAGCAGATCGAGGACGACCAGCAGATGGCCTTCGGCGAGGCGCTCGGCCCGCTGGAGCAGACCCGCGGCGTCGTCGATGTCCACAAGCAGCGCCTCAAGCACCGGCAGATGGCGGACATCTCCAACATCGACCTGGACGGCAAGCTGCTGGCCGCCGATGACCGGCGGCGGATGTTCAACCTCGGCAACCAGCTCTGGCATTCGGACAGCAGCTTCAAGGCGACGCCGGCCAAGTATTCCATGCTGCATGCCCGCGTCATCCCGCCCGAGGGCGGCGAGACCGAATATGCCGATATGCGCGCCGCCTGGGACGCGCTGCCGGCGAAGATGCAGGACAAGCTGCGGGACCTGGTCACCGACCACAGCCTGATCTTCTCCCGCGGCAAGCTCGGCTTCACCGATTATACGGAGCAGGAGCTGCGCGACTTCGCCCCGGTGCCGCAACGCCTGGTGCGCTGGCACCCGCGTTCCCAGCGCCACTCGCTCTACCTCTCCTCGCATATCGGCCGCATCCATGGTTGGCCGGTGCCGGAGGCGCTGGCACTGATCCGCCAGCTGGAGGAGTTCGCGACCCAGCGGCACTTCGTCTACACCCATCGCTGGCGGCAATGGGACATCGTGATGTGGGACAACCGCAGCACCATGCACCGCGCCCGGCCCTATGAGGACCACACCTATCCGCGTGACATGCGCCGCGTCACCCTGACGGATGTGGCCCCGACGCTGGAGCAGCAGATGGCGGCCTGACGGCGGCGGGCCGGCGGGGGCCAGGGGACGGGGTCAGGGATGCGGCGGGCGGGCCGGTTCACCCTGCCTCGCCGCCAGGGCGCGGCTCCAGAGGCCTGCGCCCGTCGCCCGGCCGCGGCGCTTGGCCATGCCTGCCGCCGCGTGCCGCTGGCCGCGGCAGCCCTGGCTTCCCGTGCCCGGCCCGGTTCCACCCGGCCTCGGCTCACTTGGCCCGGCCCGCGGCGGCGCCCAGGCCCGGCGCGGTCAGGCGTCGTTGCCGGCGCGGCCGAGGAAGGGCGCCCGGTTGCATTCCTCCCAGCGGAATTCGGCCACCACCAGGGCACGCAGCGTTCGCATCCGCTCGGCCGACATGGCAAGGCCGATGCGTTCCAGCTCGGCCGCCGACTGGTCCAGGATATGGAGGACGCCGAGCACGGTGCCGCGCGGCGTCGCCGATTCCGTGCCTTGCGGTTTCTGCGTCTGCCAGTGACCCATTTGCGCTCCCACTCTTTTCTCGGCGGCGGCACCGCGTGCCGGCACCCCTTGGCCCCGGCGCCCGGCTTCCCCGCCTTGGCCCAGCGCGTGAAGGCTTCGCCTACCATCCCGGCCCGCGCCGTCATGTCCGGCACCGTCCTGGCCTGCACCGTCCCGGCCTACGGGATCGCGACCTGTGGCGCCGGACTGACCGAAGCCAAGGTAAAGTCTCGGCGATATTGCGGGTCTGCACTATTCAGGTGAATTGCGTAGAAGCGCCAGCGCCGCGCCGGAATTATGCTCCCTGCCGGTCATTGGAGCTTTCCGAACGCATGTTCGGCGACAATCGTCCGGCCATGAGCGTTGCCGATGCGACATCGGTGGAAGGGGCGGCGCGGCGGCGCGGCCTGCCCTTCCGCCTGCATATCCTCGGCATGGCGCTGGCCGCCCTGCTGCCTGGCCTCGCCGCCTGCGGCCTCTGGCTCCGCAGCGGCTGGACGGCGCGGCAGGAGAGCTTCGACCAGGGCCTGCTCGCGGCGGCACGCGGCCTGGCCTGGGCGGTGGAGGGGGGGATCGCCAATGGCACCCGCTTCGCCCTCGCCCGCTTCCTCGCCGCCGACCTTCCTGCCGGGCCCGGCCGCGTCGCCCTCGCCGAGGATCTGCGCGCGCCGGCGGAGCTGGGCCTTTCCATCGGCCTCGCCGCCACCGGCGAGACGCGCGACGCCGCCGCCACGGGGGCGGAGCCGGCCCACCGCCTCGCCCTCCAGCTGCCGGTGCGGCTGGGCGACGGCGGCCGCGCCTCGCTCCACCTGGCGCTGGACCCCGGGCAGCTTGGCCGGCTGCTCGCAGGGCGGCTGCCGCCGCAGGCCACCTGGGCGGAGCTGATCGACCCGCAGGGCCTGGTCGTCGCCACCACCCGGGACCCGTCCCATCGCCTCCGCCGCCCCGCGCCGATCTGGCCGGCGGGGGAGGAGGCGGTGTGGCGCGGCCCGGAGCCGGAGGGCAGGTCCCAGGCCGTTGCCCTGGTCCGGCTGGCGGAGGCGCCGGGCTGGCGGCTGGCCCTGGGCGCGCCGGCGCCCGGCTGGTGGCCGCCGCAGCGCCTGCCCGGTCTTGCCCTGGCCCTGCTCGGCCTCGGCGCCCTGGCCGCGCTGCTGCTCGGCCGGCACTGGCTGCGGGAGATGGCACGCCTCGCCGCCTGGGCGCGGGCGGCGGCCGAGGGCCCGCCCACCGCCTTGCCGCCGCCCTGCGGCATCGCCGAATTCGCCGCCCTGGCGGAGGGTCTGCGCGCCGCCACCGCCGCCCTGCGGCAGGAGGCCGCGGCGGCGCAGCGGGAGCGCGGGCTGCTGCGGACCGTCCTCGACAGCACGCCCAACCCGGTGGTGGTGAAGGGGCTGGACGGGCGGGTCGAGCTGATGAATGCCGCGGCCAGGCGGCTGCATGGCCGCGCCGCGGAGACGATGCCGGGCGAGGGCGCGCCCTGGCAGCCCCCTTCCTGGGCGGCGCTGGACGCGGCGCAGGACGCGGCGGTGCTGCGCAGCGGCAGCAGGCTGATGGAGGAACACGTCATCCCGGCGCTGGACGGCCGGCTCTTCCGCATCACCAAGACCCCGCTGCACGGGCGCGAGGGCGGGCCGGTGACCGGCATCGTCACCGTCATGCAGGACGTGACGAAGCAGCGACGGCAGGAGGCGGAGCTGCGCGGCGTCGAGGTGGAGATGCAACATCTCGGCCGCCGCGCCACCATCGGCGTGATGGCGAGCGGCCTGGCGCATGAGCTGAACCAGCCGCTGACCGCCGCCACCAACTACCTGCGCGCCGCCGGGCGCCTGCTGGAGCGGGAGGACGCGCTGCGCCTGGACCGGCTGCCGGTGCTGCGCGAGGCGGTCTCCGCCGCCGCCGAGCAATCGCTGCGGGCCGGCGAGATCGTCCGGCGCCTGCGCGAATTCCTCGGCCGCCGCGTCACCGTGCCGGTGCTGGAGCCGGTGGCCGCGGTGGTGGAGGAAGGGGTGCGGCTTGCCCTTCCCGGGTTGCGGCCCCCGGATCTGGAGGTGCGGCTGCTGCTGCCGCCGGGCCTGGGGGAGGCGCTGCTGGACCGCCTCTCGGTGCAGCAGATCCTGGTCAACCTGGTGCGCAACGCGGTGGAGGCGATGCGCGGCCGCGCCCGGCAGGAGCTGACGATCGCCGCCCGCCGCCTCACCGCCGAGGGCCAGGCCTGGGTCGAGATCAGCGTTGCCGATACCGGCCCCGGCGTGCCCTCCGAGGTGGCGGCCCGGCTGTTCGAGCCCTTCGTTGGCACCAAGCCGGACGGGCTCGGCGTCGGCCTCGCAATCTGCCGCCGCTTCGCGGAGGGCCAGGGCGGGCGGATCGCCGCGGCGCGCAACCCGGAGGGCGGCATGACCTTCACCCTGTCCCTGCCGGTCGGCCTTGCCCTGCCGGCGGCGGCCGAAGCCCGTGAGACCCCGACCGATGCCCCTGTTCCCTGAGTCGCGCGGCGCCCTGGTGCTGGTGGTGGATGACGACGCCGCGGTGCGCGACAGCCTGGCGCTGCTGCTGCGCTCCGCCGGCTATGCCGCGGCGGTCAGGCCCTCGGCGGAGGCGCTGCTGGAGGATTTGCCGGCCGAGGCGGGCTGCCTGATCGCCGATATCCGCATGCCGGGCGGCCTGGACGGCATCGCCCTGCTGGAGGCACTGCGCCAGCGCGGCCGGTTCCTCCCGACCATCATCGTCACCGGCCATGGCGACGTGCCGCTGGCGGTGCGGGCGATGAAGGCGGGCGCCGCCGACTTCATCGAGAAACCCTATGAGGACACCGCGATCCTGGCCGCGGTGGGCACCGCGCTGGCCTCCCGCCCCGCCCCGGATGCCGCCCGGGCAGCGGCGCTGCGGCAGATCGGCCTGCTCTCCCCACGGGAGAGGGAGGTGCTGGAGGGGCTGGTGGCCGGCAAGCTGAACAAGATCATCGCGCATGAGCTCGGCATCAGCCCGCGCACGGTGGAAGTGCACCGGGCCAATGTCATGGAGAAGCTCGGCACCGGCAGCCTCTCCGCCACCGTGCGGCTGGCGTTGCAGGCGGGCATCGGATTGTAGCCCCCACGACGTCGCTGCGCGCCGTCGCGGGCCCCGGAAGGCGCTGGAGGCCGGAGGACCCGCGCAGCCTGCCGCAGCGAAGCCGCGGCAGGGCAGCGGGCGGTTCGGATGGGACCGGAGCGCTGAGGGGCAAAGGGGTGGGGACAGGGTGAGGGCGTTGCGCTATACCGGGCGTGTTCGCCTTTCGTTTATGGGGACTCCCGCTTGGCCAAGGACCGCTCCCGTTACGTCTGCCAAGCCTGTGGCGCCGTCTTCCCGAAATGGCAGGGCCGCTGCGATTCCTGCGGCGAGTGGAACACCCTCTCCGAGGAGGCCGCCGAGGCCCCGCGCGGCCCCGGCCCCGCCGCCCGTGCCGGCGGCGGCCGCCGCGTGGAATTCGTCGGGCTGCAAGGGGAGGCGCCGCCGCCCGCCCGCATCCCGACCGGCCTCGCGGAGCTGGACCGGGTGCTGGGCGGCGGCATCGTCCCCGCCTCCGCCGTGCTGGTCGGCGGCGATCCCGGCATCGGCAAATCCACCATCCTGCTGCAGGCTGCGGCGCGCATCGCCGGCGCCGGGCTGCGCGCCCTCTACATCTCGGGCGAGGAGGCCGTGGATCAGGTCCGGCTGCGCGCCCGCCGGCTGGGGCTGGAGGGCGCGCCGCTGGCCCTCGCTGCGGCGACCGCGCTGCGCGACATCGTGGCGAGCCTGGAGCAGGAGCGCGACGCCGCCCTCGTCATCATCGATTCCATCCAGACCCTGTGGTTGGATGCGCTGGACAGCGCCCCCGGCACCGTCGCCCAGGTGCGCGCCTGTGCGGCCGAGCTGATCCGCCTGGCCAAGTCGCGCGGCTTCGCCCTGGTGCTGGTCGGCCATGTGACGAAGGAGGGGACGCTCGCCGGCCCCCGGGTGCTGGAGCACATGGTGGACGCCACGCTGTATTTCGAAGGCGATCGCGGCCACCAATTCCGCATCCTGCGCGCGGTGAAGAACCGCTTCGGCGCGACGGACGAGATCGGCGTCTTCGAGATGACGGAGCAGGGGCTGGTGGAGGTGCCGAACCCCTCCGCCCTGTTCCTCGCGGAGCGCCGCGGCAATGTCGCGGGCAGCGCCGTCTTCGCCGGCATCGAGGGCACGCGGCCGGTGCTGGTGGAGGTGCAGGCGCTGCTCTCGCCCTCCGCCGGCGGCTCCCCGCGCCGGCAGGTGGTGGGCTGGGACAGCGGCCGGCTCGCCATGCTGATGGCGGTGCTGGAAGCGCGCTGCGGCATGACGCTCGGCATGAACGACGTCTATCTGAACATCGCCGGGGGCTTGCGCATCGCCGAGCCGGCGGCCGACCTTGCCGTCGCCGCCGCGCTGGTCTCGGCGGCGACCGACCGGCCGACCGACCCCGGCACCGTCTATTTCGGGGAGGTCGGCCTCTCCGGCGAGATCCGCCAGGTGAGCCAGGCGGAGGCGCGGCTGCGCGAGGCGCAGAAGCTCGGCTTCACCGCCGCCGTGCTGCCGCGTCGCCTGGCCCGTGGCGGCCGCGCGCCGGCGGCGCTGGAAGGGCTGCGGCCGGCCGAGATCGGCCATATCGCCGACCTCGTCGCCCCCTTCGCGGCGCGGGCGGAGAAGCGCGCGCCGAAGGCCGAAAAGCCGGAGTGACGCGCCGCATCGAGAGCTACCTTCTCCCGGCGGGGGAGGCCCTGAACGCAAGCCTGGCCGGCACCCCCGTCCCGGCCTTTCGCTTTCCAGGGCGCCTCGGCCATTGGCGGGACGCCGATCTCCTGGCGGCGCCTTGAGGCCGGGCAGCGCCTGCCTCATCCTGCAACGAGATGGAGGAAATGCCATGAAGCTGCCCCGCCGCGCCCTGCCGGCCCTGCTCGCCTTCCCCGCGCTGGCCCGCGCGGCGGGGTTCCCGGACCGCCCCGTCCGCCTCGTCGTGCCCTTCGCCCCGGGCGGCAATGCCGATACGGTCGGGCGCGTCCTTGCCCCGAAGATCTCCGAAGTGCTGGGCCAGCCGGTGGTGGTGGAGAACCGCGCCGGCGCCGCCGGCAATGTCGCCGCCACCGCCTTCGCCCGGGCGAAGCCGGATGGCTATTCCCTGCTGCTTGGCAGCAACGGCCCGCTGGCGGTGAACCCCGTCACCCAGGCCAATCTCGGCTACGATCCGATGCGGGATTTCGCGCCGCTCGGCCTCGCCGTGCGCACGCCGAACGTGCTGGCGGTGCACAAGGCGGTGCCGGTGCAGACCCTGGCGGAGTTGATCGCGCTGGCCAAGGCGCAGCCGGGCCGGATCGCCTGCGGCTCCTCCGGCACCGGCAGCACCGCGCATCTGGCGATCGAGACCTTCAACGCCATGACCGGAGCCGGGCTGCAGCACGTGCCCTATGGCAGCGGCGGCGCCATGGCGCCGGATCTGGTCGCCGGCAACATCCAGTCGGGGATGACGGAGATCTCCACCGCCTTGCCCCTGCACCGGGAGGGGGCGATCCGCATCCTCGGCGCCGGTTCCGCCGCGCGCCTCCCGGTGGCGCCGGACATCCCGACCATGGAGGAGCAGGGCGTGCACGGCTTCCGCGCCGCCGCCTTCCTCGGCCTGGTGGTGCCGGTGGGCACGCCGCCCGAGGTCATGGCGAAGCTGGCCGCCGCCCTGGCCGCGGCGGTGGCGGACCCGCCGACCCGCAAGCGCTTCGAGGAAATGGGCAGCGAGATGGCGAGCGCCGAGGAGGCGACGCCGGCGGGCTTCGCCGCCTTCCTGGAGCGGGAGCTGACCTGGACCCGCGCCGCGGCGGAGCGCGCTGGGCTGCGGCCAAGCTGAGGCGGCAGGAAGGCGCCCCGGGCGGTTCCGTGCCGATCGTGCCGGCGGGAAACCGCTCCGGCCGCGTGGCGTGCCGCGTCGTCCGCCGGGCGAGCCTGCCTGGCCTGAGTCCTATGCCCCGCAGCGCGGCACCGCCTCCGGCAGGCGCGGCTGGCCGCGCGGGACGATGGCGAGGGTCGGCGAGCGGGCGTAATCCTGCGGCCCGGTGGAGGGCGCCCCCGCCTCCTTCAGCCAGGCATAGGCTTCTGCCGCCTGGGCGGAACCGAGGGTCTCCACCAGCAGCGCCAGCGTCGCCAGGGCGAGCCGGGCGTAATACCCGTTGCTCTTGCTCCAGCCCTCGCCGTTGGAGAGGTTGCGTGCCCGCATCGCCTCGCCCATCTCGGCCCAGCTCCGCAGGGGGCGGGGCGGGCGGTCCAGGCTCTGGTCGGCGATGTTGTAGGCCACGCCGTCATGCCGGGAGAAACCCTCCCCCGCGGCGAAGAACCGGCCGACCAGGAAATTCTCCGCCCAGTGCAGGAAGGCCCGGGCATCGGCATTGCCCCGCCGCGCCGCGGCGGCGGCGGTGGTGGCGAGGTAGTCCTGCTGCCAGGGCGCCATGTTGCCCCCCGCGCCATAGGCGCCCGGCAGCCTGCCATGGGTCGCGCCCTGCTCCGCCGTCAGCGCCGGCAGCCGGGCCCTCAGCCAGGCCCAATTCCGCTCCGACACCCAGCGGAAGTAGGCTTGGTGAGGATCCCCTTCCGGGCTGATCCAGGCGGCCTGGTCCACCTCCCGCATCCCCCAGGCGGCGCCGCGCACCTGGCGGCCCTGCAGGATGATGGCGCCATCGCCCGGGTCGCCCGGCGCCGCCCGCATCGCGGGCCACACGCTCAGCACGTTCCACGCCGCCTGGGCCTGCAGCGCATCCAGCGCGCTGCGCCGCCCGGTGAGCAGGAAGGGGACGAAGGCCAGCGCCGGCTGGTGCGCCTGGTCCGGTGTCCAGCCGGTATCGGCGGGCACCGGCTGCAGCAGCCCGCCCGGCGGCCGCCCGCCCCGCCCGTCGAGCCACAGCCGCGGCCAGCGCCGCTGGTCCAGCCAGCCTCCCTTGCCCTCCGCCCCGCCCTCCGGGTCCCAGTGGTTCCAGGGGATGCTGCCGGAGGCCTCGGCCTGGCCGATCGCCACCGCCGCCGCCCGCCGGTCGCCGGAGACCAGCCAAGCCGCCTGGTATTCCGTGGTGGGGCCGATATCCGCCCGGTCTCCGGTCATCGGCATGTACCGGGTGATGCCGCGGGCGCTGAAGGGCGGCGCCCAGTCCGGGGCGCCGAGCAGCCCGGCATAGCGTTGCAGCGTCGCCTCCGCCACGCCGAGGGAGGGGTCGTAGCGGGCGATGGCGCCGGTCTCCGCCAGGTATCCGGCATCCTGGCGCGGGAAGGGCGGGGCGGGCGCCTGGGCGCCGGCCAGCACGCGGAGCTGCCTGCCCCAGGCGGTGTAGTGCCGGTGCCGCAGCCCCTCCGCCCGCAGCGCCTCCCGCCCATCGACCAGCACCCGCAGCGCATAGGCGGCATCGCCGCCCCCTGGCCGCATCGTGGCGTCGTTGCGCAGCCAGACATCCAGCCACAGGCTGCCATCCGCGCGGGCGGCAAGGTCCACGACGAGGCGGAGCGAGGTGGCGCCGCCGCAGGCCGAGGGCGGCACCCAGGCGGTGATGCGCGCCTGGGCGGCCAGCGGCCCGGCCTGCCAGACATCCCGCGACCCGGCCAGCAACGCGGCGAGGTCCGCCTGCCAGGGCGCGCCCTCGCCCGCCGGGCGCAGCTCCAC
>NZ_JAMZIK010000185.1 GCF_024178315.1 Siccirubricoccus soli | reverse complement strand
CGCGGGCGGCCCCGGTTCGGATGGCCCGCCGGGCGCGGGCGCCGGGCCCGGGGCGGCCCCGGCCGCGGGTGCGGGCGAGAGCCGCCGGACGAGCGCGTTGACCCGCCGCATGCGCGCGTGCTGGATCAGGAGGGTCCCGACCAGGAACGCGACCAGGAACGCCATCGAGGTCAGGTGGTACCAGGACAGGCCCCAGGGGCCACCGTCCATCTCCATCGGCGCCGCCTCGGCGGGCGGGAGGCCGAGCTGGTCCCTGAACCAGGTCAGGGCGAGCTGCCTCGGCGGCGTTCCAGCTTCGATGGCGCGCAGCGCCGCCGTCCCGCTCTCGAGCAGCAGCAGACCCTCGCGGACGCCAGCCGCGGCCTGCTGCACCGCCGCCGCGTCGTTCGCGGCGAGCGCATGATGGAGCCGCGCCTGGCCTGATGTGATCGCCTGGGAGCCCCATCCGATGCGCCGCTCGGCCTCGGCCTCGATCAGGCGGCGTGCCTCGGGCGTGAGCGCTGGCATGTCCAGGAGGGAGGCGTAGAACGGCCGCCCCGGCCCGCCCATGCAGCCCATCATGCCGCCGCACCCCGCGCCAGCCTGGGGAGCGGGCATGGACGGCATCGTGGGGACGCTCGCCGATGGTGCCGCGGTCCCGGCGGGCTGTCCCGGATGGTGCGCGCCGTGGTCGCCGGGGTCGGTCTGCGCGACCGCGGTCCCGATCAGCGCCGCGCCGAGCAGTCCCGCGACCGCGCCCACGCGTCCAGTGCTTGGCCGCCGCACGCCTTCAGAAGGCCCCGATGAAGGGCAGCATGGTGGCGGTCGCCGTTCGCTTCTGGGCGTCGTCGAGCTGGCTGTAGAGCGTGTCGAACGCCATCCGGGTCATGTGGATGGCCTCGGTGCGCTCCCTCAGGTGGCTCTCGAAGGACGCGAGCCTGGCCATGGGGTCGGCCGCCCTGCCGCTGTCCTGCAGCGCGGCGCGGGCGGCGTCGAGGTGCTCGCGCCCGGCGCGGAGCGTGTTGGCGAAGGTGTCCCAGGCGGGCGCCTGAGCGTCCGTGATGCGGAGCTCCGTGCGGAGGAAGGCGATGCGTCCCTCCAGGCGCGCCGCGGAGCCGCCCACGGGCTGGTCGCCGCCCATCGCACCCATGCCAGGCGCCGCGCCGCCCTGTTGCATCCCCTGCGGCATGGCGCCCCGGCGCATCATCATGTCCCGCATCATCGCCATCATGTCGCACCCCGCCATCGGCTGCTGCGCCTGGCCCATCGGCATCTGGGATTGGGCCTGGCCTTGCCCCGCCATGCCGCCCATCCGCATCTTGTCGTCGTCCATCATGCCGCCCGGTCCTGGCGCCCCCGCCTGCGCGCCCGGCATGCCGGGCATCGCCGCGCCCCCGGGGGCCGCCTGCTGAGCGGCGTCGCCGCCCATCGGCATCATGTCCATCATGGCGAGCCGGACGGGCGCATCGCGGTCCGCCGCCACCGCCCGGAGCGGGAGAAGCGGCACGATGGCCGCGAACGCGGCCGCGGCGAGCGTTGGCTGAAGTTTCGGCATGCTGGTGGTCCTTCCCCTGCTGGCGCCGTCGGGCGCTGGGACGTCGTGTGAGCGTCGCCTGACAGACGCCGGACCCGGGTCTGCCTTACAGCGGGGAGGATGGAATCGACCTTGCGCCGGGAGCGGTCGGGGCGACGGTCCCAGCGTCGTCTTCGTGGCGGGCGGGTTCCGTAAGGCTTCGCCGCAGCGAGCGTCCCTGCACGGCGGGGGCCGCCGGTTTGCGACAAAACATTGCTCGGCGTCGCGCGGGCCCGCGAAACAGTGGCCTCGTCTCCGGCCGTCTCCTAAGCCAATGGCGGCGGACCTGCCACGCCCTGCCCGGCATGGGCTTAGCCCCGCCGCATCGCCGCCGACCGCCTGGCGAGGAGCACCCATGCGCGCCCACGACGGCCCCCTCCCCTGCGCCGAAGCCGCCGTCCGAGGCGCCATCGCCGAGGTGCAGGCCAGGCTGCGGGGCGTTGTTCTCCGGCAGCTGAACGGCGACCGCCACGGCGCCGACGACGTCCTCCAGCGCTTCGCGCTCCGTGCGCTGGAGCGCGCCGGGGAGCTGCGCGACCCGGAGCGGGTCCACGGCTGGCTGGGGCGCGTGCTGTCCTCCACCCTCGCCGACCACGGACGCGAGTTCACGCGCCGCCGGGAGTGCCTGGAGGACCCGCGGGAGTTCGCGGAGACGCTTGTTGCCCCGGAGCCGGAGCCTGCCGAGTGGGCCTGCGACTGCATCGAGCCGCTCCTCGGCGCGATGCGGCCCGATCAGGCGGCGCTGATCCGGCGCCTCGACCTCTGCGGCGAGCAGAGGGAGGGCGTGGCGGCGGATCTCGGCATCCTGCCAAACGCGCTGCACGTGCGGCACCACCGAGCGCGGCGCGCGCTGGCGTCGCTGCTGCTCGCCGCCTGCGTCACCTGCCCGTCGGAGAGCTTCATGCGCTGCGCCTGCCCGAAGCCGCCCGCGGTGGACGAGGCACGGCGCGCCCGCGCGGCCGCCTAGATGAGTTCGCGCGCGATGGCACGGGGGAACGGGCGGAGCCGCGGCACGGCGGAGCAGGTGATTGTTTTGGCGCAAGGCCGGATCGGCGCGCGTTCGACATGATGGAACGTGCCCAAGGTCGACTCCGCGCTGCGGTGGCATGGGGTTGCCACGGAGCAACCGCTTTGGAGAGAGGAGAACCGCATGAAGAGATTGAAGAGCGCCGGTATGGGCTCGGCGGTGCTGCTGGCAGCGGGCCTCTCCGCCTGCGCGCCGCAGCAGCAGGCTGCGCCCCCGGCGGCCGCGGCGCCCGCCCCGACCAGCAGCGCCGCAACGGCTCCAGCCCCGGGTGGCCACCAGGCGATGATGGCCCACTGCGCCGACATGCGGCAGCAGATCCGGCAGGGCGCGCCGGTGTCGCCCGACATGCAGCGGATGGCGACCTACTGCCAGCACATGGACCACACCATGGGCGCCCAGCGCGGCCGCTCCGGCCCGTACCCGTAAGCCGGTCCCGCCGCGGCCCTGCTTGGCCGCGCCATCCTCGGTTTGGGCCTGACCGCGGGCCCCCTAGACGAGCTCGCGCGCGATGGCCCGGATCGGCTTCATGCCATGGCCGAACCTGGCGATGGTCTCGCGGTTCGCCTTGAGCTCGCCGTAGGGCAGGTAGCGCACCTTGAGGTCGGCCACGCGGCTGAACGCGGGCCTTGCCAGCTGCTCGCGCACCTCGCCCTCGCGGCCATCCGGCGCGACGAGGAACATGCCCTCGAGGGCGTGCGCCTCGGGCCCGAGCGCTAGGTCGAGCATGCCGGAGGAGATGGAGGTGGTGTGCTCCATCTCGTACGCGGCGACGATGCGGCTCGAAGCCTTGTCGAGCCACAGCACGTCGATCAGCCGGACGGCGTCCGCGCCCGAGCCGGTGCCGAAGCCGGGCAGAACGGCGAGGCAGCCGTCGCCCAGCTTGCCGCCACCGAGCAGGCGTTTCCGGTCGCTGGCGGCGATCCAGACGTCGTAGCCGAGTGACAGGCCGAGGTCGCGCAGCCAGCCCTGGACTGCGGTTTGGGTCTCGTCCTCCTCGCGGGCCGCGGCCAGCGCCTTGGCTACCTTGGCGCCCTCGTCGCGCAGGCGGGCGAGGTCCGCCTCCCAGGCGGCCCTGGCGCCGCATCGTCCTCGCGTGGCGGCGCCGGGTAGCGGCCGCTGCCGACGTCGAACAGCAGGCCGCCGACGGCGCCGAGGTCGTTCGAGAGCAGGCAGCGGTGCGTAGCGTTCAGGGCGAGGATGCCCTGCCGCATGGCGAGGTACTCGTCCCAGCGGCCCAGTTTCCCCTTGGCGCCGGTCAGGGCGTTGTAGCCGTTGACGATGGCCGAACTCTTCCTGGAGGAGGCCCGCGACTACGGCGACGCCGACGCCGAGGTGGTCTTCGTCTTCCTGCCGAGCTGGACCGCGGTCGCCCCGGAGATCGCCTGGGAGGATCCCGACGAGTGGGCGGAATGCCCGGCCGACGAGCCGTTGCCGTTCGGCCTCGTGGTGACGGCCGACGCCGCCGAGGGCCTGCCTGGACGCGCACGCTCGAGGAGTTCTGGTGGTTCTTTCCCGACCCGCTCGGCCGGGTGGCGGCCCCGCGCGCGGAGCTCTGACACCGGACTGTTGCCGGGCGACCCGGTCCAAGTCGGCCGCTCCATCCCCATCTACCGGCCGACGGCGGCGTGCGGACCGATGGGCGGCACGCTCGCATGTGGGTGAATTGAGCGAAGGAAGCATCCGATGAGACGGCGCCTATTTTTGGGGGCGGCGATTGCCGCAGGAACCCTGGGACACGCGGGGGCGCAGCCTGCCGACCAACGGCTGCTCTGGATCTGGCGCGACCCCAACTGCGGCTGCTGCACCGGCTGGGTGGAGCACATGCGCACCGCCGGGTTCCGTGTCGAGGACAACCTCGTGGCCTCGGTGGCGCCCGTCCGCCGCATGCTCGGCATCCCGTCGGACTTGCTCTCCTGCCACGCGGCCACGGTCGACGGCTACGCGCTGGAGGGGCACGTGCCCGCCGAGGCGGTCCTGCGGCTGCTCGCCGAGGGCCCCGCTGGCGTGCGCGGCCTCGCCGTCCCCGCGATGCCGACCGGCTCGCCTGGTATGGAGGTACCCGGCCAGCCCGACGACACCTACGACGTCGTCGCCTTCGGCGGCGACGGGCTCCGCGTCTACATGCGCTTCCGGGGCAGCCGGGCAGTCTGAGGCCGCACGGTCCTCAGTGGCCGTGAACCTTGCCCCGGGCCATGGCGAGGGTCATTCCGTCGTCCTCGACCGGACCTGGACCGAGATGGCGGCCGAGCTCGGGCTGACCCGCGAGGCCACTTACCGGGCGCTGGCCCGGCTGGAGGCCGACGGGCGCATCGTCCGGGGAGAGAACCTCGTCAGCCTTTGTGCGACCTGAGCCGGTCGAGGCCGCGGGAGCCGGGCAGGACATGGGCCAAGGAGCACGCCTAGCCCCGGGGCGTTCCCGCTTGCTACGGCCGGTACGACGATGGGCGCGGGCCGGTTCGGGACAGACCGGTTTTCCGTGGTGGTGGTGGTGCGGCGGGCCGGAGGGAGTTCCCTCTGGCCCGCTTCGCATTCCCGGCGCCGCTTGCCGGATCAGGCCGGGGAAGGGCTGCGCCCCGGAGGGCCTGCGCTGGCGGAAGGTGGACTGCCGGGGAGCCGCGGAACGGCTCATCGACCGTGCCAGCTCGGCTGCGCCTCGAAGATCTGCCGAGCCGGGGCGCAGTCGGGGCGTGCCCTCTGCTCCCGGTGGACGGCCCCGGTAGGGGCCGCCTACGCTCCCAATGGCATGGCCCCGCAGGGGCCTCTCGGAATCAATCCTCATGTCCTCCGGACCTTATACGGGTTAAACCACCGGAATTACTCGGCTTCCGGAAAAACCCTTTCGGCCGGGCCAAGTGGCCAGCGAGGCCGGGTCCAAGCAGCCCGGTCCCCTCTTCCCCCGACCATCCCTGTGCCCTCGGAGGCCGCTTAGCGGCTCCGTAATGGATACCAACGCTATCCGGATGACAGCAGGAACAAAGCCTTGAGCTAAAAAAGGGCATTCTCCAAAAACCCTTATCCTCCGGAGTCTGTCGGCGGGCGGGCCGGTGCCCGCCCCGCGGGAGATGCCGCGCGCCGTGTTTGCATCGGCTTCATTGACGACGAGGTGCTCCGGCTCCGGCAGATCACCGGCATCGCGGCGGTCTTCGCGGACCGCGAGTTCAGCAAGGCGTGGAACTGACGGACCCGGCGAGGCTGCGGGCCGTCGGCGAGGCGCTGTCCGGGGCGAGGTGGCAGATGCCCCTCGCCCGCGTCATCGTCCAGCCCTCCAGCCCTCCAGCCCTCTAGCGCCGTGGGCGTCGACATCAGCCTGCTCCAGCGCTGGGTCTCGGGCGACCGGCCGATGCCGGGCTGGCTCGACGCCGCGCTGGTCGAGGCGGTGCGGGCGGAGCGGCGCCGCCACCTCGAGCAGGCCGCCCGGCTGGAGGCCCTTGAGGCGGAGCTCGGCTAGACCGGCTGGATGCCGCTGGCTTCCAGACGCGGGATCGGGCGCTTGGCGCGCTCGATCCCGCAGCATTTCCGCACCTGGCGCCCGCTACCGCAGGTGCAGAAGTCGGTGGGCTCTAGGCAGAGGTCGTAGACCGCGTGCTGGGCCCGCAGGGCTCGCTCTGCGAGCGGCCGGAACTCCTCCCGGTCGAACTTGATCTCCCGCCCAACCGAGTGCGCCTCAAGGAAGGCGTTCATCGCGGCAGCGGCGTCGATGAACTCCTGGACGACCGGGTTCGAGGACAGCGCCAGCCGGACGTTGTCACGCCGCCGGAACCGCTCGTAGTCGAAGGTGGCGCCGTCGTCCCGCAGGAAGAGGATGCGCCGCTCGCCGTGGATCTTGGGGGTGATGTCGACCAGCGTGCCGTCCGGCAGTTCCCAGACCGCGTGGTGCTCGGCCTCGACCATCACGCCCGGCCAGATCCAAATGCCCCACCCGTAGACGATACGCCCGCCGCCGAACCCGACGGCGGCGCGGACATTGAGGAAGCACTCGTTCGGCCTGCAGTCGGGGTGGGTGTGCACCGGCACGAAGACCGGCCTCGCGCCGGGCATGATGCGCTCGCAGAGGCGCATGACCTGGCCGGTTATCTTGTCGGGAGTCGTCGTGTTCACGCCGCTTGGGTCCGCCCATGAGCCGTCCGGGGGGATCGGCTTCCGCTCCAGTTCGGGCGCCTCATAGCACGCGGGGTGGAGTCGTGGGCTGGGCGCCAAGCCTCCCGCCGGATCCCGGCGGCGCCGCCGTGGGCGAAGAAGGCGGGCGCGATCCAGATATCCCCGATCGCTCCCGGATCCGGTCCTCCGCCTCGTCGTAGCGGGCGAGGTAGGGCAGCCCCCGCGAGGCTATGCGCGCCCAGCCGGGCGTGCAGCCGGGCCGCCTCCATCGAGAAGTCCTGAACCGGCCTCGGCGGGGTCATGCAGCAACCGGCCAGCGGGGGACGACGGTGGCGACGTCCACCAGCCCCGGGATGAAGCTCCACTCGGCCTCGTCGCGGAAGACCCAGCCGAAGCGAGGGTGGTGCCCGACCACCATGCTGCGCCGGTCACGGTTCGCGGCCTCGGCCGCGCGCTCGAGCAGGTCGGCGGGGATGTCGCTCTGGTTCAGGTGCATGTTCAGCCCTCGAAGACGATTATCACCGACGGCAGGGCGTCGGGTCGGGTCCCCGTCAGCTCGCTTCGCCTTCGCCATCTCGTCGGTCCCTTGGTGCCATCGCCTGCAACCAGGGTCCCCGAGGTCAGCCGGACGCGCAAGAATTACGTGCACGTTTTTCTAAAAAATCGACAGCCTTACCAAGAATTTGCAACAGTTATCCTGAGCGTCTGAAGTATTCCTATGGCAATGCCATAAGTTCTTCTGGCGCATTCCCTTGCAACGGGCACCTCGGTCCTTGGGCGTGGCGCATCCGCGGCTTGGAGCCAAGGCATGACGCATATTTTCGAGGGGACGCCGGACGCGCCGATCTAGGTGAGCCGGTTCCGGCCCCTGACCGAGGACGAGAAGGCGCTGCACGACGCCATCAAGGGCAAGGCCGCCGAGCTCGAAGCCCTGGTCGAGCAGATGAAGCCCGGCCGCTACTGCTCCCTCGGCCTGACGGCCCTCGAGGAGAGCGTGATGTGGACGATCAAGGAACTCACCAGCTGAGCCGGTCCAGGCACCGGTTTCCGCCGGGGGCCGGGTCCGTCCCGGCCCCTCGTCCGTCAGGGCGCCGTGACGTGGGCCGCCTCCAGGGTGTCGGCGTGGGAGGCGGCGAGGGCCGCCAGCTCAGCGGCGACCTCGCGGGCCAAGTTGGCCTCGAGGCAGGCCTGGAGGGCCTCCATCCGCTCGCGCTCCGTCGCCCGCAGGTTCGCCCGCACCCTGGTGAGCCGCCGGGCGAACCTGCCCACTCTCTCCGACCAGACGGCGGTGTCCGGCCGCCCGAGCGTCCGCATCTGCTCGTCCAGCGCCCCGGCCACGAGCCGGGCGACCTCGGTGAGTCGGTCGGCCGGAATTGCTAGCCTGATCGGCGCCGCGATGCGCAAGCGGGTCGCGCCCGCGTAGTCGTACTCGATGATGGAGCCGCCGCCCGGGGCGTCGGCGACCGAGATGCAGGCGATGCCGTCACCGGCGGCCGCGCGGGAGATAACCGCCGCCTCGGTCAGCTGGGGCCGCCCAACACCGCGCCGCGCGCGGAACCCGACCACCTGGCCCATCCCGGCCTCCCCGGCTGTGCGGCGACGATCGCCTACAGGAATCCTCGTCAGCGCGAAGCCAAAAATCAAGGCCGCAAGCTGCTTGTGATTCGCGCGTCCGTGATTGAATCCTTGGGGCGCTAGGACTTCGCGCCGGGGAGGGCGGGGATGACGGGCAAGTGGAAGGTATACGTCCGGCTTGAGCGACCCGCCGAACGCGCGGCCCGTGAGGAGCGCGCCGCGAAGGCCGCCCTGAAGGGGAAGCCCATCCCCCTGCCCATGGAGTCCGTCGTCCGTGGGGCCGCCAAGGATTGGTCGAAGTGCGCCGAGGTCGTGGCCGCCTACGACCCCCGGCTGCAGCTCGAGTCGCCCGCTCGCTGGACGCCCGACCTCTTCGCCCTGGACGCCCTGCTGATCGCGGCCGGGACGACCGGCAGGCGCGGCGAAGGCCTCACGGAGTTGCCGATCTACCACGTGGCCTCTGCCGCTGGCGTCCCGCAGCGCGACCTCCCAGGCGCCCTCCTGCTCCTCTCCCGCGTCACCGCCCGCGCCCACGCGCGTGTTCCCGCCAAGGTCGAGGGCAAGGTGGTCCGGCTCGGGAAGGCCCAGCGCCTCGTGCGCGAGCCGGACCTGCACGCCCGCATCCCCGTCGCCGATCTCCGGAACGCGCCTTCCGCCCTCCACGTCCGCGCCTGGCTGCTGATGGAACTCGTGGCGGCGCGGAAGAAGGAATCCTACGAGGACGGCATCCTTCCTCACTTTCGGGACGTCCCTTTCGAGCAGGCGAGCCGGTGGCTCGGCCTGCCGAAGGACGCCAACCCCCTCACCGCTCTGAACGCAGTGTTGGATTGGGTCCGGGAACGGATGCCATACCACCGCCTGGAGGCGGACCGGCACTGGAGCGAGCGGGACGTGCTCGCGCTCTCTGCGGCGCCGCGCGACCACCTCCTGGAGCCCGAGGCGCCGTTCGACCCGAAGACGGTGCACCTCCCCTTCCTCGGGGTGAAGATGAACCGGCTCTACCGGATCCAGGACGGCGTCGTGCATGGGCACGAGATGACCGTGAAGCCGGTGATGGCGGCCAAGGCGTGGAAGTGGGCCACCAGCCGCTGGAACGTGACCGCCAGCTACGAGCTCCTCCGCGCCCTCTGGCTGTCGAACGTCGAGCGCTGGGACCTCGGTGTGCCCACCAGCATCGACGTCTGGTCGCTCGATGACATGGAGCGCGAGGTCTCCGAGCGCGGGGCCACCGGCGCCTTCGTGGAGTTCGTTACGAGGCTCGTCGAGGCGTCGGCCCGCAGGAGGACCAAGCGGGGGCCGTTCGACCTCTCCGCCTACGAGGAAGCTCACTTCGCCTACGATGTCGCCGGTTCGACCGACCAGCTGGAGAGGGCTCGCTTCGATCGCATCTACGCCACCCGCCACCAGGAGGACCGCCGCGTTGGTGCTGGCGACCCAGGCACCCGCCGCATGCGGCTGTCGCAGTGGCGCGAGGCTGCCGACCGGCTGCTCGCCTCAATCGAGGCGTCCGAGGCTGAGGCAAAGCTGCTCTCGCTTGCCCGCCGCAAACACATCGTCACCCTGACGGCGACGCAGGTCCACGGCCGCAAGGTCGCCTGAGGAGGTTCCGAATGGCCCGCCAGCGCACGTTCCCCGCCGACTGGTGCGGCCCGATCAGGACGGCCGACGACCTCGCGGCCACCGGCCGGGCCGCGGAGGCCGCCGCGATGATGCCGCAGTGCCGCGCGGCGGCGTTCGAGGCGGTGGCGGCCGCGCTGGCCCTGGTCCCTCCCCCGTCCACCGCACGGGCCTTCGGCATCGAACAGATCACCCTGGCGGCGATGGGCGAGGCCCTCGGCGACCTGAAGGCCGTATTCGCGCTGGCGATGATATTGTCGCACCAGTTCACCGGCGCGGGCCGGGACGAGGACGCCTGCGAGGCGGAGCGGGTCGCCGGAGTCCTGTCGCCGGGCATCGAGGCATGCGGACCCGGGTCGAGGCGTCGGCGGTAGCGGCCGCCAGCGGGGGCTGACACTCCAGCGCCCTGCAACGGAGCCGAAAAAGTGCGTGTCGCGCATCGAAACCTTAGCCTTTGCCCTATCAGCCTGATACCTTTGCTGTAGGTAGCATACGCCGCAGCTTAGGCCAGGGAGGGCCAGCACCATGTCCGAGACGACGTTCCTCGTGGTCGGCGACCACGCCCAGAGCGGGAAGCTCGTCGCCATCGATCACCTGCACACTGATGCCGCTGGCCAGCCGAACGGCATGGCGGCACCGCTCTACCTCAAGCGGACCAAGCGGTGGGGCGCCTGCGCCTCCGTCTCTCTCAACGACCTCGGCAACATCCGCGTCCTCGAGACCGAGCACGAGGTGCCGATGTACGCCAAGGGTCGCTTCCGCACAGCCGAGGCGGCCGAGGCGTTCGCCGCCCGGATGCAGAGCTTGGTCCCCTCCCGTGCGGCCCCGGCGCCTGCCGCCTCGGAGGATGCCTCGTCCGGTGAGGACGCTCTCGCCGGTGAGCTGCTCCGGCGCGGAGCGCAGGTCCTGGAGCAGGGATGGATCCCGGCGGGCGACGTACCGAACGCCGAGGATGGGCTCCGGATCTGCCGCCAGGACTGGGAGGCCGCGGCGTCCGCGGTGGAGCGGGCGAGCCTGCACTCCTTCATGGCGGAACTCGCCCTGTGGCTGGCCGACGGCATACAGGCGAGCGGCGCCGACAGGAACGGTCGGCGGCTCGACGCCGCCTGCGCCATGAGCCACCTCCGGACCAGGGTGGTTTTCGTGACCGAGGAGGGCCTGCGCGAGTTCGAGGAGTCCCTGGTTGCCGAGGAGGCTCGGGCCAAGGCGGAGCTGCTGGCGGCCGGTGAGCGGCTGCGCGCGGCCGGGAACGGCCGCGACCCGCAGGCCGAGGCTGTCGTGCTCGAGGTGCTGACGGCGGCCCTGCGCGCCGGTGCGCCCCCGTACTGGCGGGAGGTGCGCTCGGCCCGCTACGTCGCTGCCGGTCGGGACTGGACGGTCGAGGCGGACCTCGAATTCTGGGACGGGGAGGAGGCCACGGTCCGGGTCTGGGACCAGCGCCCCCGCTACGAGAGCCATGGGGTCCACTGGACGAAGGGGAACGAGCGTGGCCTCGTCTTCCGCGACGGCACCTGGGTGCGCGGATCGCTCGGGTTCGCCAAGCCCGCTGCCGCCACGCCCGGAAAGCGGAAGCCGAAGGCCGCCCCGGCGAGCCCGAAGGCAGCGGGCATGGCGCCGCTGGCTGCCATCACCGTCGCCCTGTCCCGCATCGGCGTCCCTGCCCACTAGATGGAGATGCGCGCCGACCGCGTCCTCGTCGGCCTCGGCAGGCACCTGACGACGAGGACCATGGCCATCGCCCCGGCCGGGATGGATCCCGAGCACGGCGACGCCCTGGCGACGGTCCTTGAGGAGGATGGCGCTCCCGTCGAGGGGCTCGTGTGTGTCCCCCTGCCCCGCGCGGTCGGGGCCGCCTGGGAACGTGTGCTGGCGACGGTGCCGCACGGCGCCGTTGAGCGGACCGTGTTCTCGTGCGGCACCGTGCATCGCTGGGACTTGCGGCGCGGCGCTTGGGTTCCGGAGGCCGAAGTCGCCGCCACCGCTCCCGCCCCGGCCGAACACAGGCAGGTCTCTGAAGCGGAGGCGCTCGTGGACAAGGCACTCGGGGCCGCCCTGCCCCCGGGAACTCCGTCCTACTGCACATCCATCCGCAGTGCGAGGTTCACCAAAACCGGCGCCGACTGGACTGTCGGGGCCGACCTCGTGCTCTGGGACGGCGGCGAAGCCACCGTCGAGGTCTGGGAGTGGCTGCGGCTGGGAGGCGTATGCGTACCGCTGGGTGAAGGTGGACGGAGGTAGCATCGACTACCGTGACGGCGAGTGGGTCCGCCGATCTCTCCCCCTTCGGAGGGCCGCCCGATGAGCCCATTCCGCCTCGCCCGGTCGGCGACCGCCGCCAACGACGACCGGGCGCCAACCTTCCTCGGCATCCTCGCCGACGTCGCCACGGCGATGCGCGCGGCGGGCCTTGAGGTCCAGCGAACGAGGGACCATGGCCCAGCCTGGTTCCACGGCCGGACGGCCTACGGGCTGCGCCTCCTCGGGATCGAGGACGGCGTTCCCGTCTTCGCGGCGTGCGCCGGTCCGGCACCGAGTGCTGGCACCCGGATCACGGGAGCCTCGACCTCGGGCGCCTGACGCTGCCGGACGCCCTCGCCGTGCTCGCCGAGGTCAACCGGCCCTGCCTCCGCGTCCTCGAGGGCGGCACGTTGCAACCGCGCCAGGAAAGTGCGTGAGGCGCGCGAAATACGCTGGCTTCACCGGTCGGAGCGCAGGACCACGTCAGGCCAGGGCCACGATCCCGAGCGCGTGGCCAAGGCCACGCCGGTGCAGCTCGACGATGAGGGCAAGGAGGTGACGCTTCGGCGGTTCGCCCCTGCCCGGCTCGCCGAGCTGGAGAACCTCGCCGTCCTCGGTCCGCGCGAGGCTGCGGTCCTGGTTGACGGCCATCACGGGGACTGCCAAGCGCGGCGCCCCGGCGAGGCTGGCGGAGTCGCCGAGCAGAGCCAGGGAGAGCGAGCCGTCGGCGTAGCGGAAGGCTACAGCCCTCCAGGCGGTTAGCTGGTCGCGGCCGTCGAGCGGATCCACGTAGCCGGTTGCGCCATCCAGCTCCCGGCCGGTGGCGAGGCCGAGGCAAACCTCGTCGCGGTAGCGCGTGACGACGTCGTCGAGGCTAGCGGGGACCACCCCCCACCCGTCGAAGGCGGGGAGTGACATCAGACCGCCTGGGGGTGGAGGCGCGCGAGCCGGTCGCGCAGGTCGTCGTTCTCGTCGACCAGCAGCTCGACGCGGTCCTCAAGGTCGCGGACCCGAGCCTGCGCCCGGCGGAGCGTGGGGCTGCCCGCGGCCTGGGCGCGCTCGGCGACGAGGCGACGCTCGGCCTGCAGGGCGCGGGTCTGCCAGTACTCGACCCAGCCAGCCAGGTTCTCCACGTCATTCGCCTCGCGGCGGGCGGCGGCGGCCGACATCGCCATGGAGACGGCGGCGGCGCCCAGCATTCCGACGGCACCCATGGTGCCCGCAGCGATCTTGTTGGCTTCGCGCATGGTGCCCTCCCTCCTGTAGAGGACGGGGCGTCGGCCCCATGCTCGCGATCTAAACGTCCAGGGCTCACGCGGTCAAGTGTTTTTTGAAACTGGTAGTTGTAGTTTCAAAATCGGCACGGAGGCGGGTCGACGCCCGCCCCCTTGCCCGACTCAGGATTCGACCCGGAGCTTCACACCGTATCGCCGTTCGAGCACGCGGACGGCATCCTCCAGCGGCAGCTCAATGGCCTCGTGCCCGAGGGCCCACTCGACGCAGATCTGCTCCAGAGCCACCTCCGAGTCCTCGGTCTTCGCCGTGGCCTTGGCGGCCTCGACGGCGCGGTTCACCGCCTCGGCCTGCGGCGGCAGGAGACGGAACTGGATCGTCTTGCGGATCCGGGACGCGCGGTCCTGCTCCGGTATAGGCCCTGGCTTCTGCGCCTCTACGAAGGCGGTGCGGACGTAGTCGGCGAGCTCGTCGCGGGTCTTTTCCTTGGCGACCTCGAGGAGGTGGGTGAAGTTCTCCTTCAGGATCTTGTCGCCGACGGGGCGCCCCTTCTCGTCCTTCAGGCGGCCGATGCGGACGATTTCCTTGATCTTCGACCAGCCGACGCCGGTCGCGGCGAGCCTGCTCTCGTCAACGCCGATGGCAGTCAGGGTGCGGTAGATGTCGATCCAGTACATCGCGCGCCGGTAATCGACGCCCTGCAGTTCGTTCTCGACGTAGGACTGCCAGCCCCTTTTCCCCTCGTATCCGGCGAGGTGGTAAAGGTTGTTCTCGTAGATGTGGGCCAGGATCCCGCCCAAGCTGAAGTAGCTGTTCTCGATCTGCGAGGCGAGCCGCTTGGCGGCTTCCAGCGCGTCCTCATGCGCGAGGATTTCTTTCACGCGCTCGGTCAGGATGGTCGAGCCGGTCGGCATCTCGCCAGGGGTCGCGGTGCGCGCGAGCGTCGACGGTGCCACCGGCGCGAGCGCGGTCCCCGCCGGTCGCCCCTCCTCCGGCGCGTCGCTTGAGCGGGCCTGCCCGCCCTTCCCCGCCCCGAAGCCGGGAACGGAGAGCGTCTGCGGGCGTGCCGCGGCGGCCGCCCCTTCGGACTCGATCTCCTCGGCGAAGACGCTCTCGGCGGTGGCGAATCCTTCGAGCGCCTCGCCCTTGTCGTCCACTGGCATGGCCGCCCAGCCGCCGTCCTCGACCGACTTGAGGAGCTTCACCCGCTGCCCCGCGCGGAGAACCCCGCTCGCGGCGTCCCCCGGGTCCGCGTAGCCCTTGAAGACCACGATCTGCCCGACCCGGAAGGCCCCGGCCTCGGCCACGATCTCAATCGTCTGAACTGGCATGTCCCCTGCCCCCCTATCCTTGCCCTCGGCGCGCGGCGCGGACTGCACCGGCTTGGCGGCCTCCGGCGCCTTGCCGACCTTCTCGGCCACCTTTGAGGCGAGCCACTTCGGCGGCGGCGGCTTGGCCGCCTGCGAGCTGGCGGCCTTCGGCGTCGCGGCCGCGACCTGCTTTGGCGACGCCTTCTTCTGTCGCGGCGGCGGCGAGATCGAGGCTGGCGTCCACTTCGCCTTGCCCCCGGCCCCCGCCTTCGCCTTGCCCCCTCTGCCGCCAGACGCTGCCTTGGCCATCCGCCCGCCCTCCGATGCGGTGGGGGACGATATTTGCCACGGGTTTCACCGTCAACCTTTGCAACGGGAGCAGGAAAGCGCGCGTGGCGCGCTTTCCTCGCGGACCCCCACGATGCCGTCCAGCACCCAGTCCGGCACCCAGTCCGGCACCACCAGCAGCCGCACGGCGGGTTGCCCGTCGCGCGGCAGCAGCTCGACGGCGATGGCGGGTACCTCCCCGGCGGCGCAGGCGCCCTCCTCGATCTTCCGCGCCATCTCCCGGGTCACCGAGAAGGAGGCGGCCGTCGTCGTATTGGCCTCGACCCGGACCACGCCGCGCAGGCGGACGTCGCCCTTCTCGAAGCCCTCTGCCCAAGACGCCTTCGTGGTCCGGCCGCCCACGCGGACCGCCACCTTGCGCTCCTGGCACGGAGCCCAGCGGTGCGCCTCGCTGGGTCCGCGCAGCCGCTTGGGCGTCCGGAGCGTCATTCGTCGTCGGTCCAGAAATGTGATTAGACGTGCTCGAAGCTCGTCCACTCGGTTCCGGCCGGTCGGGCCACCGCTGCCGAGGTCTCCTCGACCGGTATCTCTACGGCCGACGGCAGAGGCGGCGCGGCTTTCTCGGTGAACTCGATGCCGCAGTCACAGTCGCAGGCCAGGTCGGCGCCCTACCAGCCCACGCGCACGGCGGCCTCGTTCCGGTCGCTCTGGTGGGATGCCCAGTCCCGGAGGATCTGATGGGCCTTCGCGCCCTGCCTCCAGTCGTCGAGAGACGTGCCCGACTGGTCGCCGCTCGCCAGCGCGTAGAGCACCTGGAGCAGGCCGGAAGCTGGTTCGGCCTTGCCGAACCCAGCGCCCTGATTCAGGTTCGTGCGTGCGACCCTCATCTGTCCCTCCATCAGAACCAGCCCTCGGCGGGGAGGCCAGCATGCTGCCGCTGAATGCCTACGAGCCGGGTCCGGAAGGCGCCGCAGCGCTCCGGATCCTCGTAGAAGCGCCGGGTGATCTCCTTGAGTCCGCCAAAGCGGGTGTCGCATTCATCCAGGCGCCAGGAAGAGCCGCCGCCGGTGATAAGGCCGCGCTTCCGCCCGTAGGTCACGGCGGTGTCGCCGTCGTCGATGAACCCGGCGCCGAGCGGGTGGCTGGGGTTTCGGATCATCTGCCACTCGCCGTTGCGAATGGATGTCCCGAGCTTGCTCTTGTCGATCTTGAAGGCGTGGGCGGCGTAGGCCGCGAGGATCCGGCGGGCGACGCCGACGGTGTAGAGGCCGTCGAGGCGCTCGCTTGGGAGCCGCGAGCGGTGGCTCGGCAGCGGGAACCGGCCCGCGCTCCGCCGCCCCTTCAGGGCGCCCTCGAACCGGCCCATGGCGGCCGCCAGCTCGGCGGTCGTCATCGAGGGGAGGGTGATCGGCGCGGCGTCGGGTGCCGCCACCGGCACGGCGGGGCGCATGCGCCCGAGCTTGGGTGCCCGGGACGCCGCCTCGACGCCTCTCCAGTCGGCCGTCGGCGGGGTCTCCTTCGATGCCCGGTAGCGCCGGTGCGCGGTGCGGAGGACCGCCTCGCGGTAGCGCGGGTCGTCCGGTACCGGGCGGCGTGCGAAGGGGAGGGGAGCCGCTGCTCGCTCACGCCAGGCACCCCTCGTCGCCGTCGTCGTCGCAGGACCACGCGAGGCGCGCCCGCCCCTCGAGGACCGCCCGGGCGGCCGCCTCGTCGCGGGCCCACTTCCGCTCACCCGGGGATAGCGGGCAGTCAAGGTTGGCCGCGAGCACGCCACGCTCGAAATCGGACAGCAGGGAAGGGGGAATGGCGTCCCCGAGGGACCACGCGTGGGCGTCCGGATGCACGACGACCTCGCACGAAAGGGGGCTGGCAACCGGAGCCTCGCGGCTCATCCAGCGGAAAACTTGCGCCTAGGATTCGTAGTGTCGGCGGGGGTTTGGCTGCGCGCAAGGAACTCGGAATTGGCACCGTTTCAAACGGGTGCGCCCTTCCGCCGGAGCGCCGCCTGCCCGGCGGCGGTGACCCGCCACTGCTTCGTCTTCTCGTCCCGCCAGGCCAGCCACATCGCGCAGAGATCGGACCGGAACTCGAGCGCGGCCCAGTCCTCGGAACCCACGGCCTTGAAGCGGAGCCGGGGGTCCTCGGCCATCCGGCGCAGGACGTCGCGCTGCGCCGGGGTCAGGACGATGTCCTCGGCGCCGCTCACGCCGCCTCCGGGACGTCGGGGGAGGGGGCGCGGAGGGGACCTCGGTCCGGACCGCCGGGCGGAGAGCCGGGATGGATGGCTGGCTTTGCGGCGCCCGGGGCACGGGCAGGGCGAGGCGGAACATGAAGCTCACGGCGTTTCTCCTTTTTGTTGTCTTCTTGTGTTGGTTTAGATGTGCTTGCTCAGCGCCTTCCGCCCGAGCCCGGCACCCGCTGGTGAATCAGCTCCGGCTCCGTGAGCTCGAGGTCGCCGACGATCTGCAGAATGGCTTCCGCCAAGTCGATGCGGAACCCGGCGGCGGTGAGGCGGAACCGGTTCAGGGGTCTCTGGTCGCTAGCGTAGGCCCAGAAGAATGTTCCACCCCCTTCATAGGCCATCAGGATCCCCTGTCCGGTCATCTGCATCGCGGTGGAGTGGACAAGGAAAAGCCTCTTGTCGTCGGCGCCGTGGACGACGGCGGCGCCCTTTTCCAGCAGCTCCCGCCGGAGGGCCTGTGCGAGTTCGTTGTCCATCGTGGGGTCCTTCAGCGGCCGGGGAGGAGCATGGGTTCCGCCCCGGCCTCAGCCGCGGCGGTATCGAGGATGGCGCGGCGGCTCGCCTCGCCAACGCCGAGGAGACGGGCTGCCTCCTCGACCTCGTCTAGCAAGCCGCCGCGCTCGAGGAACCTGCGGAGCGCCGGGACGAGGGCGGCGTCGGGCACCTGCCCAGGCTGGCCGAAGCTCTCCGGCCGCCAGAAGCCGAGGTCGGCGACGGTCCGCGCGGGCTCGGTCACGGCGAGCGGTGGGCAGAAGCCGCTGGGGCCGGAGGCCATGGCCTGGACGCCCCACTGGAACCGGGCGTCGCTCAGGATAGGCATGTAGACTTGGCGCCCGCTGGCGGTGCGGATGTCGGCGTCGCTGTCCGGCCGGGACACGCTGCGCGGCGTCGCCAGCTCGATGACCTCGGGCTCCTCGTCGATCAGCCCGTGCAGCCAGGCGGCCGTCGGCCCGCGGAAGACCCCTTTGGGGTAGCGGAGGGCAAGCTCGGCGTAGTCGCGCATCTCCGGCGGGATGGCCCCAGCCGGGACGTAGTGCCCTCGAGCGGCGACCTCGACCAGCCCTTCCTCGACGGCCTGCGCGACCGTCCGTGGCGTCAGGTTGAGCGCCCGGATCTCGGTCATACGGAGCGGGCGCCCCGCCTCCTGGATCGAGTGGAGCAGCCGGTGGGCAGCCGCGCCCGGCCTGTTCGGGATCGGCATGCGGTCCTCCTGCGGCTCAGCGGGCGGGCCGGTCGGCGGCGGTCAGTCCGGCCTCGGCCATGTCGCGCCGGACCCGGCCCGCGAAGGCGATGAGACGGTCACGGCTCGACGCCCCGAGCGGGAAGTCCTCGCGCTTGTAGCGCCCTCGGACGGCGGCCGGGATGCGCCAAGCCTCCTCGAGGTAGCGGATGTGACGCGCCTCGGCCTCGACCCTGTCGGCCTCGACCTCCTCGGGGGTCCGCCGGTCCGGGAAGCTGACCCAGATCCCCTGTCGCATCTTGCCAACGATGGTCAGCCACTCCTCGCGCTCAGCGGGATCCCTGGCGAACTCCGCGTTATCCAGGGCGATCCGGATGTACTCCGCCGACCACTTCACCTTCGGCTCGATGCTTGGCCTCATCATCCCCGCGCCCCCCTGCTTGCCCGCCGAGCCTATGCCCTTTGAGCCTACGATATGTGAAGAGGCGCAAAGGACATAGCCCTTTGCGCCCCCACAATCACCGCCTCGAGCCAGTCAGCTCGCCGCATACTCGTCGTTCAGCAGGTCGCGGGTCGCGCGGCGCGGGGGCATCCCGGCGCCGAGGCCATTGGTCCGCTCCATCGTGGCCGCGCGGACCTTGTTGAGCTTGGTCGCGAAGGGCCGCGAGCGCTCGGTGGCGATGGCGGCCTCAACCGCCTCCTCGACGCTCGGGACGCCGGTGAGCTTGCGCTTGCCCTCGAGGTGGGCCTCCAGCCGGTTCAGGCTGGTCTGGCTTACGGTCTTGAGCTCGTCGGCCCGGAGCTGGTCTACCCACACCTCCAGCGAGCTTAGACGCTCGTCGTCGACCTGATCGCGCAGCCCCTCGAGGAACTCGGAGGGGTCCTCGCCGCGGCCCTTGGCGCGGACAGCCCGGCGCACGGCGATGGCGACTTCGCGCCGGTCGCGCTCGGCCGCAGTCAGTCCGTCCGAATCGCCCTGCCCGACCTCTGCCTTGGGCGCCTCGGCCGGGGGCGCGGGCGGGGGAGGGGGCGTCGGGACGGACCCGCCACCGCCGCCAAGGACGCGACCAAGAGGCGAGAGAAGCGCCGCGCCGACCTCGCCGACGGCACCGGCTGCCGCGGTGGTGACCGCGACGGCGCCCTTCACTGGCAACACCACGGGCGCCGCAACCACCTTGCCGGTCGTCTTCAGCATCTTCCCCGTGCCCCTCATCGCTGCTTTGACGGCGCCGGGGCCGTGATCGCGGGCATTGCGGCCCACGAACTTCGTCGCGGCCCAGCCGCCACCGGCGGTGAGCTTGGTGGCGGTCCAGGCCGCGCCCGGGGTCGCGGCGATGGCGCGGCCCGCGAGGTCGCCCGCCCAGTCGGCGGCTGCCTGGGCGTCGGGCAGGGTCTTCTGGACCAGCTTGGTCTCTATCACCCACTTGCCGCCGCGGCGTGTCCAAGTGGTGACGGCCTCGAGAACGGTTTGCAGCGACGCTCGGATCGCGGCGACGACGGACTGCAGGAAGCGCATGTCCTTCTCCTCCCTCGGCCCGCCGGGAGCGGGGGCCTGTGGGATGGATGTCGCCTGGGCGCTGGCAAGCCACGAATGAAACCGAGCCGAAAAAACGCAGGACACGCATGTTTTTCCTCAACAAACCTGCGCGACGCCCTTCGCCGGTGCCAGAGGCGGTGGTATCCTCACATGAGGACCGCAGTGGCGGACGACATGGATGCATCGATGACCCGCCCAGCAGCCCCCATCCAGCGCGGCGCCCTCGCGGTCGAGTGGCGCGACGTCTCGACCCTCCAGGGCTAACCCGTACCCGCTGCTCGGCGAGACGCTGAACCACTACAAGGCCATCCGCGCGGCGGCATGGCACCTCTATCAGAGCCCGACCGCGAAGGCCCACGAGAAGGCCCGCGCCCTCGAGGTCGCCCTGAACTCCGAGACGGCGGCCATGAAGACGCTGAAGGAGTGGGGCTACCTCAACACGGTCACCATCTCCGCCCCCCAGGCGGCGGAGGCGACCAGCGAGGGCGCGGCGGCCGCCAAGCTCGCGGACTCCATCAGCGACATCCTCAACGGAGCCTGGGACATCGCCGGGGATCTCGAGGAGCCGGTGGAGACGGGCGCAGGGAAAGGGGAGGGCGCCGCGTGAGCATGATCCGCCCGACCTGCCAGCGCCCCGGGCCAAGCCGGACGCCGAGAAGCTCCGGATCGCGGTGAAGCTGCTCGCCGAGCGCGAGGTCGCCAAGGCCGAGGCCAGCGGCGACAAGCGGATGGAGGCGGTCCTCCGCTTCGCGGCCGAGCAGGCCATCGTCGAGAACAACCTGGTTCCGTTCCGCCAGCTCACCATGGGCATGAAGCGGCTGCCGGTGACCATCGACGAGTTCGTCGAGAGCCCGGACTTCCTCGGCGGCGACCCCGACTTCACGATCTGGCCCGCGCTCCGCGAGGACCTCCACCTCATCAACAGGGACGTCTGGGTCGGCGAGGAGCCGGTCCACGAAGCTTATCTCGGAGGCGCCATCGGCACCGGCAAGACGGTGGTGGGCACCGTCACCAACCTCTTCCAACTCTACCAGTTCTCGCGCTTCGAGAAGCCCCAGCGCCTCTACGGCCTGTCGCCCTCGACCATCATCATGTTCCCGCTCCAGAGCGTGATGGGGAAGGTGACCGACCGCGTCCTCTACCGGTCCCTGCGCTCCATGTTCTCGGCCATGCCCTTCGCCCGGCGCTTCATGCGCTGGAGTAATACCAAATCCCGCTGATCAGAACCCATGCGCCCAGTCGCGCAGTCCGATGGACATGATGCGCCAGGGCTGGTCGACGAGTCTGTTCCAGGCATAGCAGCAGTGGCCGACGATGGCCTCGTAGGACTGGAACACACGGTTCGACAGCCAGTTGTCCCGCATGAACTGCCACACGTTCTCCATGGCATTCAGCTCGGGGCATTTCGGCGGCAGTGGGAGCAAGGTGAGGTTGGGTGGCACTTCGAGCCGGTCGGACATGTGCCATCTGGCTCGGTCGAGGAGCAGCACGGCGTGGGCGCCCGGCGTCACCGCGGCGGCGATCTCGGCCAGCTGCAGGCTCATCGCCGCCGTGTTGCAGCGGGGCATCACCAGGGCCGCGCCCTTGCCCTCATTGGGGCAGACGGCGCCGAAGATGTAGGTCGAGGCTGTCCGCTGGTCGGAGGGTGCCGCGGGCCGGGTACCGCGCCTGGCCCAGCGGCGGGTGACCTTGTTCTTCTGCCCGATCCGGGCTTCATCGCCGAACCAGACCTCGATCGCGGCGGGCTCGACGCCCTGCGCGTGCGCAACTTCTGCCAGCAGGGCGGGGAAGGTTTTTTAAAATGCTCGACCGCGCCCTCGGCCTGGGCATGGTGGCGCGGCCGGGCGGAGAGCTTGCGGTAGCCAAGGGCGCGCAGCTCGCGGCTCAGGGTCTGCTTGGCCACCCGGACGCGGAACTCCTCCCACAGCCACTGGCATAGGTCGACCAGCCGCCAGCGCACCACACCGTGGATGGCGGGCGTCGGCCCGGTCTCGATCACCGCCGCCAGCGCCGCCCGATGGGTGTCGGTCAGCCGCGACGGCTGACCCGGCGCCTTGCGGTCGATCAGCCCGCCAGGACCCTCAGCGTTGAACCGCAGCACCCAGTCGCGGACGATCTGCAGCGTCACCCCGCCGATCCGCCCTGCCTCAGTGCGCGATGCTCCATCGTAGATGGCAGCCAGCGCCAGGAGGCGACGGGCCTGCGAGGCGTCCTTCGTCTGCCGCGCTGCAGATCGCAGGTCAGCGGAGCCGAAATCGGCCCGGAGAGGGATGGGCATGGCGAACCTCCCTTGCTCGCCATGTTGAATCAGCCCGCAGGCAGCACAGGAACCCCCAACGAGTCATGCTCTCGGGGATTTGGTATAAGCTCAAGGAGGAGACCCTCGACATCGAGGGCAACCTGCAGGTCGCCCCCTCGCTCGCCGCGCTGAACGCGACGATCGGCGCCACCGTGCCGGGTGGCATGAACGACGAGATCAATTTCTATCAGGTCATCAACATGTCGACGAAGGCGGCCACCTCGGCGGGCCTCTGCGTCGAGGGCTGCAGGGCGATGGCGAGGGGGACCTCGAAGAAAGGGGCGTGGCTGAACACTCCAGGCGCGTTCTCGACGACGGAGGTGCCGTTCTGCCGGGCCAGGGCACCGCCGCATCGGTCGCCGCTGATGGACAGGTCCACGTGCGCGAAGTGGGGCAGTTCGCGTGCCGCCTTTGGCCCGAGGTTGTCCACGATGATCTGCGGCATCCCCTGCTCGGAGTTGGCCAGCTCCCAGACGGTGCGCCCGGTCCATGGCAGGAGCCGGTGCTCCGGCTCGGCGCCGCGGCTGACGGCCGCCAGGATCTTGTGCCGCTGGCCGATGAAGGGGAGCAGCGAGGCCGAGGCGATGCCGCAGATGTCGCGGAGGGCGGCGTCGGGGTCACGCTGGAAGTCGACGCGGTAGCGCTCCGGCACCTTCTCGACGTGGGCGCCCTCCGGCAGGTCGGCCTCGGTCTCCCAGTCGGCGAGGATGCGGCTCGGGTAGTCGGTAGTGCCAACGAGCAACCTGAACGTCTTGCTCGAGGTCCTGTCCGTAGACTGGGGCTTCACCTCGTACTGCTTGTGCCGGAAGTGGACGACGTTCTTCTCGGCTTTCTGGATGGCCTCGTCGATGCGCCGGTCCAGGAAGTCCGCCGTGTACCGGGTGGACGAGGAGAAGACGAGGACGCCCATGGAGGAGCCCCGGCCCCCGGCGGCGGCGGGTGATGTTCCGGTAGACCTCCTCCGCCTGGTCCCACTTGCCGCCGAAGCACGTCGACTTCGGCGACCTCCGCGCCTGGTTCGTGCAGCTTGCCAGCTTCCACGGCGTGAACCTCGTCCAGGTGACGTTCGACGGTTTCCAGTCCCGTGACTCCGTCCAGACCCTCCGCAAGGCTGGCATCCGCCTTCGAGCAGTCCGTGGACCGGACCACCGAACCGTACGACTACCTCCGGCGCGCCCTCTACGAGGACCGCGTCGCGCTCCCCTCCGAGGAAGACGGGGTGCCGGACTCGGACCTGCTCCGCGTTGAGCTGGCGCAGCTCGAGTTCGTCCGGAGCAAGAACAAGGTCGACCACCCCCCGGCCGGTCGAACGACAGCGCCGACGCCGTTTGCGGCGCGATCTTCTCGGCCAGCCAGTCCCCGCTCGTCCGGTACGGCGCGATGCTCGCCGACCGCGACGGCAACGCCCTCCGGCCCGGACTGAGGTTCTCGTCCCGGGGGCGCCCCGCTGGCCGGGAACGGCCGCAGCACGGCCGCCTTCAGGCCGCCCGCGCCGGGCTGCGGTCCGACGAGGACGTGGTCCACCAGGGCTGAACCGTCCCGTCCCGCGTGGGCACCGCCTCGCTCCGGCACGATACGTGGGCCGACCGTCCGAAGGCGTTCCCTCCGCCAGCCGGGTCGGGCCGGGCATGGGCTTCGCCCCGGAGGGCCTGCGCTGGCCGGGAGGTGACTGCCGGGCGCCGCGGAGCGGCTCATCGGCCCCGCCAGCTCGGCTGCTCCTCGTAGATCCGCCAGACCGAAGGAGCAGCCGGGCCATCCCCTTTGTCTCCGATGGACGGCCCCTGCCGGGGCCGCCTACGCTCCCGATGGCAGGGCCCCGCAGGGGCCACCCGGAACGATCTTTACGTCATCCGGACCCCATCCCAGCTGACCTACTGTTCCGGCACACCTTTCCGGAAAAACCCTGGTCCGGGCGTGGTGCCGTCAGCGGTCGGTGCTAGGCAGGCCCAGCCTCGCCTCCCGCTCCCGGCGGACAGCCCCGCAGGGGCGCCTGCGCCCCCGAGGCAAGACCGCGCAGCGGCGCCTCGGAATCAGATTGATGATATTCTTAGGTCATCCGGTCGCCACACGTCATAAGACTTTGATTTATCGTTATTTTCTCGGAAAACCCTTCCCTGCTCCCGTGTCCGGCCCGCACGACGTCGGCCCGGTTTCAAACCCGCGCGCGAACTGCCTCTTCAGGGGCCATGACCATGCTACCCATGCGGCACCCATTGGGACCGGTTCCCCGGCCGCATCCTGCCATCGTGTCAATCGGGTGCGAGGTGTGCGTTGCGCTTCCCCGGGCATCCCTCTGGGTCCGTTGAGCCCGGTTGCATCCGGGAGCGCCACGCGCCCGAGGGCTTCTTCGGCCCTCGGCGATGGGTTTGAGCCCCGTTTCAGACCGCAGGCGGCAGCCTATGGTTCCCGGGGAGTGTCCCGGACCCGCCGATGGCCCGGAAGCCCAGCATTCCTGCGGTTTCCGTGGGAACCCCGCCACCGGCTCGGGCGGCGAGGGCGAGGGGAGGGGAGGGAGCGCTGCGCTTCACTTGTTCAGCCCCTATCGTGCGCAGCGGCCTCCTTGGCGTCGGACCGGCTACCCGGCGCCGGTGTCGTCGCGGCGCCGGACGAGGGACGCCGCCAGCCGCTCCACCGGGTAGTAGTCGACCCGGTACTCGCTGCCGTCCGGCAGTCGCGCGAACACCGTCACGCAGTCGGCCTCGAGCTTGATGATCGCGGCCGCCGAGGCCGGGGTGAGCCGGATGGCCTCCGGCGGCACGACGCGGTCGCGGCCCCGGACCCCGAACATCGCCAGCACCCAGGCGCCCCGGCCCTCGGAAGCGGGCGGGGCGGGGGCGGTGACCAGGTCGGTCATCCGGCCCTCCTCGCCGCCTCGTCCTGGACGCGCTCGGCGAAGGCGCCGGAGTAGAGCCACCAGAACACACCCTTCGCGTCCGGCCGCTCGAAGTCCAGCGGCGCCGTCATGTCGAAGCCTTCGTCGGCCAGGGTGGCGAAGCGCTGGTACGCCCGCGCCCGGCGCTCGTCCGGGGTGCAGAGGTAGGCGTCTCCTTTCCAGTCGTCGCCCCGCTTACGGGTCGCCTCGTCCACGGCGGCAAGGGCCTCCGGCCGCATGAGCGCGGCGGCCGCGTGCCATGCCTCGTGGTGCGTGACCTCGTGGAAGGCGTCGGCCCTGCGCTCGAGAGAGAGCAGGATGACGCTGCCTTGGCCGGTGTAGCTCGCGTGATAGCCGCCGAAGTCCCGCCCGCCCACGGGACAGTTCCCGTCGTCGAGGCAACACACCCACAGCGCCGGACCGATGTATACCCGCGACCAGGGCACGGTGTGCTGGAGGGTGTTCGCCGCCCAGGCGACGCGGGACGCCACCCGGTCCGGCCGGACGTAGCCAGCGGCGAAGGCGGCCATGAGGCGGCCGCGGCCGGGCAGCTCGAGTGGATCGTGCAGCCCCTGCCAGCGGACCTCGCCGAAGTCCACGCGCGCGACGGCGTCGGTGTAGTTCGGATGCTCGGACCAGAGCGGCTCTCCGACTTCCCGGTCGTGCAGCAGCCGGTCGAAGCCGCCGACAATGGCGCCGACGGCCTCCCGACCGCGCGGGCCGTCGAGATCGAGAAGCCGCCGCACCGGATCCCTGACCCTTCCGATGATCCCGAACATCCCTGCCTCCTCGCCCACAACGGGCGTCTTGGTGTCCTGCCCCCGAGCGTGATGGCCGGACTGGCAACGGACGCAGAAAAAGTGCGCCACGCGCACTCAACCTCCTTCTTCTTTGCCCCACGAGCCTATTACCTTGGAGTTGATGGCGCCGGGAGAGTGCACCGTCGGAGGAGCGAGATGCACGACCAGCCCCTGCCAGCCGATCTCGGCGCCCGCGTGGAGGTCCGATGCCTGCGCCTGCAGGCCGACCGGCTGCGGCGTCGTAGCGACCGGCTGACGACGGAACTGGACCGCGCATGGCGCTCGATGCGGCTCGCCGAGGAAACCGGTGATGGCGAGAGCTACGACCGCTGGCGCAGCCGGTGGAACGAGATCGCGGACCGCGCCCGGCGCCTCGATCCGTGGCGCCTGGCCGGGGACTGCGACGCCATCGTCGCGCTGCTGGTCGCCCGGCACGACGCGGCTAGCTGAAGGAGGGGAGGGGACATGGCACTCAGGTTCGACGACCGGGTCTTGGTCACAACGAAAGCGGGGAGTGGCGACGCAAACTGTGTCATCTCGTGCCTCGGCCGCACGAGCCGCCGGAGCTTCCCGGGTCCGGGCGCGACGGACGAGGCGCGAAGCTTGGGCTTCGCGGAGTACGCGCGCATGTGCCTCGACCCCGAAGTTCTCGGCCAGCTCACGGTCGATGAGCTGCACCAGCACATCGAAGTCTGCGAGCGGCCGCCAACGTCGCAGTCCGACGCCGCTATCCGCCAGGCCAAGGTCATTCATGGCCGAGTGGGCCGCGGCCGCGCGGAATGAACTGGGGCGGCGCGGGGTCGCCGAGGGAGCAGCGGGTGAAACCGCGTCCAAAGTGTGCGCCAGGGCGGCCGCGTTCCACGAGATGAGTGCGCTCCGGCACGCCACCACGGTGGCCAAGGTCCCTTCGTGCTCGAGCACCTGCTCGAGGTGCTGCGCCAGGTCGAGGACGCCGTGCTGGTCTTCGCGCACCATGCCGACGTCATCGCGCTCCTCGCCGCCGGGCTGCGGACGGCGGGCTACGATCCCGCGATCATCACCGGCGCGACCGACGAGGCGGACCGCGGGGCCGCGCAGGCCGACATCCAGGAGGACCGCAAGAAGGTCTTCATCGGCAGCATGCGGGCCTGCGGGGTTGCCATCACGCTGACACGCGCGAGCACGGTCTTGTTTGCCGAGCAGGACGGACGCCCGGCATCATGCAGCAATCCGCGGACCGCGCGCACCGCATCGGCCAGCGCAACGCGGTCTTCGTGCAGCACCTGGTCGCCGACGGCTCCTTTGATTCTTTCATGGCGGAGAAGGTGGCGGCGAAGGGCGTCGTCATCGACGCCGCCCTCGACAACCCGGCCTCGGAAGACGAACACGGGTAGGCAGTACAGCACCACGGGCGCCTGATGGTGGCGCCGGGTTCGGGTGAAACGGATTGAAAATAGTGCACTCGGCGCGCATATTCGTCTTGATTATGCCCTTTGAGCCTATTACTCTATGGTTGTGGAGAGCGGAGACAAACCAACCGCTCCCAGCAGGCCGGGAAACCTCCATGTCCAACGCCATCACCCACCACGTCGCCATTGCCGCCAAGGGCGGCGTCCTCGTGGCCGCCCAGGAGCACGGTCCGGGCGCCGAGCTGCGCGTCCTCTCCGAGCTGCAACGCGCGGTCGCGAACAGCGACGCTCTCCCGGGCGCCTTCGACGTCTGGGCCTGCTTCATCTCCGACGAGGAACTCGATGCCGACGCCCTCGCAGCCCTCGGCGTCCCCGGGGCCGAGATCGTCTTCCGCAGCGCCGACGACCACGGCCTGCCCGGCCGCTACGCCTACGGCGTCTCCTGCTCCAGCCAGGAGGTCCACCGGAACGTCGCCGCCACCGGCGCGTCGTCGTCCGACGCCGAGGCAGCCATCACCTTTGCCGTCTCCGCCCTCCGGGCCAAGCTCACCGGCGCTCCAGTCGAGTGGGCCACCCACGGGCTCGCCGTGACCCGCCATGAGGACGGCGAGTTCATCGCCCGCGTCGCGCTGTGGAGCGACGAGATCCACCACTCTGAGGAGTACACGCTGACCCGCAACGCGGACGACGCCGCACGGCTGGCTGATGCCGCGGTTCCGGCGCAGCGGGTCGCCGCCGACATCCTCACTTGGTTCGAGGAGGGCTGGTTCGAGGCCGCTGCCTGATGGCAGCTTGAATAACAGAAGCGGGCGGCCTCCGAGCCGCCCTGTCCCTTGGCCGCCCGGTCCGCCGGACGGCCAGGAGGCGGGAACACCGCCAGCAGCCGGGGCCGGTTGTCGTGCCCCGCACCGTCCGGGAGGGCCCCATGCTCGACGTCATCACCCGCACCAACGCCGCCGCACGCGCGGCGATCCCGGCCGCCATGACAGCCTCCGCTCTCGCCATCGCCTCGCGCCGGGGTGGCTCCGAGGGACGCCGCGCCCTCGCCAGCTTCGCCGCGGAGACCGGCTGCGCCCCGGATGCGGAGATCCGCCGGGCCGCCGAGCTCGCCTTCGGCCGCGTCCCCTCCTTCCGGGCCGACGAGGCCGCCGTCGCGCGCTTGGTCGCCTACGGCCGCGAGCTCGCCGCCGCCGCGTCGGATGTCGCCGCCAGCGCCCGCCCGGCCGACTTGGCCGAGGTCGCCTGCGAGGACAACCTGATGGCGCTCGTCCTGCGCCGCGACCATGCCGCCGCCCTCGACCGCGAGGAGGTCCACGCCGCCTTGGTCCGGGCCGGGCGCGGGGACGCGGACGCCGTGCTCCGCGTCTTCGAGAAGCTGCTGGTCCGCGCGACGCTCGCCTTCGCCGAACTCGACTGACCCGCCACCGCCGCGCGCCACACCGCCAGCCGCCCTGGATCGCCGCCGGGGCGGCTTTCGTTTGCCGGGGTCCGGCGCGGCCGCCGCGCTGGTCCGCTGCCGGGGAAGGCATCGGCGCCGTCCCTCCTGCTGCCGGGGGCACGGGGCCGGGGAGGGGCGCCCTACGGAATCCTGTAGCCTTGGCTTCGCGGGGCGCTCTTCCGTGGCCCGCCCGATCCGATCAGAATTCCGAAACCACCCCATCTCGGGGCTGGAACGGCATGGTCCCAGCCGGGACCGCGTTTCCTTGGCGCTGCCCGGCCGCAAGGAGACGCCGACCCAGGGCAAGGATGCGGCACCACTTGGAGTTGTGTGGCCACGGTCGCAGCGCATAGAACCCGGACATGCACCAGGACGACTTGGCGCCGCACCAGCGCTCGCTGACCACCCTCCGCGCCTGCCTTCAGGCGGTCACCACGGACGACGTCGTCCGGGCCGCCGAACGCGCGCTGTCCCTCGCCGCTCCGGATCTCGTGGAGAGCGTGCCTGGCGCACGGGACAGGCTCGCGGACCTCGTCGAGCAGCACCGCCTTGCCACGCTGGAGCGGATCGAGAAGCTCATCCCCGAGCGGAACCTTGGTTTCGGGCCAATGGCCGTGCTGCGTTCCCGCGGTCCGGTCGCCATCATCCTCACCAGCACGTCGCGGCATACAACCGATGGCAAGGCGGACCTTCTGAGCGCGTGCCGGACCACCTCGATGCCGGATGCCGAGGACCGAGCGCTGCTGCTGCTCCACCTCGGGGTCGCCGCCATGTACGAGGCCGGGGAGGGGAGGTCGTGAGAGAGGTAGCCGAACCCGCGGTGGCGTTTCTCGCCGAGGTGCAGGCGAGGCTCGCCCCCGTCTCCGACGACGCCGTTCGGCGCTGCGCCATGCGCGCAGCGGCTCTTGCGGCACCGGCGCTCGAGCCGGACGGCGTCGCCGCATTGGCGAAGCTGCTGGCAAGTTGCCGCGTGGCCTCCCTGTCCTCGGCCGCCTCGACGCTGTCGCGCGTGCTCGCGGACCGCGCCGGGGCTGACGGGCTCCTCCCCGAGGGCATGGTCGGCTTCGTGCTGTCTGGCTACGCGGCCCCAGGCATGCCCGCCCTCGCCGCCGTGGTTGAGGCGTGTCGGGCCGCCGGAGGCGCGGCTCCAGAGGCGCAGGCTCACCGGCTGGCGACGCTTGGTGTCGCCTTCATGCTGGACTGATAGGGAAAGGGACGTGCGCCGCAGGAACCTTATCAAGGAGGAGGTCGAACAGCGCGGCATCGGGTGCCTCATGCACTTCACGCAGGCTCATAACCTGCCCGGCATCGTGAAGCACGGCCTTCTCTCCCGTGCGCGTCTGCGTGAGTGCGACGACGTCAATGCCTACGCGAGCAGTCAATGTCGGCTTGATGAGCAGGACGGGGCCATCTCGGTGTCGATCTCTGCGATCAACCTCGAGATGTTCTGGGCGAAAGACCGGGCGTGCGGGCAGCCCTATTGGGTGGTCCTCCTGCTGGATCCCAGCATTCTCTGGACGCACAGGTGCGTCTTCCACCGCCGGAACGCGGCGACGAAGGACATGCGGGACCACAGGGGGCGCCGGGACGGCCCCTGGGGCTTCAGCGAGATGTTCTCAGACAAGCACCGTCCGCCGATGTTCAAGGGAGAGTCCTACCGAGCGGAAACCGGCATCCCCAGCTTCCTGCCGACATACCCCGATGCCGAGGTGCAGGTCTTCGACCCGATACTCCCCGACTTGATTCAGGGCGCCTGGGTCGACCAGGAGGACCTCGCCAAAGCCGTGCAGGAACAGTTGGACCAGTTGCCCGGACCGGAGCGAACGACCTACCTGCGGCCCTTCCTCAAGTTCACGAACGGACATGAGGGCTGGCTGGTGCCATGAGAGAGATGACCCGGGATGCCAAGGCCCGGGCGACGAGGATCTCCTCAATCCGCGTGGTGTTGCGAGGCGACATGCGCTCCTGGCTCGCCCTCCGGGACCGGTGATGCCGGTGGCGAGCGGCCGGAGCGTGCCCTGCCCGAAGCGCGCATCCGCCCGGTCCTTGGCATCCGTTGCGGCACGGCTTCGTTGCTTCGCGCCAGAGACGGCCACATCCCTTTTGTGAGATGGCGCGCAAGCCACGGAGACCGTTTATGCCAGCCGACCTCTGAACCGCCCCGGGATCACCGGAGGCCAGTTTGCTTGGGTCACGCCGCCATAGCGGGTGGGTCGAGCTGGGCATAATAGCGCGCCTCGGCCTCGGCGGGTGGCATGTTGCCGATCGGCTCGAGGAGGCGGCGGTTGTTGTACCAGTCCACCCACTCG
>NZ_JAMZIK010000184.1 GCF_024178315.1 Siccirubricoccus soli | reverse complement strand
CGTCCGCCAGGCCGCGAGCAGCGCAGGCAGCGCCGGCACCGTGGCGGGCGCGGCGAGGCCGGCCCGGATGGCGGTGGGCAGGTCCGGCGCAGCGAGCCAGGAGAGCAGCGCCTGGCGGCGGCCGAAGGCCGGCGCGCGGAACAGGCCGGGGGACTGCGCCGCGGCGGCCCTCGCCCCCATGCTCCCCTCGCCCGCCGCCACCGTCTCCTCCGCAAACTCCAGCGCGCGAAATAAATGATTCATGCTCGCCGGCCTATAGGGATGAGGGTTCGCCCAGGATGCGAAACGTGCTTACCGCCGCCTCGCTTTTTGCTAGAGGGGTGATGGGAGCCATCAGCGAATGAATATCATTTTGCGCATTGTCCAAAACGGCGCGTGCAACTGGAACGAAAAGCTTCGGAGACCGCCGCATCGGCGCTCTGCGCTTCTCGGGCTGGTCGCTCTCGGCATGGCCCTGACCGGCTGTGCCGCCCTCGGGGAACGGGGCGGCGCCGATGCCGACGGCCTCGTCACGCCTGCCGCCTATGTCACGCCGGCGGATCCGCTGGCCGCCTTCGCCGCCACCGCGGCGCCGGGCAGCCAGGGCAGCGTGGCTCTGGCCGGCACCGGCCAGGTCGCAAGGGTGCGGCTGCTGCGCAGCTATGTCGCCGCCAGCGGGCGGGAGTGCCGGGAAGTGCTGGTCGGCAGCGGCTATGACGAGCGCAGCCGGCTGATCTGCCAGGGCGAGACCGGCTGGGTGGAGGCCCGGCCGCTGCTGCGCGGCGGCGCCGCATCCCGGCCGTGAGCGGCGGTGCCGCAGCGCGCGGCAGCGTCCTCGCCGGGCTGCGGGTGCAGCTGCGGGTGATCGGCGCGCTCACGCTGCGCGAGCTCGGGACCCGCTTCGGCCGCGACAATCTCGGCTATCTCTGGCTTTTCGTCGAACCCGCGCTGCTCGGCGGCGCGATAGGCATGGTGCACCATCTCAGCGGCCATGGGCTGCCGGGGGGGCTGAATGTCGCGACCTTCTGGGTGATGGGCTACATCCCTTATTACCTGCTGCGCGGCATCATCAACCGCGCACCCACGGCGATCGTCTCCAACCAGTCGCTGCTCTACCACCGCAACATCTCGGTCTTCGACATCATCCTGGCGCGCGACCTGCTGGAAGGGGCCGCGGTGGGCGGGGCGATGCTCGCCTTCACGCTGTTCTTCGGCATGACTGCGGGGCAATGGCCGCATGCGCCGGAGAAGATGGTGATCGGCATGGTATTGATGCTGGCCTTCTGCCACGGCGTGGCGCTGCTGATCGCCGCCGGCAGCATCTACACCGAGGTGTTCGACCGGGTGGTGCACCTTTGCACCTACATCGCCCTGCCGGCGACCGGCGCCTTCTTCATGGTATTCTGGCTGCCGACGGACCTGCAGCGCTCCGCGCTCTGGATCCCGACAGTGCATATCTTCGAGATGATCCGGGACGGGGAATTCGGCAGCCAGGTGCCGACGCACTACAACGTCGGCTACGTCATCGCCTGGATCGCCGGGCTGAACCTGCTGGGCATGGCAGCGATCCGGCGCGGCCGGCATGATCTGGTGATCTAGCGCCATGATCCGCATCACCGACCTCTGCAAGACCTACAAGACCCATCTCGGGCCGAAGACCGTGCTGAGCGGGCTCTCGACGGAGTTCCGCCATGGCGAGAAGGTGGGCATCCTTGGCCGCAACGGCGCGGGCAAGACCACGCTGCTGCGCCTGATCGCCGGGGTGGAGGGCTACACCTCCGGCCGGATCGAGCGGCGGATGAGCGTCTCCTGGCCGCTCGGCTTCGCCGGCGCCATGCACTACAGCATCACCGGCGCCGACAATGCCCGCTTCATCGCGCGCATCTACGGCAAGCCGATCGACTGGACGGTGGGCTTCGTGGAGGATTTCGCCGAGCTCGGCGAGTATTTCCGCTTGCCGGTGCGAACCTACTCCTCCGGCATGATGATGCGCCTCGGCTTCGCCCTCTCCCTCGCGGTCGATTTCGACTGCTACCTGGTCGATGAGGTGATCGCCGTCGGCGACAGCCGGTTCGGCGAGCGCTGCCGCGCCGCCCTGGCCGAGCGCCATGCCCGCAGCACCCTGCTGCTTGTCTCTCACCAGGCCGAAACGGTGCGGGCCTTCTGCTCCTCCGCCGCGGTCCTGCAGGATGGTAGGTTGACCCGCTATGACGATCTGGACGAAGCAATCGCCGCCTACCACGCTGCCTGAGGCCGGGGCGATCGAGGCTGGCTGGTCCGGCCCGGTCGCCGCGCCGGGACTGATGAGCCGGGTTCGCCGCCTGGCGCGCCGCAATGCCTTCAAGCTGACCGTGCTGCTGCCGACCCTGCTGGCCGGCCTCTACTTCATCCACTTCGCCGCTCCGCAATATGATTCCGAAGCCCGCTTCCTGATCCGCGGCCGCCAGCAGGCCCCGACCGGCGGCCTCGGCGAGATGCTCCAGGCCTCGGGCTTCCGTCCGGCCTCGGAAGACGCGATGGGGGTGCGGGACTACCTGGAATCCCACGACGCCGTCGCCGCGCTGCGCGCCCGGCTGCCGCTGGTGGAGATGTTCCGCCGGCCCGAAGCCGATGCGGTGGCCCGGCTGTGGTGGGAGAACCCGACGGCCGAGCGGCTGCAGGACTACTACCGCCGCATGGTCTCGGTGGAGTTCGACACCACCAGCGGCATCACCGCGCTGCGTGTCCGCAGCTTCCGGGCGGAGGACAGCAAGGCGATCACCGAGGCGCTGCTCTCCCTCTCCGAGGCCATGGTGAACAACCTGAACCAGCGGCTGCAGGAGGACGGGCTGCGCGTGGCGCGGGAGGAAGTGGCCCGCGCCGAGCAGCGGCTGGCCGCCGTGCAGCTGGAGATGACCCAGTTCCGGGAGCGGGAGCGTGCGGTGGACCCGACCCGCTCCGCCGCCCTGGCGCTCGAGAATCTCGGCCGGCTGGAAGGCGCGCTGGCCCAGGCGCGGGCCGAGATGGCGGAGGCGCAGCGCTTCACCCGCGCCGACAATCCGCGCGTCGTCCAGCTGCGCAACCGCATCGAGGCGCTGAACGCCCAGGTGGCCGAGGAGCGGGTGCGGATCAGCAGCACCGATGCCGGCCTTTCCCAGCAGATCGGCGAGTATGAGCGGCTGGGGACGGAGCGGGAGCTGGCGCGCACCCAGCTCGCCTCCGCCACCGCCTCGCTCGAGCGCGCGCGGGTGGACGCGCAGCGCCAGCAGATCTTCCTGCTGCGCGTGGTCGAGCCGAACCTCGCCGAATACGCCCGCTACCCGAAGGGCGTGCAGACCACCCTCTACATCTTCATCTGCCTGTCCGTGGCCTACGGGCTGGCTTGGCTCCTCGTGGCGGGAATGCGCGAACATGCTTCTTGAAGGCCTCACCAGACGCGCCAGGATGGCGTTGCTGGTGGCCATGGCGCCGGATGTCGCCCTGGCGCAGACTCCCATGCAGCTCCTCCAGCAGAACCAGATGCTGCAGCAGCAGAACCTTCAGCTGACCCGGCCCAACCCGTCCCCCGCCAGCGGCGCCGCGGTGACGGAAGGCCTGCCGAACCTGGTGGGCCCCGACCGGGTACTGAACCGCCCTGGCATGGAGACGCAGTCCGAAGGCGGGCCCACCGCCACCGGGCCGCTCGGCGACCGCAGCCGGGCCGGCAACGTCACCGCGGTGTTCGGCGCCAGCCTCTTCACCCGCGACGCGACCTCGGTCTCCGACGCGCCCAATCCGAACTACCAGATCGTCCCCGGCGACCGCGTCTCCATCCGCGTCTGGGGTGCGGTGGAGGCGGAGACGGTGGCCGTGGTCGACCCCACGGGCAACCTCTTCCTGCCCAATATCGGCCCGATCCGCATCGCCGGCACCCGCGCCGGCGACCTGCAGCAGGTGGTGGAGGCCGAGGTGCAGCGCACCTACACCAGCCAGGTGCAGGTCTATGCGGTGCTGCTCTCCACCCAGCGCATCGGCGTCTTCGTCGCCGGCTTCGTCCGCACCCCGGGCCGCTTCGGCGGCAGCGCGGCGGACAGCGTGCTGGACTTCCTGGTGCGGGCCGGCGGCGTCGATCCCGGCCGTGGCTCCTACCGCGACATCCAGGTGCAGCGCGGCGGCCGCACCGTGGCGACGGTCGATCTCTACCGCTTCCTGATGGACGGAAAGCTGCCGGCGGTGCGGCTGCAGGAGGGCGACACCATCGTGGTGGCGCGGCAGCGCGCCGTGGTGGGCGCCGATGGCGCGGTGCGCAACAACTACCTGTTCGAGGTACCGGCCCGGCTGATGGCCGGGCGGGAGCTGATCGACTATGCCCGTCCCCTGCCCGCCGCGACCAACGCCATCATCCGCGGCAGCCGCGGCGGCCAGCCCTTCTCCCGCTACGTCTCGCTGAGCGAGCTGGCGGGCGTGACGCTGGGCGACCAGGACACCGTCACCTTCATCACGGACAGCCCGGCGCGCAGCGTGCGCGTGACGGTGGAAGGCAGCCGCATCGGCCCCTCCGTGCTGGTCGCCGACCGCGACGCCACGCTATGCGACGTGCTGGACCACATCGCGGTGGATCCGGCGCTGGCCGATACGCGCTCGGTCTTCCTGCTGCGGCCTTCCGTCGCGCAGCAGCAGCGCCGCGCCATCGACGAGGCGCTGGACCGGCTGGAGCGGCAGCTTTTCCTGTCCGTCTCCGCCACCACCGGCGTCGCCGCCATCCGGGCGACGGAGGCCAACCTTGTCTCCTCCTACATCCAGCGGGCGCGGCGGACCCAGCCTGAGGGGCGCGTCGTCGTCTCCGACCGAGACGGGCGCTGCGCGCCGGTGCGGCTGGAGGAAGGCGATGTGATCGTCATCCCCGAGAGGTCGCAGACCGTGCTGGTGGCGGGCGAGGTGACGGCGCCGCGCGCCGTGGTGTGGCGCCAGGGGATGCGGATTGCCGACTACGTCCGCGCCGCCGGCGGCTTCACCCCGCGCGGCAGCGAGGGCAGCATGATGATCCGCCGCGCGAGCGGGGAGCTGGTGCTGGAGCCGGAGGAAGGGCCACAGCCGGGGGACGAGCTGATCGCCCTGCCCCGGCTGGACCCGAAGGTGTTCCAGGTGGGCAGCGAGCTGCTGGGGCTGATCTACCAGATCGCGGTGGCGACCAGGATCTTCCTTTAATCCCCTCGAAGTCGCTGCGCGCCTTCGCGAGGGCCCGGTCTCCCTCCGGGATCAAGCCCTCGCAC
>NZ_JAMZIK010000183.1 GCF_024178315.1 Siccirubricoccus soli | reverse complement strand
GCTGATCGCCCTGCCCCGGCTGGACCCGAAGGTGTTCCAGGTGGGCAGCGAGCTGCTGGGGCTGATCTACCAGATCGCGGTGGCGACCAGGATCTTCCTTTAATCCCCTCGAAGTCGCTGCGCGCCTTCGCGAGGGCCCGGTCTCCCTCCGGGATCAAGCCCTCGCACAGCCTGCCGTGGCAACGCCACGGCAGGACACCAGGCAGCGAGTTTGGCATCGGGACGGCCGGTTGCGACCGGCGCGTCTCAAACTCAAGGTTTTCAAAGGGCCTTCGGCCTTTGGCGGGTGGGGTTGGGCGCACTGCGCCCAACGGGGGAGGGCAGCGCCCTCCCCTTTTTCACGCCCGTTGCGCGTCCTGGATCGCCCGCCACACCCGCTCCGGCGTCGCCGGCATGTCGATATGGGTGATGCCGTAATCCGAGAGCGCATCCACGATCGCGTTCATCACCGCCGGCAGCGAGCCTGCGCACCCTGCCTCGCCGCAGCCCTTGGCGCCGATCGGGTTGGTCTTGCAGGGATCCGGCCGGCTGAGGAAGCCGAAGCTCGGCACGTCCGAGGCGCGCGGCAGCGCGTAATCCTGGTAGCTGCCGGAGAGGAGCTGGCCTTCCTCCGAATAGGCCACCTGCTCATAGATCGCCTGGCCGATGCCCTGAACGATGCCGCCATGCGCCTGGCCCTCGACCAGCAGCGGGTTCACGATGACGCCGAAGTCATTCACCGAAACGTAGCGCACCACCTGGGTGATGCCGGTGTCGGGGTCGATCTCCACCTCGCAGATATGGCAGCCATTCGGGTAGGCCATCGGCGCCTCGCCGAAGACATGCTTCACGTCCAGGCTGTCCGGCATCTCCGGCGGCGGGTTGTTCGCCGTGCGGATGCGCGCCGCCACTTCCATGATGCTCATGGAGCGGTCGGTGCCGGCGATGGTGAAGCGGCCGGTGCCGTCGGCATCGCGGGTGAACTCGATATCCGCCGGCGCCGCTTCCAACATATGCGCCGCGGCGAGCCGCCCCTTCTCGATCACCTTCTGCGCCGCCTCGATGATCGCGGCGCCGGAGGCCATGAGCGATTTGGAGCCGCCGGTGCCGCCGCCGGCCACCAGCAGGTCGCTGTCGCCCTGCACCAGGCGGATGCTCTCGAAGGGCACGCCGAGGGTCTGATGCAGCACCTGGGCGAAGGGCGTCCAATGCCCCTGGCCGTAATCCAGCGTGCCGGTGATGATGGTGACGGTGCCGTCCGCGTTGAAGCGGATCTCGCCCTGCTCCTTCATCGGCGGCGCGGTGCATTCGAGGAAATTGCCGATGCCCCGGCCGCGAAGCTTGCCGGCGGCCTTGCTCTCCGCCTTGCGGGCGGCGAAGCCGTCCCAGTCGGCGGCTTCCAGCGCCGCCTCCAGCACGCCGGTGAAGTCGCCGCTGTCATAGATGCTGCCGGAGGGGGCGCTGAAGGGGAAGGCCTCCGGCTTGATATGGTTGATGCGGCGCAGCTCGATGGCGCTGCGGCCGGTTTCCTTCGCCGCCTGCTCCAGCAGCCGCTCGAAGAAGTAATTGCCCTCCGGTCGCCCCGCCCCGCGATAGGCGGAGACCGGCGTGGTGTTGGTGACGAGGCATTTCGTCGTCACCTCGATCAGCGGCGTCGCGTAGTTGGACTGGATGTTCTTAGAGAAATTGCCGGTTCCCATCAGCGGCGCGACGGTCGAAAGATAGCCGCCCATATTGGCGTAGGAGGTAAGGCGCACGGCCAGCGCCCTGCCCTCCGCATCCAGGGCCAGCTCCGCCTCCACCTCATGGTCGCGGCCATGCTGGTCGGAGAGGAAGGAGCCGGTGCGCTCATCCGTCCACTTCACCGGGCGGCCCAGCACCTTCGCGGCGTGCAGCAGGCAAGTGTATTCCGGATAGGCATTGGCCTTCATGCCGAAGCTGCCGCCGACATTGCCGGTGAGGATGCGGACCTTGTCGGTCGGCACCTTCAGGATGTCGTTCGCCATCTGTGCCCGCAGGCCGAACACGCCCTGGCTGCCAACATGCAGGGTGTAGCGGCCGGTGGCGGGGTCGTACTCGCCGATGGCGCTGCGCGGCTCCATGGCGCAGACGACGACACGGTTGTTGCGGAGGGAGAGCCTCGTGACATGCGCGGCGGAGGCGAAGGCGGCGGCGACCTTTTCCGCATCGCCGAAATGGAAATCCAGCACCTGGTTGCCGGGGACGTGGTCGTAAAGAAGCGGCGCGTCGGGGGCTGCCGCCGCGGAGGCTTCGGTGACCGCCGGCAGCACGTCGATATCGACGAAGACGGCCTCCGCCCCATCCTTGGCCGCCGCCTTGCTCTCCGCCACCACGAAGGCCACGGGGTCGCCGACGAAACGGACCTTGTCGGTGGCGAGGGAGGGCCGCTCGATATTGACCAGCGGCGAACCGTCGCGGTTCTTCAGCGGCAGCAGGCATTTCAGCGGGCCGTATTCGGCGAGGTCGGCGCCGGTGAAAACGCCGACGACGCCCGGCACCTCCTTCGCCGCCGCGATGTCGATGCCCTTGATGACGCCATGCGCATAGGGGCTGCGCACCATGACGCACCAGAGCTGGCCGGGCAGGTCGAGGTCGTCGGTGTAGCGGCCCTGCCCCTGCAGCAGGATCGGGTCCTCGTTGCGGGGAACGGGCTGGCCGACGCCGAATTTCAGGCGTGTGATATCCTGCAGGGTAATGTCGGGCATGGGCTCTCTCGCCGCTGTTGGGATTGCGGCAGAGATTGCACCCAGGGCCCAATTTGCAACAGGCCCCCCCGCCCGGACGCGGCGGCGGAGGCTGGCGCTGCCGCTCGCATCGGCGGCCGCGGCACGCCGCGCCGGGCTTCCGGGCGGCGCTATGGCAGAGGTCAGCCGACCGGCGGCAGGTGCAGCGCCACCACTTCATCGCCATGCCCCGCCACGGCCGGGAAGCGCCGGCGCACCTCCGGGTCGTGGCCCGGGACGATGCGGCTCTCGTCGCCTTCCGCCAGGCGCTTCACGATGCGCCAGCCCTGGGTCATGGCGCCGAGGTCGAAGATGATCGGGAAGGGGTTGCCGGTGCCGGGATTGGCATAGAAATGCAACGCATCCGAGGCGATGACGACCGGCCCGCGCGCCGTCTGCACCCGCACCACCTGCAGCCCGTCCGAATGCCCGCCGACGCGATGGACGGTGACGCCCGGCGCCACCTCCCCGTCCCCGTCATGGAATTGCACCTTGTCCGCGAACAGGGCGCGGATCATGGAGACGACGTGATCCGCCTCGAAGGGCACGCGGATGCAGGCGGTGCACATGTGCCGCCCGGTGGCGAAGGCCATCTCGCGGTCCTGGATATGGATGCGGGCATTGGCGAAGAGGTCGATGCTGCCGGCATGGTCGTAATGCAGATGCGTCACCACCACGTCCCGCACCCGGGCCGGGTCGCAGCCCATCGCCTGCAGCCCCTCGGCGACGCTGCGGCTCAGGGTACGGCCGCGCTTCTCGGCGCAGGCGGCATCGAAGCCGGTATCGACGACGATCTCGTGGCCCTCCGCATTGCGCAGCAGCCAGACGAAGTAGTCGAGCGGCATGGCGTCATGCGGGTCGGCAACCGGCAGCAGGAAATTCGCCTGCGCCGGCCGCTCATGCCGGCCATAGCGAATGGCATAGGCTTCCCAATGGCTCATTGGCCCTTCCCCCCTTCGCATGAATGCGGCGCGGCGGCTTCCCCGCCGCGCCGCGGCGGCGGTTCAGCCGCCGGTCTTGTTGCCGCCGAGGATCTCGCCGGCGAGCTTCTCCGAAAGCTGGCTCATCGCCGTGTGGTTATGACCGGGGCCAAGGGCGCTGAGCGCCGAGGCCCACATCTCCTTGCACAGCGCGGAGAAGGGCGTGGGCGTATTGGTGTCCCGCCCGACCTCCAGCGCGATGCCGAGATCCTTCACCATCAGCTCCAGCGCGAAGCCGTCGTCGAAGCGGCGGTTCAGCACATACTGCTTGAACTTGCGCTGGCTGCTGTTGGACATGCCAGAGGAGGCGTTGAGCACATCCACCATCGTTCCGGCATCCAGGCCGAAGCGCTGGCCGATCAGCAGCACCTCGATCCCCATCAGGAAGGTGCCGGCGGAGGAGAGGTTGTTCAGCGCCTTCATCGCCTGGCCGGCGCCGATGCCACCGCAGCGATAGAGGCTGCTGCCCATCGCCTTCAGCACCGGCTCCGCACGGTCCAACTCCGCCGTCTCGCCGCCCAGCATGATCGCGAGGTCGCCGGACTTCGCGCGCGGCACGCCGCCGGAGACGGGCGCGTCGATCATCGCGATGCCCTTCTCCGCCAGCGTCGCGGCGATCTCCCGCGTCTTCGCCGGCTGGCCGCTGGTCATGTCGATCACCAGCGTGCCGGCCGACAGCACCGGGGCGAGCTGCGCCGCCACCTCCGCCACTTGCTTGCTGGTGGGCAGGATGGTGATGACGGCATCCGCGCCCTTCGCCGCCTCGGCCGGGCTGGCTGCCGCGGCGCCGCCCACCTCCTCGGTGAATTTCGCGCTGCGGCCGGGCACGGCGTCGCAGACCGTGACCTCGAAGCCCGCCTTCACCAGGTTGGCCGCCATCGGCCAGCCCATGTTGCCGATGCCGACGAAGCCGACCTTCTTGATGGGGGCGGCCATCACTTCTTCCCCGGCAGCGCGCCTTCGGCCACCAGCACCTCATGCGCCGCCTTGAAGGCATCGAGACCGGCGGGGATGCCGCAATAGGCGGTGGCGTGCAGCAGCGCGGCCTTGATCTCCTCGACCGTCACGCCGTTGTTCAGCGCGCCCTTGACGTGCAGCTTGATCTCCGGCGCGCGGTTCAGCGCCGTCAGCATCGCCAGGTTGATCAGGCTGCGGGTCTTGCGATCCAGCGTCGGGTCGCCCCAGGCCCAGCCCCAGGCCCAGCTCGTCGTCGCGCGCTGGAAGGACATCATGAACTCGTCGGCCTTGGCCATGGAGGCATCGACATAGGCCGGGCCCAGCACCTCGCGGCGAATCGGCAGGCCCTTGTCGAACAGGGCGGAATCTTCAGACATTGCATCCTCCTAGGGAAAGGTGGCGGCAGGCTCGCGCGCCGGGGCCCCGAGGTCAACGGGTGGCGCCGGCTTTCCGGGGAGTTAGGATGGGCGGGAAGGAGATCCGTCCATGTTCTTCAAGGGATTCACGCTCGAGACCCGGGAGGCGAACGGCCAGCGCATCCGGCTGCGGCATGGCGGCAGCGGCCCGCCCCTGCTGCTGCTGCATGGCAACCCGCAGACCCATGCCATGTGGCACAAGCTGGCCCCGGTGCTGGCGCAACGCTACACCGTCATCGCCCCCGATATCCGCGGCTACGGCTTCAGCGCGGCCCCGCCGGTGACGCCGGACAGCCGCCACTACGCCAAGCGGGAGATGGCGGCCGATCTGGTCGCCCTGATGCGGGGCTTCGGCTTCGAGCGCTTCCGGGTGGTGAGCCATGACCGCGGCGCGCGGGTGGCGCACCGGCTGGCGCTGGACCACCCGCAGGCGGTGGAGAAGCTCTGCACCATGGACATCATTCCGACACTCGAGCATTTCGAGCGGGCGGATATGCAGTTCGCGCTCGGCTACTACCACTGGTTCTTCCTGGCGCAACCGCATGACAAGCCGGAGCGGATGATCCTGCGCGACACGGAGGACTGGTTCGACCTGCACACTTCCCGCGAGCCGAAGGACAAGGGCTTCTTCCACCCGGAAGCGCGAGCCGACTACCTGGCGGCGCTGAAGGAGCCGGGGACGGTGACGGCAATCTGCGAGGATTACCGCGCGGCGATCGGCATCGACCTGGAGCATGACCGAGCGAGCCGGGCGGCTGGGCAGAAGGTGCAGTGCCCGATGCTGGCGCTGTGGGGCGCCAAGGGCTCGCTGCCCAAGTGGTATGACGTGATGGCGGTGTGGCGGGACTACGCCGCCGGGCCACTGGAAGGCGGGCCGGTGAACAGCGGGCACTACCTGGCGGAGGAAGCGCCGGAGGAGTGCCTGGGGCATCTCGACCGGTTCCTGTGATGGCTTGAGGAAGCAGGCTCAACCAGCGGGTCCAGACTCCCGGTTTTCAAAGGCCTTTCGGCCCTTGGCGGGATCGGACGCGCTGCGTCCGATGCGAGAGAGGGGCAGCGCCCCTCTCGATCAGCCCAGCGCCTTGTAGAAGAACACCACGTCCTCCGGCTGCCCCTTCGCGTCCAGCGCATAGCCCGGGATGCGCCCGCCTTCCTGCCAGCCCAGCCCGCGGATCAGCGCCTCCGCCGGCCCGCCGGCCGGGCATTCCAGCGTCAGCAGCCTTCGCCCGATGCGCTCCGCCGCCTGCGCCGCCCGCTGCAGCAGCGCCCGGCCGAGGCCCTGCCGCGGCTCCGCCGGATCCACCAGCAGCAGGCTGATCCCGGCGCGGTGTGGCGGCGTGCCAGTCTCGATCTGCACGGTGCCGGCCAGCCGCCCCTCCAGCCAGGCGACCAGCAGCAGCCGGTGGCCGGTCGCCACCTCGCTGGTCACCCGGCGCCAGAGCGCGGGCGTGGCCTCCGGCACCACCAGGCTCTCGCCCGCGTCCTGGCAGCGCGCCAGGATCGCCGCCAGGCAGCGCTCCGCGCTGGCGGCCGCGGCGGCGTCCAGCATCTCCACCACCAGCCCCGTGGCCGGCTTGGCGTAGCGGAACTCCAGGGATTTCGAGATGTCGTCCAGGATGCGGATGGCGCCCTGGCGGACATAGAAGCGCTTCTCGTAGAAGCGATGCGCCGCATCGAAGCGCGTATCGGACCACAGCACGAAGCGCCGGGCGCCCTGCTCCCGCGCATGCGCCTCGGCCAGATCCAGCAGCCGATGGGCAAGGCCGGTGCCACGCTGCCCGGCCGCCACATACATGCGGCAGATCTCCCAGGCATCGTCATCGCCGAGCGGGCGGGTGGCGACCATGCCGACCACCTTCCCGACTTTCTCCGCCACCCAAAGGGCGCCGCTGGCTTCGGCAAAGTAGGTAGCGAGGTGCCGCAGCTCCGGCACTTCGCCATCCACATCCAGCACGCAGCCAGGATACTCCGCCCAGCAGGCGCCGATCAGGGCGATGAAGCCCGCCGCATCCTCGTCCCGACCGGGACGCAGGATCACGACAGCTCCCGGCAGAACTCCTGGATGCGGCTGCAGGCCTCGGTGAGGCTGGCCGGGTCCGTGGCGTAGGAGATGCGCATATGCGGGGACATGCCATAGGCCGCGCCCTGCACCGCCGCGACGCGCTTCTCCTCCAGCAGCGCCATGACGAAATCGGTGTCCGTCTCGATCTTCCGGCCGGTCCTGCTCGTCTTGCCGAGGCAGCCGGCGAGATTCGGGAAGACGTAGAAGGCGCCTTCCGGCTTGTGGCAGGAGATGCCGGGGGCGGCGTTCAGCATCTCCACCACCATGTCGCGGCGCTGGCGGTAGAGCTCCGCCCGCTCCTTCACATAGTCCTGCGGGCCGTCCAGCGCGGCGGCGGCGGCGGCCTGGCCGATGGTGGAGACGCCGGCCGTCGCCTGGCCCTGCATGTTGAACATGCCCTTGATGAGCGCGGCGGGGCCGCCGCCGAAGCCGACGCGCCAGCCGGTCATGGCATAGGTCTTGGAGACGCCGTTGACCGTCAGCGTGCGGTCCTTCAGCGCCGGCTCCACCGCGGCAATGGTGTGGAATTCGTGGCCGTCATAGAGCAGGTGCTCATACATGTCGTCGGTCATGATCCAGACATGCGGGTGGCGCAGCAGCACATCGGCGATGGCGCGCATCTCGGCGTAGCTCGGCACTGCGCCGGTTGGGTTGCTGGGGAAGTTCAGCAGCACCCACTTCGTCTTCGCGGTGATGGCGGCGTCAAGATCCTCCGGTCGCGGCTTGAAGCCATTATTCTGCGGGCAGGGCACGCTGACGGCGGTGCCGCCGGCCATCTTCGCCATGTCGGCATAGCTGATCCAGAAGGGCGAGGGGATCACCACCTCGTCGCCCGGATCGACCGTTGCCATGAAGGCGTTGAAGATCACCTGCTTGCCGCCATTGCCGACGATGATCTCGTCCGCCGCGTAATCCAGCTTGTTGTCGCGCTTGAACTTGCGGCCGATGGCCGCCTTCAGCGCCGGCGTGCCGCCCTGGGGCGGGTATTTGGTATCGCCACGCAGCGCCGCCTGGTGGGCGGCCTCGATGGCATGCGGCGGAGAGGGAAAATCCGGTTCGCCGTTGGAGAGGCTGATGACTTCGATGCCCTGGTTGCGCAGCTCCCGGGCCCGCTGGGTCATGGCGGCGGAGGCGGAGACCTTGATCTGGCTCAGGCGGTTGGCGAGGGCGGGCATGGGTCCTGTGTCCATGGCGGCAAGGCCGGCGAAACTAGAGCAATATCCGATCAGGTGGAATCACCTGACATGATTTCTTGCTCCAGAAAACATAATATCCAGAGCAACTTAACTCCGGCCTGATGGATCGCGCCGTAATCCATCAGGCCGGATGGCTGCGCCAGGCCCGCCCGGCGGCTTCTCCAACCCCTGCGGCGGCACGCGATGCAGGGCTCCGGCAAGGGCCCAAAATCCGCCCCCGTCACCGGACGGGGGCGGCAGGCAGCGTCAGCGCAGGCTCTCGCAGAACGCCCGGATACGCTTGCAGGCCTCGGCCAGCGCGGCGTCGGAGGTGGCGTAGCTGATGCGGAAATGGCCCGGATACATGAAGGCCGCGCCATGCACGCAGGCGACGCCGGCCTCCTCCAGCAGCGCCGTGCAGAAGGTCTCGTCATCGGTGATCTTCACGCCCTTCGGCGTCACCTTGCCGAGGCAACCCTGCATGGAGGGGAAGACGTAGAAGGCGCCTTCCGGCTTGTGGCAGTAAAGACCGGGGGCCTTGTTCAGCTCCTCCACCATCATGTCCCGGCGCTTCTTGTAGGCGGCGCGCATGGTGTCGATGCTGTCCTGCTGCCCGGTCAGGGCCTCCACCGCCGCGGCCTGACTGACGCTGCTGGTGTTGCTGGTGGACTGGCTCTGCAGCTTGTCCATCTGCTTGATGAGCGCGACCGGCGCGGCGGCATAGCCGATGCGCCAGCCGGTCATCGCATAGGCCTTGGAGCAGCCATTCATCGTCACGGTGCGGTCGCGCAGCCGCGGCTCCACCTCGAGGATCGTCGCCGGCCTGAAGCCGTCATAGGACAGCTTCTCGTAGATGTCGTCGGTGAAGATCCAGACATCCGGGTGGCGCATCAGCACGTCGGTGAGCTGCTTCAGCTCCTCGGCATTGTAGGCGGCGCCGGTCGGGTTGCAGGGGTTGTTCAGGATGAACCACTTGGTCTTCGGCGTGATCGCCGCCTCGAGCTGCTCCGGCCGCAGCTTGAAGCCGCTGTTCTGGTCGCAGGGGACGATGACGGGCTTGCCCTCGGCCAGCTCGACGATGTCCGGGTAGCTGACCCAGCAGGGCGCGGGAATGATCGCCTCATCGCCCGGGTTGATGGTGGCCAACAGCGCGTCGAAGATCACCTGCTTGCCGCCGGTGGCGATCAGGATCTCCTCCGGCTTGAACTCCAGCCCGTGGTCTTCCTTGAAGCGGTGGCAGACCGCCTGGCGCAGGGCGGGGGTGCCGGAGACGTCGGTGTACTTGGTCTCGCCCCGCTCGATGGCGGCGATCGCCGCATCCTTCACGTTGCGCGGGGTGTCGAAATCCGGCTCGCCGGAGGACAGGCCGACGATGTCCTTCCCCGCTGCCTTCAGGGCCCGCGCCTTGGTGGTCATCGCGATGGTCAGCGACGGAGAGATGCGGTCGAGGCGGTCGGCGGTGAGCTTCATGGGAACCCTGCGGGTGCTGCGAGGGCCGGGACCCTAGCCCCCGGCGGCGGGGGGTTCAACCCGGCGGCGTCCCATTCCGCAAGGATCTGCCCGGTTCGGTGCGGGTTCAGCCCGGATCGCCCCCGCGCCCGCGCAGCACCCAACCCGCCACCCCCACCGCCGCCAGCACCAGGACCAGGATCACCACCCCCAGCGCATTCACCTCCGGCGTCAGCCCCATGCGGAGGGAGGAGAAGATCAGCACCGGCAGGGTGGTGCCGGCGGGACCGGAAACGAAGCTGGCCAGCACCACATCATCCAGCGAAAGGGTGAAGGCCAGCAGCCAGCCCGCCACCAGGCTCGGCACCATCTGCGGCAGGGTGATGGTGAGGAAGACCACCCGGGGCATGGCACCCAGGTCGGCCGCCGCCTCCTCCAGCCTGGGGTCCAGCCTTGCCAGCCGCGCCTGCACCAGCACGGCGACATAGGCGAGGCCGAGCGTCGCATGCGCCAGTACGATGGTCCCCGCCCCGCGCTCCAGCCGCCAGCCCAGCAGCGTCTCCGCCGCGCCCTGGGCGAGGACGAAGAGCAGCAGCAGGGAGAGGCCCATCACCACCTCCGGCAGCACCAGCGGGGCGCCGGCCAGCAGGCCGAAGAGCGGCCGGCCGCAGAACCGCCCGCCCCGCGCCAGCGCCCAGCCGGCCAGCCCGCCCGCCAGGCAGGCCAGCGTCGCCGCCCCCGTGGCGACGGAGAGGGAGAGCAGCGCCGCCTCCTGCACTCTTGCATTCTCCGCCAGGGCGGCGAACCAGCGCAGCGAGAAGCCGCCCCACTGGAAGGGAATGCGGTCCGCGCTGAAGGCGTAGCCGGCCAGCAGCAGGATCGGCGCCCAGAGGAAGAGCAGCCCGAGGACGAGGATCAGCCGTGCCATCACCCCTGCCCCAGCCGCTGATAGGCGCGGATCGGCAGCGCCAGCACCGCCAGCAGCGTGAGCGCCAGGGCGGCGGCGAGCGGCCAGTCGCGGCTCTGGAAGAACTCCGCCCAGATCACTCGCCCGAGCAGCGGGTCGCCCGGCGGGCCGAGCAGCTCCGGGATCACGAACTCCCCCGCCGCCGGGATGAAGACCAGCAGGAAGGCCGCCGCGGCGGCCGGCAGGGAGAGCGGCAGGGTGACGGAGAGGAAGACCCGGGCAGGCGCCGCGCCGAGATCGGCCGCCGCCGCCTCCAGCAGCCGGTCCCGCCGCGACAGGGCAATGGCCAGGGGCAGCACGGCATAGGGCAGGTAGCTGTGCAGCATGCCGGCATAGAGGGCGATGTCGCTGAACAGCAGCGTCAGCGGCGCCTCGATCAGCCCGAGCCGCAGCAGCACGCCATTGATCCAGCCCTCGTCCCGCAGCAGCCCGATCCAGGCGCCAAGCCGCGGCATCAGCCCGGTCCAGACCGGCGCCAGCACCAGGGCCAGCAGAGGCAGGCGCCAGCGCGGCCGCGCCTCGGCAATTGCGAAAGCCATGGGATAGGCCAGCAGCAAGGCCAGCGCCGCCGTGCCCGCCGCCACCAGCAGGGAGCGCAGCAGCGCCCCTGCGTAATGCGGGTCCTCCAGCAGCAGGGCGAAGCTCTCCAGGCTGCCCTGCCAGGACAGCGCCCCCGCCTGCCAGGCCAGCGGCGGCGCCACCGGCGGCACGCCCTCCGCCGCGCTGCCGAAGGCGATCCAGCCCAGCAGCAGCGCCGGCGCCAGGACCAGTGCCAGCAGCCAGAGGAAGGGCGCCGCGACCAGCGCCGCCCGCATCACCGCCCGGCCTTGAAGCGGTTCCAGAGCCGCGAGCGCGCACGGTCCTCGGCCGGGCCCAGCGTGCCGGGGACGAAGGCCTGGGCCAGGCTCTCCGCCGACGGATAGACGCTCGGATCCTCCCGCACCGCCTCCGGCACCAGGGGGCGCGAGGCAGGAACGGCGTTGGGGTAGCGGACATGGCCGGTGATGGCGGCCATGCTTTCCGGCCGCAGCAGGAAGTCGATGAAGGCCTCCGCCGCCTCCGGATTCGGCGCATCGGCCGGAATCGCCAGCAGGTCGAACCAGAGATGCGCGCCGCTGGCCGGCGCGGCATAGGCGATCTCCACCCCCCTGCCCGCCTCCCGCGCCCGGGCAGCGGCCTGAATGACATCGCCGCTATAGGTCATCGCCACGCAGATCTCGCCCCGCGCCAGCATGTCCAGCAGCGCGCCGGAACCGGGGATGGCGCGGAGATGCGGCCGGATCGCCAGCAGCGCCTGCTCCGCCGCGCGCAGATCGGCCGCCGCGGTGCTGTCCGGCGGCTTGCCCAGCCAGCGCAGCACGGAGGGCAGCACATCCGTCGCGCTGTCCATCACCGCGAGGCCGCAGCGCGCCAGCTTCGCGGCATTCTCCGGGTTCAGCAGCAGGTCGAGCTGGTCGAACCGGGCCCCGGGCAGGAGCTGCCGCAGGGCATCGACGCGGACGCCGAGCCCGACCGTGCCCCAGAGATAGATCGCGCCGAAGCGGTTGCCCGGATCCACCGTGGCGACGCGCGCCATCAGCCCGGGGTCCAGATTCGCCCAGTTCGGGATGCGGGCGCGGTCCAGCGGCCGCAGCGCCCCGGCGCGGACCAGGCGGGCAAAGCTCGGCTCGCTGGTGGGGACAATGAGGTCGTAGCCGGAGCGGCCCGAGGAGAGCTTTCCTTCCAGCGTCTCCAGGCTGTCATAGACATCGTAGCGGATGCGAATGCCGGTCTCCGCCTGGAAGCGCTGGACCATATAGGGGTCGATGTAGTCGGCCCAGTTATAGACGTTCAGCACCGGTTGCGCCGCCAGCGGCCGCGCCAGCAGGGCGCCGCACAGCAGCAGGAGAAGGCAGAAGGCAAGGCGGAAGGCAAGGCGGAAGGCAAGGCGGAGCGGCATCGGACCTCGCAAGGCTGACCGGTGCGGCAGAGTGCCAGACGCCAGCGGAAAGACCACCGGCAAGAACGGGCGGGGGGCGGTCGAGGCCAAGGATCATTTTCCTTGACATTACGAATTTATTCCGGCAGAACCCGCTATGCCGACGGCCGAATTGTGCCCGGCGCCTTCCCCGCACCATCCGCGCCCGCCGCCACAGGCCGCCCCTCCGGGCGGCCCGTCGCGCGCCCGCCCGTTGAGACGGAGATCCCCGTGCCCTTCAGCTCGGCCAACCTGACCGCCCTGGTCCAGGGCAACAACTTCACCCTCTGGCACTACCGCACGACCGACAGCCGCGCTGCGGTCAACATCGCCGGCTATTTCGGCAGCGTCGCCGCCAGCCTGAAGCCCGGTGACCTGATGATGCTGCAGACCGCCGACGCAGTGGCGCTGCTGCCCATTCGGATCGGCGCCGTGCTCGGCACCGGCGTCACGCTGGACGGCGCGGTCGGCCCGCTGAACACGGTGCGCAGCGTGGCCCAGAGCTTCAGCTTCAGCCAAGTGGCCGCGGCGGTGGTCCGCACCATCATCCTGGCGCCCTTCGCCGCCGGCATCGTCGCCGGCACGTCCATCCCGGTCTCGGCCACCGTCACCGGCCCGGTCAGCGCCGTGGTCTTCACGCTCCGCGACAGCAGCGGCGCGGTGGTGCCGCCCACCCAGACCGTCCCGGTCACCAACGGCGCCGCCGCCGCCACCTTCCCGACGCCGCCAGTCGGCACCGGCTACCGGATCTTCGTCGAGGACGTGGCGGACCCGGCCGTCGCCGCCTTTTCCCAGAGCTTCAATGTCGGCCCCGACCTCAAGCTCATCCTGGTCGAGACCGACGGCAAGCTGCTGACCGAGGGCGGCAACACCCTGAAGCAGTAGGCGCCGCGCGCCACCCTTCCCCACCCTGCCGCGAAGATCGGAACGGAGCCCCATGCCCGACGCGAGAATCAGCGAATTGCCCGCCGCCACGGCGCTGGGCGATAGCGACATCACCCCGCTGGTCCAGGCCAGCGGCAGCCTGAGTGAGACCCGCCGCGCCACCATCACCCAGATCCGCAGCGCCGTCCTCGCCGACCGCGGCGCGCATGTGCGGGACTACGGCGCCAAGGGCGATGGCGTGACGAATGACGCCCCGGCCATCCAGGCCGCGATCAACGACCTGAAGACCAAGGGCGGCGGCACGCTGCATTTCGGGCCGAAGGTCTATCGCATCGCCTCCGCGATCACGGTCAGCGACGCCACCATCCGCTTCCAGGGCGCCGGCTTCACCGAGGGGCCCGGCCCCGGCCAGGGGACCTGGCTGCAGGTGAGCTCCACCGGCTTCACCCCCTTCACCTTCACCGGCGTTTCCGCCCGCGGCGCAGGCGTGCGCGACATCGCGGTGCGGCAAAGCCACACCAACCCGCTCAACGCCTCCTGGACCCCGAACGCCTATGACTACGTCTTCCGGGTGGAGGATTGCCTCGGCGGCGTCGATTTCGACAACGTCTTCCTCTGCGCCATCAACAAGGGCATCTACTGCCGGAACTCGGGCCGGCTCGACATCCGCCGCCTGCGCGGCCAGGTCTTCACTGCGGGCGTCGAGATCGATGAGTGCTACGACGTCCCGCGCATCCTGAACCTGCATTTCTGGACCTTCCTGACCTCGAACGACAATGTCGTGCGCTGGCAGCAGGCCAATGGCGACGCGATGATCTTCCGCAAGGTCGATGGTGTCTTCATCGACCAGGCCTTCGCCCTCGGCTACCGGAGCATGTTCCGCTTCGCCTCCTCGGCCGCCGGCAACACGACGAAGTTCTACATCGGCCAGGCTTATGCGGATTTCGTGAAATACGCGGTGCTGGTCGAGGCGAATGGCACCGACGGGCAGATCGGCAACCTCACCAGCCAGGGTGAGGTCTTCAACTCCGGCGGCACCGCCATCACCGACGCCAACGGCATCTGCATCGCGGCCTCCAACACCCGCATCCAGGCGGCGAATCTCCGGATCGACGCGGTTTCGGACAACGCCATCGCGGTGGGCGGCAGCGGCAACCGGCTGGACATCTTCTCCCTGCGCTGCGTGCGATTCAACGCGCAGAACAACGGCGCGGCGGCGATCAGCATCGCGGATTCCGGCGGCAGTGCGCCCAATACGGTCTATCTCGGCTCGCCGGCGCTGCTCGAGGCCGGCAATGGGGGGCCGCTGGTGAACAGCGGCACCAACGGCCTCCTCGCCACCGGCACGCCGGCCGGCCGCGCGGCGCGGCCCGGCCTCATGGTCGGCAGCCCCGACACCGGCCTCTTCCTGCCCAGCACGGGTGGCCTTGCCGGCAGCGCCGGAGGGGTGGAGGTACTGCGCGCCACCGCGGCCGGTGCCGTCACCCTGGGCGCCATGCCCGGCAGCCATGCCTTCGAGGTGGCGACACCCGGCAGCGCAGCGAACCGGGTGCTGGTCACCGGCGGCACCACCGGCAATGCCGTGTCCCTGCAGGCCCAGGGGGTCGATGCCAATATCGGCCTCGCCCTGATCAGCAAGGGCACCGGCGCGCTGACGGCGAGCGTCCCGGACGGTGCCACGTCGGGCGGAAACGCCCGCGGCGCCAATGCGGTGGACTGGCAGTCCTTGCGCTCCACGCCGGCCCAAGCCGCCACGGGAAGCAGTTCGGTGATCGGCGGCGGCTCCTTCAACACGGCCGGCGGCACCAACTCCACTGTCGCCGGCGGCAGCACCAACAGCGTCAACTCCGGCGCGGGCTGGATCCCGGGCGGACAGCAAGCCAGCACGGGCACCAACATCCACCGCGGTGCCTGGTCGGCTGGCCGCTTCAGCACCAACGGCGATGCGCAAGCGGGCGAATTCGTGCTGCGGCGGCAAGGCGCCGATGCCACCGCGGTGCGGCTGACCGCTGACAACGGCAATCCCAGCACGACCAATACGCTGAACCTGCCGAACAACGGCACCTATCTCTGCCGCCTGATGGTGCTGGCGCGGCAGACCGGCGGCAGCGCAGGCAGCGCGGGCGATTGCGCCGGCTGGGACGTGACCGCGCTCATCAAGCGCGGCACCAACGCCGCCGCCACCACCCTGATCGGCGGCGGTACGTCCATCGCTCCCAGCCACAACGACGCCGCCGCCGCCGCGTGGCGGCTGGCCATCGCCGCCGATACCGCCAATGGCGGCCTTGCCATTAGCGGCACCGGCGAGGCGAACAAGACCATCAACTGGGTCGCCCGCATCCTGTCCGTCGAAGCCGTCGGCTGACCCCCCGCCCCACGGAGAGCATCATGGCCCTGCAGACCCCCATCGAGATCCGCAACACCGGGCTGGTCGCCTGCTACTGGCGACTGACCCACACCCAGACCGACCTCCTCGCCGGCGTGGTCGAGTTCCGCCTGCACGGCTACCCGGATGCCGAGGCCCGTCTCGCCGGCAAGGCGCCGCTGCCGGCCATCTGCTTCCGCGCCACGCCGGCGGAGCTGGGGCTGGCGGACATCCACGCCGTCACCACCGCCGCGCTCTACGCCGCCGCCCGCACCCTGCCCGCCGAGGACGGGCAGCTGTGGTTCGCCGACGCCACCGATTGCTGAACAGGAGAGAGCGATGCCCGACCTGACCGATTACGCGAAGAACCTCCTCGGCCGCGCGCTCTGCGCCCGCAGCCCGGCCCTGCCCGCCGCGGTCTATCTCGGCCTCGGCACCGGCGGCAGCACCGCCACGGGCCTCTCGGGCGAGCCGACGGGCAATGGCTATGCCCGCCAGCGCGTGACCTTCAGCGGCACCGGCCCGCAGCAGAACACGGATGCGGTGACCTTCACCTTCACCGCCGCCGCCGGCACGCTGACGCATGTCGGGCTGTTCGACGCGGTCTCCGGCGGCAATGCGCTGACCTTCTCGGCGCTGGCCCAGGCCGCGGCGGTCACCGGCGCCGGCACCGTCACCATCAACCCGGCGGGGCTGGTGCTGGCGGCGAGCTGAGGCGGGAGACGGGGCTCCGCCCCGGGCCCCGGCATGGGGCGCAGCCCCTGCACCCCCGCCGAGGCCAGGACCTGGCCCCGGACCCCGGTGCGCGCTTCCAAAGCCGACGGTTCGGCCTGCAAACTCAGGGCTGAGCTCCAACTAGGGCCTATCAGAGACCGGGCGAGGCGGAGGGCTGGCGAGGGATTTTTCGTGCTGGGCAGGAGGGCGGCGCAGCCAAGGCTGGTTGCCTTGGCAAGCCGACCGACGCCCCAGTGCGAAAAGACCCGCCAGACCGACCCGCGCCCCATCTCTGACAGGCCCCAGAGCAGATCGCCGTAGGGCGGCATCGCCCGAAAGCGTGAATCTGCTCTGCAAACAAAGGCGTAGAGCGCGTTCGGTGAGCCGAAAAGGCTCTAGCGCATGCGGCACTCGGCGGCCCAGGGATCGATGTCGTCGGCCAGCACCTTCCGCATGGCCTCAGTCTGGAACTTTCCGTCCGGGCGCTTCGCCACTTGGCAGAGCCAGAGATCCTGCACGGGGAACTGATTCGCGCCGAAACGGAACTTGCCACGCACCGAGGCGAAGTCCGCGGCATTCAGCGCCGCCCGCAGCGCGTCCTTGTTCTCCGTATTGCCGCCAGTCTTCTTCAACGCGCCATCCAGCAGGAAGGCGGTGTCATAGGCATGGGCGGCGTAGGAGGCGGGGACCATGCCATAGGCTGCTTCGAACCCGCTGACGAAGCGGCGGTTCTGGGCGTTGTCCATGTTCGGCGCCCAGGTGCTGGCGGAGTAGAAGCCCACCGCGGCGTCCTGCTGCGCCGGCAGCGTCGCCTCATCCACCGTGAAGGTGGAGAGGAAGGGGATGTTCTGCAGCCCCGCCTGGCGGTACTGCCGCACCAGGCTGACGCCGAGCCCGCCCGGCATGAAGGTGAAGAGGCAGTCCGGCTTCGCCGCCGCGATCTTCGCCAGCTCCCCGGAGAAATCCATCTGGTTCAAGGGGACGTAGCCTTCCTCCAGGATCTCCCCCTTGAAGCGGGACTTGAAGCCCGCCACCGCGTCCCGTCCCGCCTGGTAGTTCGGCACCAGCACGAAGGCCCGGCGATGGCCGAGATCCTGCGCCGCTTGCCCCATCACCGCATGCACCTGGTCGTTGTTGTAGGAGGTGCAGAAGAGAAAGGGGTTGCAGCCGCGCCCGGCGATATTGGACGGGCCGGCATTGGTACTGATGAGAAAGGTGCGGCTCTCCGTCACCGGCCTTGCGATGGCGCCGAGAATGTTGCTGAACACCACGCCGACGACGAAATCCACCTTGTCGCGCTCGATCGCGGTGCGGACCTTCTGCACCGCCACTTCCGGCCGCAGCTCGTCGTCCAGCACCTGCACCTCCACCGGGCGGCCGCCCAGCTTGTTGTCCAGGTGCTTCATGCCGAGAGCGAAGCCGTCCCGCAGCTGCACGCCGAGGGCGGCGCCGGGGCCGGTCAGCAGGGCGAGCACCGCGACCCTCACCGGCGCGGCCTGGGCGCGCAGCGTGGCGGGCGCCGCGAGGGCGGCGGGCAGCGCCAGGGCGGCGCGGCGGGTGAGCAGCATCATGGCAAGGCGGTTCCCGGGTTGAGGCGCGCCCCTTCCGATGCATGGAACGCGCGGCGAATGACCATGTAACCCGGGCGCGGCGCCGGGCACCAGGGCCGCGCCGCCATGGCCGGGCCCGGACCGCCGGCACCGGCCCGGGCCGGCACCGGCCGCGCCCGGGCGCGGCGGCTCAGCCCGCCGGGGTCAGGATGTGGATGACGCGGCTGGCCAGCAGGTCCTTCACCTTCGCGGCGTATTCCGCCATGTGCGGCGCTGCGGCATGCGCCTTCAGCGCCTCCGGGCTCTCCCACTTCTCGATCACCACGAAGGTGTCCGGGCCGAAGGGCGTCTGGATCTTGCCCGCCCCCTCGAGATCGATGGCCGGGCCGTATTCGATGCAGCCCTTCTCGGCATGGACCGCCGGCATGTTGGCGCGGAAATGGCCCAGCACCTCCTCCCGCTTGCCCGGCTTGGTGGTGATGATGGCGATGACGTGGATCATGCGACGTTTCCCTGGTTGAACACGAAGCTGGTTGGCACCGAACGCCCCAGCGACGCCCGGTCTTTCCGTTGCCAGCCGCGCTTTGCCGCGGCTGGCTGCGCGACTCGCTGATGATGGAGCGATTCGGCTCCCCCATGAAGCTGCGCAGCAGCTTCATGGGGATATTCAGATGGCCTCGTAGGGCAGGCGCTTCACCTTATCCATGTTGAGCCCCTCGATGCGGAGCAGCCTGGTCGCGGCATCGCGGCGCGGGGAGTGCAGCACACCTGGCTCGTACAGATAGGCATCGCCCGGCTTCAGCACGTAGTCGTGCTTGCGCCGCGCCTTGCCCGGCTTGTCGCCGCTCGGCCGCTCCACGCATTCCCAGTCGGTCATGATGGTCTCGCCCTCCGCCTGGCCGTAGATGGCCCAGGAGGGGCCGTGGTCATGCGGCTTGCTGTTCTTCGCCCCCTGATAGGCATGGGCGAGGATGGCGAAGCCCAGCTCGGGATCCTCGTAGAGCACCTTGCGCTCCGGGGTCCCCTCCGGGATGGCCGCGGCGATGAAGCCGGCGTCCTTCAGCGCCGCCCGCACCAGCTCCACCACCTTCTCGCGGCCGGCCGTGCCGGGATGGGTGCGCAGCGCGTCATGGCACTGGGCAGCGAATTGCTCGATGGTCATGGCCATGGCGGCCCTCCCTGGATCTCCGGCCATAGCCAAGCGCCGCCGGGTGCCGCCTGTCAAACCCGCTCGCCCGTCTCGACCGGCAGCCATGCCCCTGCCATCGCCCGGGCACCCGGCTCCGGCGAGCCGCCTGTGGCCGACAATGGCGCAGACCGGCCGCCCCGGCTCGATCCGCCCTGCGGCAGGACGGCCAGCGAGGCGCATCGGGTCACGGCGGCGCCCCCCAGCCTCCGGCGCCGGCGGTGCCCATGACCAGCCGGTCGCCCGTGTGCAGGACCGTGCTGAGCTTCGAGCGGATCTCCTCCCGCCCCCCGTCGCGGCGCAGGATATAGGCCTCGGCAACCCGGCCCGGGCCGCCACCGAGCGCACCACGCGGGGCGGTCAGGTGCCGCTCGCCGCGGAAGCTCAGGGTCAGCGGGCCGTGCAGCACCTCGTATTCGCGGAGGATGCCGCAGCCGCCGGGATGCCGCCCGGCGCCGCCGGAGCCGCGGCGGACGGCAACGCGGTGCACCCGCAGTGGCGCATCGCTCTCCAGCATCTCCGCCGGCTGGTTCATGGTGTTGGAGACATCGGTGGAGATGCCGTTGACGCCGGGGCCGAAGGCCGAGCCGCCGCTGCCCCCCGCCACCACCTCCGTCACCACATAGGGGCTGCCATCGGCGCGCCGGCCGCCGAAGGAGACGATGCAGGACACCGCGGCATTGGGCGCCGGAATGCGCTCCGGCGCCGCCGCGGCCAGGGCGCCGAGGATGGCGTTGGTCAGCACCTTCACCGTGGCGGTGCGGGCATTGACCGCCGCCGGCATGCGCGGATTCACCAGACTGCCCTCCGGCAGCACCAGGCGCAGCGGGCGGAAGCAGCCGCCATTGTTCGGAATGTCCGGGCCGGTGACGGCGCGCAGCGCGAAAAAGGCGCCGGCCATGACGCCGGCGGGCGCCGCATTCACCGGACCGCGCACCTGGGGCGAGGTGCCGGTGAAGTCGATGGTCAGGCTGTCCCCCGCCACCGTCACGGCGACGCGCAGTGGCACCGGCCGGTCCAGCTCGACGCCGTCATTGTCGAGCTGGTCCTCATAGACCCAGGTGCCGTCCGGCAGGGCGGCGATGGCGGCGCGGGTCGCCATCTCCGCCTGCCGCACCAGCTCCCGCAGCATGGCCGTCAGCGGCGCCGCGCCATGCTTGGCAGCAAGTTCCGCCAGCCGTGCCGCGCCGGTGCGGCAGGCAGAAATCTGCGCGTTGAGGTCCCATTCGAAGGCGTCGAAGGTGCGGATGTTGCGGCTGATGATGCGCATGATCTGCGCATCCACCACGCCCTCCCGCGCCAATTGCAGCGGCGGCAGGCGCAGCCCCTCATGGAAGATCTCCGTCGCGCTGGTGGGGACGGAGCCGGGGGTCAGGCCGCCCATGTCCTGGTGGTGCAGGATGGTGGCGGAGAGGGCGATCACCTCCTCCCCGGCGAAGACCGGCACCAGCAGCGACACATCCGGGATATGCGTGCCCCCGTCATAGGGGTCGTTCATCAGGTAGATGTCGCCGGGGCGCATGGCGGCGACGGGGAATTCGCGGATCAGCCGCCCCACCGCCGGCACCAGGCAGCCCAGCAGCAGGGGCAGGGAGTTGGACTGCGCCAGCACCGTGCCGTCCGGCAGGAACAGGCTGGCCGAGGCGTCATTCGCCTCCCGCACGATGGGGGAGACGGCGCTCCGCAGCATGATCGCCTGCATCTCCTCCGCGATGGCGTCGAGGCGGCGGCGGATGATCTCGATGCTGGCGGGGTCCAGGCGATGCGCGGTCATGCGGGGAGGCGCTCCATCAGCAGATGGGTGGCGGCGGCGGTGAGGCGCCAGCCGGGAGGGACCAGCAAGGTGCCGTCGATGGTCTCGAGGATGGCGGGGCCGGCGAGGCGCTCGCCGGGCGGCAGGGCGCGGAGGATGCGGGCGGTGACGAAGCCCGCCTCCCCCAGCCAGGCGCGGCGTTCGCCACCGGGGGCAGCCGCACCCTGGCTGGCGATCAGCGCCACGCCGCGCGGCCGCGCCCGCTGCACCACGCGCAGCGCAACAAGGCGCACCGGCGCGTCCCGCGTGTGGCCATAGGCGTCCCTGTGGACGGCGATGAAGGCGGCGCGAATATCGGCCGCGGGCGTCGCGCTGCCGGGCGGGATGGCGACGTCCAGCGTATGGCCCTGGCCGAGGAAGCTGGCGGCGGCGGTGATCTCGGTCTCCTCCGGCCTGGCGCCGTCCCGCGCCATGGCGGCGGTGCAGCGCGCGGTCAGCGCCGCCATGGCGTCCCGCAGCTCGGCTTCCGGGATCAGCTCCGTGGCGCGGAAGAAGCCCTGGGCGACGTCATGCTCCAGCGGCGCTTCCAGCAGCCCGGTGGCGGCCAGCACGCCGGGGGCGACGGGGACGACGAGGCGGATCATGCCCAGCTCCTCGGCAATGGCGGCGGCATGCAGGCCGCCACCGCCGCCGGCCGGCACCAGGGGCAGCTCCCGCGGATCGGTGCCGCGGCCCACCGTCATGCGCCGCACCGCCTCGGCCAGCGCGGCATTGGTGATGCGGTGGATGGCGATCGCCGCCTCCTCCACCCCGAGGCCGAGCGGGGCGGCGACCGCATCGCGGATCGCCCGCGCCGCCGCCTCGGCATCCAGCTTCATGGTGCCGCCGGCGAAGCGCGCGGGGTCCACCAGCCCCAGCACCACGGAGGCATCCAGCACGGCGGGCGCGGCGCCGCCGCGGCGGTAGCAGGCCGGGCCGGGATCGGCGCCGGCGCTCTGCGGGCCGACATGCAGCCCGCCCGCCGCATCCAGCCAGGCGATGCTGCCGCCGCCGGCGGCGATCGCCAGCACATCGGCGGTGGGGACGCGGACGGGGGTGCGGCCGACGCTGCCATCATGCCGCAGCACCGGGGCGCCGCCGGCGATGACGGCGATATCCGCGCTGGTGCCGCCGATATCGATGGAGATGCCCTCGGCGCAGCCCGCCTCCCGCAGCACGCTGGCGGCGCCGATGGCCGCCGCCGAGGGGCCGGAGAGGGTCAGCCGGATGGGCTTCGCCCGGGCCGCTGCGGCGCCGAGCAGCCCGCCACGGGAATGCATCACCTGCAAGGGCGCCGGCACGCCGCGCGCCGCCAGCATGGATTCGATGCGGCCAAGATAGGCATCCAGCACCGGCTTCAGCGCCGCGTCGAAGACCGTGGCGCAGGTTCGCTCGTATTCGCGGATTGCCGGGTCCACCTCGGAGGACAGGGAGATGGCGATGCCCGGCAGCGTCGCCGCCACGATCTCCTGCGCCCGCCGCTCATGCGCCGGGTTGAGGAAGGCGAAGAGGAAGCAGATGGCGACCGCCTGCACCCCCTGCCCTGCCAGCGCCCGCGCCGCCGCGGCGACGCCCGCCTCGTCCAGCGGCAGCAGCACCGCGCCATCCGGGCCGATGCGCTCCGCTACCTCCAGCCGGCGCTCGGCGGGCACCACCTCCACCGGCGTCTGCGGGCCGAAGATCAGGTCGTAATTGGCGGCGCGGGTCATCCGCCCGAGTTCCAGCACATCGGCGAAGCCCGCGGTGGTGATGAGCCCGACCTTCGCCGCCTTGCCTTCCAATATGGCGTTGGTGGCGACGGTGGTGCCGTGCAGGAAGCGTCCCACCTCCGCCGCGCCGCCGGGCAGCAGGCGTTCCAGCGCGTGGCCCACGGCGCGGGAGGGGTCGTCCGGGGTGCTGGCGACCTTCAGCAGGCGGAAGCTGCCATCCGCGGCGCGGCACACCGCATCGGTGAAGGTGCCGCCTATGTCGATGCCGATCTCAAGGGTCATGGGCCGATCCAAGCGCAGCCGGCGCGCCTGCACCACCCCTGCGCTGGCGGAATCGCGCCTGCCTGCCAGCCAGGGATGGCCTAGGGGCAGCCCCGGTGGCAGAGCCCAGCGTGGCGGCGTCACCGCGGCCGCACGGTGGGATCGATGAGGCGTAACCCCGCGCAGCCCGCCAGCCACGGGCGCTGCCCGATACCCTGCGGCCCCGCCGCTTCAGGCCAATGCGCTGCCGTCCAGCAGGCAGCGCCACGGCCCCAAGACGCCGCGCGGTGGTTTCGTGGGGAGAGCTACCGCCGGTAGCGGTTCACCGTCTCCCACTGCTTCCGGGCTGCCGCGCCGGTCGGCTGGCCACGGGAATCGCAGGGCGTGACGATGCGGGGCGAGATGTCCGAGATGCTGCGCAGCGCGGCGGAGGGCGGCAGGGAATAGCCGGCGAGCAGGATGGTCAGCAGGCCGTCGCCATCCACCGCGACCACCTTGCCCCAATCCCCGGCCTTGGCCGTGCCGAAATCGCCGGGCTCGTCCGCGATCAGCATCACCAGACCGCCGGGCGCAACGCCGGCCGCTGCAGCGCCGCCGGACCGGTTGGCAAGCCTCATGCGCAACCCCTCCAAACCTCGCGGGGCGATCCTGGCAGGAAATCCTTATCAGGCGGTGAGCAGCGCCGCCCGCGCCATCTCCCGCACCGCCACGCTGCCTGGCGGCAGCCGCTCCGCCAGCGCCGCCAGATGCGCATGGTGGGTCAGCAGGATCACCTGGGTGTGCCGGCTCAACTCCAGCAGCGCCTCCAGCGCTGCCAGCGCCCGGTCATCATCGAAGCTCTGCAGGATGTCGTCGCCGATGAAGGGCAAGGGCGGCGCCGCGGCCACATGGTCCTCGATGGCGATCAGGCGGAGCGCCAGGAACAGCTGGTCCCGCGTGCCCTCCGACAGCGCCGCCACCGGCTTCGGCTCGGCATCCGGCGGCTCCACCGCCAGCAGGCGCAGCTCGCCATCCGGGCCCTCCGCCGTCGCCACCCGGGCGATGGCGCCGCGGGTCAGGCGCTGCAGCGTGGCGGAGATGCGGGCGAGCAAAGCGGAGCCATCTACCGCCTCGGCCGCCTTCAGCGCATCCTCCAGCAGGCTGCGCGCCACCTGGAGCACCAGCGCCTCCTCCAGGCTGCGGCCGAGCAGGGCGAGTGAGGCCTGCTCCTCCGCCTTGGCGGCGACGGCCGTTTCCTTCTCCTGGCGCTGGCCGATCTCGGTGCGCAGCCGGCCGGCCTCGCGTGCCGCCGCGGCGGCCTCTTCCTCCGCCGCGCGGGCGGCCTCCTGCGCCTCGGCCAAAGCGAGGCCCAGCGCCTCCGGCGGCAGCGCCTCGGCCTCCGCGGCCAGCGTCGCCTCGGGCCGGCCGTCGCCGGCCTCGCGCAGCGCGGCCTGGGCGCGGTCCAGCGCGGCCAATTGACGCTGGCGCTCCGCCGCCAGGGTGAGCCGCGCCTCCGCCGCCGCCTCATCCGCCGCGCCGAGGCTGGCCAGCAGCGCCGCCCAGTCCCGCGCCAGCGCCTCCCGCTCCGCGGTCAGCCCGGCCAGTTCGGCGTCCAGCGCCGCAAGCTGCTGGTCGAGGCGCGCGCGCTCCGCCTCCCGCTTCTGCGCTGCCACCAGCCTCTCCTGCAGGGCGCGCAGCCCGGCGAAGGGGCCGGCCCCCGCCAGTTCCGGCGCCAGCCGGGCGAGCAGCGGCAGGGCGGCCTCGCGGAAGGCGGTGGCCTGGGTAGTGGCCGCGCGCAGCGCCTGGGCGGCGCTGGCCTCGGCGGCCACAGCCTGGTCCAGCGCGTCCAGCAGCTCCAGCACCACGGCGGTCGCTTCCGGTGCCTCCCCCGCCGGGCGCTGCAGCCGGGCGAGCAGCGCGGCCCAGCGGCCGGCCCATTCGGCCTGGCGGCGCGTGGCGGTCTCCAACGCCGCCGCGGCCGCCGCCGCCTCGCGCTCCGCCTGGGCCAGCTCCGCCGCGGCCATGGCGCGCTGCTTCGCGCGGGCCTGTTCCGCCGCCAGCCGTGCCTCCGCCTGATCGAGCAGCAGGGGCAAGGGTGCCGGCGCCACCTCCAGCGCAGCGGCGAGGCGCTGTGTCCAGCTTTCCTGCCGGGCCAGCAGCGCCGCCCGCCCCGCCTCGGCCGCCGCCACCGCCTCCAGCGCCGCGATCACCGCATCCCGCGCCGCCAGCAGTCGGCGCAGCTCGGCCGCATTCGCCTCCGGCGGAAGGCCGAGCGGCGCCACGGCCGCGGCCCAGGCGGCGCTGGCGGCCTCCTGCTGCGCCGTGGCGGCCGCCAGCGCCTCCGCCGCCGCCGCTTGCCGGGCCCGGTGCCCGGCGAGTTCCGCCGCGATGGCCGCCGCCTCGCCCAGCCGCGCCGCCTCGGCCAAGCGGCGATCGGCGATGGCATCCGCCTCCGCCAGCGCCCGGTCGAAGGCGAGGTCGAGCGGCGTCCCTCCGGCAAAGGCCGCTTCCTCCGCCGGATCGGGCGGGGTGGGGCCGAAGGCGCGGCGGCGGATCAGGTGCCAGCCCTGGTCGCGGCGGCGGCGCGCCTCGGCGAGGGCCGCCTCCTCCGGCAGCCCGGCCCGGCCGCGCAGCGCCTCGAGGCGCGCTTCCGCCTCCCCGGCGGCCGCCTCGGCGGC
>NZ_JAMZIK010000182.1 GCF_024178315.1 Siccirubricoccus soli | reverse complement strand
CCCGTAGCGGCTGGCGAGCCCTCTCAGGCTCTCTTGACTATGCTGGATCGCTCGACGGATCGCCGCTGTCGTTGCGGCGCTCCCATGATGAACCTGGCCCATAGCGCGTCCTTCCACGCCTGCTGGAAGACTGCACCATCAAACCCCGGGATCAAACAGCTAGGCAGCTTCCGGAACTGGGGGTGCTGCAGCTGATGGAACCGCTCCCCGCGGAATGGTCAGATCAGCGGCAAGCTCTGCTGAACGGCAGGCCTGTCCGCTGCTGCCTACATGTTCAGCCATCTCCCGATCGCTGAAGCGACATGCGCTTGCTCGCTGGCCGTCAGTACCCGGCCGGTGGCGACGCCGTGCCACTTGGCGAGGCAGCCCAGCAGTGCAGGGCCTGCCGGGGCCCGCTTTGAACCATGTGACAGAGCGGAGCTGTCCGCACTGGACTGCGTCGCCGCCACATGCAGCCAATCAGCCTTGGTCCTGGGCAACAAGGACCAACACAAAGGGGGGTTGCACAGGAGGTGCGGGCAGCACCCGGCCCGCCGCATCGCTGGGGAAGCGTCGTAGCGCCACAATTTCCTGCACGTTCCCGCCCACCGCCTCTACCACGCCTGGACCATGACGTACCACGACATCACAATGCATGGGGCGGGACTGCCCGACCTCCGTGAGGCGCATTGACCAGTGTGCTAGCGGCACCGCGGAGCGGTCGGCGCATAAGAGATCGCCAGGTCTTGGCGCCCTTTCTTCCGGCGCGTAAGGGCGGAAGCGCACGCCTTGTGGGTCTGTAATCGCGCGCACGAGCACAGCGTCGATGTAACGTGTATGCCTAGAAGAGGACGGAAAGTCACTCTCGGGAACACCCGCCCGCCGCGCCACCGCCGAGATGAACGCGGCCGACCAGGCGGGGTATGCGTAGAGGCTGATGTCCTCTGGAGGTGGCGTTGTTGTAGATGCGGCCCTGACGGGGCTGTCTCCATCGGGCACCCCCGTGTTGCTCTGTTGGGCCAAGGCGGCAGCGATGGTAGACCGCTGGTCCAAAAGCCGGCGCGCCACGTCGGCACCGCCAGGAACGGCCATCCAATATCCGATCAGACGAGCAAACCGTTCCGGCGTCGCTGCTGTATCGGCCGGCCTCGCCTCAGGCCAGCCGACGACGACGATGCGACCCCAGACCTCCCACTCGGCGAGTGCCGCGCGCGCAAGCGGAGGCGGAGGTGGAAGCGCAGGTACGGCATCGATCGGAATCGGCGCTGCACATGCACCAACACCGAGGAGGATCAGGGCGGGGTAATTCAAACGCATGGCGGCGCAGGATGGCTGATCCTGACAGCCGTCGCACGCGCTTTCATTGCCAACGCAGGCTGAGGCGCCCCCGACTTGGCTGCAGGGGAGACGTGTAAGCCACTGATACGGCCAGCTCCCGCTGCGATGAGCTGTTTCCGGCCGAGCAGGCACGCATCATCCGGCTGCTGGTGGAGCGGGTCGAGGTCAGCCCCGCTGGCGCCGACATCCGGTTGCGAGTGGCCGGACTGGCCAGCCTGGTACGGGATCTTGCCGGCACGGCACCGAAGCCCAGAGGGCACCACGGCGGCAGCCACCAGCATCACGGCCCGCATCCCATCAGCCATCCGGCGTCGCGGCGGACGGCAGCGCGCCCGGCGCCGTACCGGTGCGCACGCGGGCCGACCCGACCCTGGTCAAGGCATCGGCTCGGGCGGACCGATGGAAGCGGTTGCTGAAGAGCAGCCGCTACACCTCCCTCGGCCAGCTGGTTGCAACCGAGAGGATCGACCGCTCCTATTTCGGCAAGATGCTGCAGCTGACGCTGCTGGCGCCGGACCTCGCCGAGGCTGCCCTGGACGGGCGGCCGCCGCCGGAACTGGGCCTGCCGATGCTGCTCGGCTCCCTGCCGCCCGCCTGGGCGGAACAGCGCGCCTCGGTCGCAGGGCCACCAGCAGCGTCTTCCTGACCGGGGAGTTTACGGTTCAAGCCGTGGAAGGAAGGCGCCCGTTGGCGTCCGCATGAAAGCATCGGGCGGAGAGCGGACTGCACGCGCGCCCGGTGGGCTATCAGAGCGAGCGCGGCAGCACTCACCACGCAGCCGAAGAGTGCCGGCAAGGTTCTGGTCGTCTCGCCGCCACGCGCGCGACCTTTGCCCGCGCGCTCCGTCAAGCGCCGGACACCACCCCTGCGCGAAGTCCGTCAGCCTCTTGCGCCCTGGGCTGGCGGGCCTAATACAGCGACTGCACCATTCCCACCGAGGCTGAGGGGCACAACGGCGTGGAGGACGAGGTGATCCGCGGTGCCCATCCGGAGGCGGACGCGCCGAACGACGCCCCTGAGGCAGCGCCTTCCGAGCCCCTCGTGGTCGCTATCGGCGCTTCGCCCGGCGGGCTCTCAACCCTCCACAGCTTCTTGAGTGCCCTGACCACCCGCTCCGGCCATTGCTTCCTGCTCACCCAACATGTGGCCGCGGAGGAGGAGCCCCTTCCGGTCGAAACGCTGGCGTCCATCGCCGCCCGCCGGGTAGCGCTGGCCGAGCATGGCGCTGCGGTCGAGCCCGACACGGTTCTCGTTATCCCGCCCGGCATGCGACCCGGCTTTCGCGTCGGCCGGCTGCAGTTGCGCCGCGCAGCGCGGGGCAGCCAGGCGGATCCCGTGGACCGGCTCTTCTTCGCGGTGGCCGAGGCTTTCGGCCCGCGAGCGGTCGGCGTGGTCCTCGCGGGCATCGGCGCCGACGGAGTAATGGGGCTGCAGGCGATCAGCGGCGCAGGCGGGCTCGCCATCGCCGAAGAGGATGCCGCCGCTGCGCTGGTCGATGGGGTGGCGGAGGCCGCCGGGACCGGCTCGCACCTCGCCGACTACGTGGGGACGCCGAAGGCGCTGGCCTCCGCGCTGGCCGAGCACGACCGCCACCGGCGCGCGCGGCTCGGCGGCGCGGGGGAGGCGACGCGGGAGCGCGCCGCCACGCTGGCCCGCCTGCCTGAGGTTTGCGAGCTGCTGCGCGACCGCACCGGCCACGACTTCCGCCACTACAAGGCGAGCACGCTGGTGCGCCGGCTGGAACGACGCATGCGCGTGCTGCGCCTCGATGCTATCGAGGCCTATCTGGAGCGACTGCGGACCGACGTACAGGAACCCGGCACCCTGTTCCGTGAGCTGCTGATCGGTGTGACCGCCTTCTTCCGGGATCCGGACGCCTTCCAGGTGCTGGCCGAACGCGCCATCACCCCGCTGCTCGCCCGCCGCACGCCAGAGGAGCCGCTGCGCGTCTGGGTCGCGGGCTGCGCGACGGGCGAGGAGGCCTACTCGGTCGCGATCCTGGTGCGCGAGGCCATAGACGGCCTTGAGAGGCCACCGCCAGTGCAGATCTTCGCTACCGACGTGAACGACCGCGCCCTTGCCGCGGCGCGGCGCGGCGTCTACCCGGCCTCGATTGCCGGCCAGGTCTCGCCCGAACGCCTCGCCCGCTTCTTCGCCCGCCGCGGCCGGCAATGGCAGGTAAGCGAGGAGCTGCGCGCGATGTGCCTCTTCTCGCCGCACAACGTCATCTCCGACCCACCCTTCTCGCGGCTTGACCTCATCTGCTGCCGGAACCTGCTGATCTATCTCGGCGCGCATTTACAGAAGAAGCTGTTCCCACTCTTCCACTACGCGCTGAAGCCCGACGGCTTTCTCTTCCTCGGTGCGTCGGAGACGCTAGCGGGGCATGCGGAGCTGTTCCGCCCTGTGGACGCCCGCCAGCGCCTGGCGCAACGCAAGCCGACGCACGGCCTGTCCCTGCCCGGGCGGCCGGAGCCGCGCCTGTCTGGCACGCTTGCCGCCATGCCCGCCGCCGCTTCCAGCCCGCGGGACGGGACGGCAGGTTCCTATGCTCCTTGGCGGGAAGCCGCGGGCGGCGTGCTGCCGCCGGCAGAGGCCGAGTTGGGCGCCATCGCGCAGCGCATTCTTCTCGACGAATTCGCCCCCGCCTACGCCATCGTCACCGCCGAGGGGCACTTGGTGTTCCTCTCGGAGCGGGTGGACCGCTTCCTCCAGCCGCCGACCGGCAGCTTCACCAGCAGCATCACGCGCATGGCTCGCCGGGGCCTCGGGATCGGGCTGCGCGCCGCCCTGGCGGATGCGGTGCGCACGCGGCACACCGCGGTGCGTGACGGCCTGATGCTGCAGGGGCCGGAGGGGCTGGTGCCGGTACGCCTGACCGCGCAGCCCATGCCCGAACTCGGCTACGGCGAAGGCCTCTACATGCTGGTCTTCCAGGAGGCGTCAGCGCCGCCCGCCGCAGCGCGGGGCAGGGCGGGTCAGGGCGGCGCCCGCACGCCGGACGCCGAGGCGGTGATCGGCCAATTGGAACAGGAGCTGGTCCGGACACGTGAGGATCTGGAACGCGCGGTGCAGGATCTGGAAGCCGCGAACGAGGAGCTGAAAGCCTCGAACGAGGAACTCCTCTCCATGAATGAGGAACTCCAGTCCTCGAACGAGGAGCTGGAGACCAGCAAGGAGGAGGTGCAGGCCGCGAACGCCGCACTGGCCGCGGCCAACGCGGATCTGGAGAACCTGCTGAACGCAACGCGCATCGCCACCATCTTCCTGGACCGCGAGGGACGGGTACGCGGCTTCACCCCGGCGGCGGCCGAGATCTATCCGGTCACTGCGCAGGACATTGGCCGGCCGCTGGCGCATCTGAGGCACCGGCTGCGCGATCTGCCCCCCCTGCCCGACCTTGCCGAGGCGCGCGCGGCGACCGAAGGCACGCCCGTAGAGCACGAGGCGGAGAGCGAGGACGGGCGCTGGTTCCTGCGTCGCGTGCTGCCCTATCGCGGCCCGGGCGACGGGGCAGACGGGCTGGTCGTCACCTTCCTCGACATCACGCGCCGGAAGACAGATGAGCGCGCGCTGCGCGAGGCGGAAGAGCGGCTGCGTCTGTCGCAGGAGGCGGGCGGGATCGGCACCTGGGACTGGGAGGTCGGGACACAGCAAGTCCACTGGTCGGACCAGATCCCCCGGCTGCTCGGCCTGTGCCCCGCCGTGCCCCCCTCCCACCGTGCCTTCCTCGAGCGGGTCCATCCGGACGATCGCGCGGCGCTCGAGGCAGCGCTCGAGGCGGCGGCGGATGGCCGGGTGTCGGATCTCCGAGCCGAATTCCGCGTCCTGCGCGGCGACACCGGCGAGCTGCGCTGGGTGGCGACGCGCGGCGAGGTGGAGCGTGCCGCTGTGGGCCGGCCGCTCCGCATGCGGGGCGTGGCACTCGACGTGACCGAACAACGCGCCGCCGAGACGGCGCTACGGGAAAGCGAGGCCCGCCTGCGCGATCTGCTGGCCACGCTCGACCTCGGCGCCTTCATGGCGCGCGACCTCGACGGCACGATCCGCTTCTGGTCGGCGGGCTCCGAGCATCTCTACGGCTGGGCAGTGGCGGAGGCGGTGGGACAGGACGCGCATGAACTGCTCCGCACTGTCTTCCCCGTGCCGCGGGCGGAGATCTCAACAGTGCTGGAGCGCGACGGCGAATGGATCGGCGACCTTCGGCAGCGGACCCGGGACGGGGTAGAGATTGTCGTCACCGCCCACAAAGTCTTGCGCCGCGGCCCGGATGGCCGGTCGATGGCGGTGCTGGAGTCTCTTACCGACGTGACCGCGCAGCGCCGGGCTGAGGCAGCACTTGCCCAGAGCGAGGCACGGCTGCGAGCCGCGGTCGAGGGCTCGCCCATTCCAATCATGCTGCATGCCGAGGACGGCGAGGTACTGGCGCTCAGCCGGAGCTGGATGGATCTGAGCGGCTACGGGCCGGAGGAGATCCCAACCCATTCCACGTGGCTCCGCCTCGCCTATCCCGATCGCTACCAGGAGACCGAGGCTCTCCTTAAGAAGGAGTTCGCGGCCGGGAAGGTGGTGCAGACCGGAGAGAAAGCCATCCGCACCAGATCGGGCGAGGGGCGCATCTGGGATGTCCAGGCCGTGCTCCTCGGCCGGCTGTCAGATGGCCGGCAGCTGTGGATGAGCGCAGCCGTCGACGTAACCGAGCGCAAGCGCACCGAGGAGCAGCAGCTACTACTGGCACGCGAGGTGGACCACCGCGCGAGGAACGCGCTGGCCGTGGTGCAGTCTCTGCTACGACTGACCCCAGCAAAGGGGGATGAGACAAAGCGCTTCGCGTCGACGGTTGCCGACCGCGTTGCCGCCGTGGCCAGGGCGCATGGGCTGCTGTCGCGGGAGCGCTGGGTTGGGGCCGAGCTGCGGGAGATCATCGAGGAGGAACTCGCCCCCTACGCCATGGACGCGCCAAGTCGCACGCGGCTCGCGGGGCCTCAGGTCCGCCTTTCGGTGAACGCGGCGCTGTCGCTCTCGATGGTGCTGCATGAGCTAGCGACCAATGCCGCCAAGCACGGCGCCTTCTCGGTGCCCGGCGGGCAGGTGGCCGTGGCCTGGGCGCACGATCCTGTCAATAGCGAACTACGGGTGGAATGGCGCGAAATCGGTGGCCCGCCGATAGCGGCTCCGCCACCCTCCGACGACCGCACCGGCGGCAGTTTCGGCTCGCGCCTGATCGCGCGGACGGTGCGGCAGCTAGGCGGCAGCGTCGAATTCTCCTGGGATCCGACGGGCCTGCACTGCACGCTGCGCCTGCCGGTCAACCGCTTGGGTGCGGCGGCCGTGCGGGACGCCGCCGGCGCCGTGTAGGCGCCGCCGCCGCGCCATTCGCGGGGTCAGTAACGAGCTTCGTCGGCCGGGTGACCACGCTGTTCGACCGTGCATCCACGAAGATCCGATTCGGGTCGAACCGGCTGTTCCTGCCGCCGAGTCTTCTGGGACGGCCGTTCACTCGGATGCCGTCCAACCGCGGCCCAACGGTACGGGCGGGGTCGCCCCGATATGAGCTATAATCGGCGCTTCGGGCAGCGGCAGTACTGAAGTTCGTGGCCGGAGCCAAGTGGTCGGGCATTCGGATTTCCAATCACCGCAGGAGCCTCCGCTTGGAAGCTGGCTTTTCCTTGGTCCGGACCTTGGACTAGATCGGCCAAGTTCCAAGGTTTGGAGAGAAGGCGCCGTCCAGAGAGAGAATTTCGGTCTCATTGCGGCGCCGCACCTCCCGAGGTCGTCGGCGAATCCAGGCCAAGCCTGCGATTCCGCGCGCTGCCGGCTCAGACGGAGAGCGGTTCTCGAAAAGCGAATGGTGTGGCAAGAGGAACCGGGATCCAACAGTCTCTGGCGCCAGACGCGAGCTTAGCGGCCGCCAGCATCTGAACTACTTGCCGCGATTGGGCTTAGCGAAATAGCGTAGCAGGTCGTCGAAGGTTTCGAAGCCGCGCCGGAGACGCTCTCCGTCGTCCACGGTGGCGGCGCAGATGCCCGCGATTAGCGTGCCGATGCCGCTCGCCTCCTCCCGGCCGAACTTACCGTCCCTAAGGTCGATGTCGTGCACGATCTCGGCGATGGCGGCGAGCGCCGGGTCATCGAGGCCCGCACGCGAGAGCAGCACTTCGAAGGTGCAGCGGTCGCCCTCATGCGTGAACTCGCCCTCGTACATATCGAAGCGCAGCTCGCCGGGCTCGGGGACGTAGCCCTTGGCCGGGACGAACTTGAACCGGGCCTCCGGGTCAATGAAGCGTCGGATCAGCCAAGCCGAGGCGATCCGGTCCACAAAGACACCGCGCCGCGTCACCCAGACGCGTCCCGTGAGCGCGTCCGGCCCGGCCGGTGCCGCAGTCCGCTCCTGCCGCTCCTCAGCCATCGCCTCGTCCTCCTGCAGCCGGGCCTCCAGGCCCGAGAGCAGCCCCTCAACCGTCTCGCGCCCGTTCGCCCCGAAGAAGTCGGTCGCCGCGACCCGCGCTACCTCCGCCCGCAGCCGGGCGAGCCTGGTCCGCGCCTCACCCGGACTAGCTGGGGCGCCCTCGGTAGCCAGCGCCTCAGCCAGGGCGCGGGCCTCCTTCGAGACCGCGTCGTAGTCCTCGGCGCGAGCGGCATTGAACAGCGCCTGGACATCTTCGTCGGAAAGGCCGTCCACCAGCCGAGCCTCCCAGATCATCCCCTCGCCGCCGAGTTCGCCGATCTCTTTCAGCAGCCACTCGAAGTCCGCCTGGGCCTGCTCGCCCGCAGGCAGCACGTAGGCGGCGTTCCGCACCGCCACGGCGCCAAGCGCCTGGCGACGCCGCCAGACCTTCACCCGGGGGTAGCCGGGCTTGGCCGGAAGCTGGTGGACCAGCAGCAGCCAGCGGACGGGCTCGGCCTGTACAGGGGTCTCCGGGTCGCTCACTGGCGCAGCATAGCATCGGCTTCCATATTCTCAAGATACACTTGTATCCCACTTACCTTTAGCCTATGGGGCCCGTATCGTTCAGGACGAGGCACTCAATGGCCTACGAAGTCCTCCCGCTGCCCTTCAAGCCGCACCGTCTGGATGGCCTGTCCGACCGGCTGCTGGTCAGCCATTACGAGAACAACTATGGCGGCGCGGTCCGGCGCCTGAACGCCATCGAGGGACGGCTTTCCGGCCTAGACTGGGCGGCGGCGCCGGTCTTCGCCCTCAACGGGCTCGGCCGCGAGCGGCTAATCGCCGCCAACTCCATGATCCTGCACGAGGCCTACTTCGACGCCCTCGGCGGCTCCGGCGAACCGGGCTGCGGCCTGGCCCGGGCGCTCGAGCGCGACTTCGGCTCGGTTGACCGCTGGCGGGGGG
>NZ_JAMZIK010000181.1 GCF_024178315.1 Siccirubricoccus soli | reverse complement strand
ATCGCCGCCAACTCCATGATCCTGCACGAGGCCTACTTCGACGCCCTCGGCGGCTCCGGCGAACCGGGCTGCGGCCTGGCCCGGGCGCTCGAGCGCGACTTCGGCTCGGTTGACCGCTGGCGGGGGGAGTTCACCGCCATGGGCAAGGCGCTGGCGGGCGGCTCGGGCTGGGTGCTGCTGACTTGGTCTGAGCGGCTGGGCAGGCTGACCAACCAGTGGGCGGCCGACCACTGCCACACCCTGGCAGACGGCGCGGTGGTGCTCGCGCTCGACATGTACGAGCACGCCTACGCCCTCGATTTCGGGGCCAGGGCGGGCGCCTACGTGGACGCGTTCATGCGCAACATTCACTGGGATCGCATCGAGGCGCGCCACGGCCGGGCGCTGGATCCCGCCGTGCCGCACCCGTCCTGGCCGAACCCGGACGTGCCCAAGGTCACCGCCGCCGAACTCCGCGCCATGCTGGACCGCGGCGACGAGGTCACCCTGGTGGACGTCTGCCTCGCCGAGGATCTGTCCCGGCGCACCGACATGCTGCCCGGCGCCCGCTTCCTCGCGCCTGAGGCCATCGCCGACTGGGCGGGCGACCTGCCCCGCAACCGGCCGGTGGTCGCCTACTGCGTCTACGGCTTCCAGGTCAGCGGCGAGGCCACCGCCGAGCTGCGCCGCCGCGGCCTGGACGCCCGGATGCTCGCGGGCGGCATCGCCGCCTGGCACGCCATGGGCGACCCGACTGTCCCCCTCGCCCCGGAGCACAAGCAAGGAGACGTGCGATGACGAAGTGGGTCACCCGCGAGCGTCCGAAGATCGACCGCATCGCCTGCCCCTGGCTGATCCGGCGCTTCATCGAGCCAGATGCGGAGTTCCATTACGTGCCGACGGACCAGGTGTTCGCGGTTGCCAAGGAAACAGGCGCGGTCCCCTACGACATCCCCGGCGCCGAGCCGTTCTCGCATGACGGCGAGCTCTGCTCCTTCGACGCCTTCATCAAGCATTACGGTCTCAATGATTCCGCTCTGGACCGGCTGGCCGTCATCGTGCGCGGCGCCGACACCGCCCGGCACGACCTGGCGCCGGAGGCGTCTGGCCTGCACGCCATCTCCATGGGGCTGTCGGCCAACATCCCGGACGACCACGCCATGCTGGAGCAAGGTATGATCATCTACGACGCCCTCTACGCCTGGTGCCGCGACACCAAGCACGAGATCCACAACTGGACGCCGCCCAAGGAGTCGCGCTCCCTAGCGCCGGAGGGCACACCTTGAGCGGCGCCGTGGCAAAGCCCGGGTCGGCACGTGTCGACACCGGCATCGCCGAGGCGGCGGCCGCTCCTGCGCACATGCCGACCTTCGGTGAGGCCCTGCGTGTTTGGCTGAAGGTCGGCCTGCTTTCCTTCGGCGGCCCGGCTGGGCAGATCACGCTGCTGCACCGGGAGGTGGTGGACGACCGCCGCTGGGTCTCGGACGCACGCTTCCTGCACGCGCTGAACTTCTGCACCCTACTGCCGGGGCCGGAGGCGCAGCAGCTGGCCACCTACTTGGGCTGGCTGATGCACGGCGTGCGCGGCGGGGTCGCGGCGGGCGCGCTGTTCGTGCTGCCGGGTATGGCGGTGATGCTCGGCCTCTCCGTCCTCTATGCCACGCTCGGCGAGGTGCCGGTCATCGCGGCGTTGTTCTTCGGCCTAAAGTGCGCCGTGCTGGTGCTGGTGGTCGAGGCGCTGCTGCGGGTGGCGCGGCGGGCACTGAAGACCAATGCCGGCTGGGCGCTGGCCGCCGCTGCCTTCCTCGCGCTCTATGTCTTTGGCGTGCCCTTTCCCGTCGTCGTGCTGGCGGCCGCGCTGATCGGCTACTTCGCCCCTGGAGCGTTCAAGGGCGGCGGCCACGGCGCGGCCAAGGACGGTCCGCCTGCGCTGCTGGACGCGGTGCTCGCGGCGGACCCGGGGCGCCCGGCGCGGCTCGCAGCCAGGGCCTGGCGTGCCGGGTGGGTCGCGGTCGCGCTCTGGCTGCTGCCAGTTGCCGTGCTCATGGCGGCCGGGGCCGGGGTCTTCGCCGACGTTGCTTGGTTCTTCTCCAAGATGGCGGTGGTGACGGTCGGCGGCGCCTACGCCGTGCTCGCCTACGTGGCACAGGAGGCGGTGCAGAGCTACGGCTGGCTGACGCCGGACCAGATGCTGGTCGGCCTCGGCCTGGCCGAGACTACACCCGGGCCGCTGATCCTGGTGCTGCAGTTCGTCGGCTTTCTCGCGGGCTACGGCGCGGGAGGTCTCGTTTGGGGCGTGCTGGCCTCGGTGCTGACAGTGTGGGTCACCTTCGCGCCCTGCTTCGCCTTCATCTTTCTCGGTGCGCCCTATGTCGAGCGGTTGCACGAAAACCGTGCGCTGACCGGCGCGCTGGCCGCGGTCACGGCAGCAGTGGTAGGCGTGATTGCCAACCTGGCGCTCTGGTTCGGCCTGCGGGTCCTCTTCGCCGACGTGCGCCGGGTGGAGGTCGGCCCGGCGACGTTGGACATGCCGGTCCTGAGCAGCCTGGACCTGCTCGCCCTGGCCCTCGCCGCGCTCGCCGCGGCCTGCCTGTTCCGCCTCAAGCTCGGCTTGCTGAAGACCCTCGGTGTCACCGCCGCGGTCGGGCTGGTGGCGAAGCTCACCCTTGGCTGAAGCCGGGCCCTGGAGCCCGGAACGCAGAAAGGAGGATGGCTATGACACACGAAGCCTTCCGTCGGACGACCCTAGCCGGGCTGGCGCTGCTGGCCGCGGCGGGGACGCCAGCCTTCGCCCAGCAGGGTGACCCCGCCGCGCAGCAGAGCGTCTCGCCCAATGCCGACTGGCGCCGCACCATCGCCTCGACGCTCGGCAAGCCCGGGGTGGAGATGCCGGGTGGCGTCTACCGTGTCGCACTGCCGCGCACCGACCTGAAGGTCACGCTGGACGGCGTCCAACTCCGCCCGGGCTTCGCGCTCGGCTCCTGGGTCGCCTTCCATCAGCACGGCCAAGCGCTGATGGTCATGGGCGACCTGGTGCTGCTCGAAACCGAGGTCGCCCCGGTGATGCGCCGCTTGGCCGAGGGCGGCATCGAGGTCACGGCGCTGCACAACCACCTGCTGCGCGCCGCGCCCACGACGATGTACCTCCACGTCGCCGGGCAGGGCGACGCGGCGAGCCTGGCCACCACCCTGCGGACCGCGCTGCAGGAGAGCGCGACGCCACTGCAGGGCGCGGCCGGTCTGGCCGGGGATAACCGGATCGAGGGCGTGGACACCGCCGCTTTCGCCCGCGCGCTCGGCCGCGAGGGGCAGGCTTCGGGAGGGGTCTACGCCGTATCGGTGCCGCGGGCCGAGGCCATCCGCGAGCATGGCACAGAGGTGCCGCCCGCCATGGGTCTCGGCACGGCGATCAACCTCCAAGCCGCGGGGAACGGCAAGGGCGCGATCACCGGCGACTTCGTCCTTGCCGCCAACGAGGTCGTCCCGGTGCAGCGGGCGCTGGTGGAGAACGGCATCGAGGTCACCGCCATCCACACCCATATGATCCATGAGGAGCCGCGCATCTTCTTCATGCACTTCTGGGCGGTGGACGGGCCGGAGAAGCTCGGCCGGGGCCTGCGGGCCGCGCTGGATCAGACCCGTAGCCGGCCGGCGGGTAGAGGCGCACCATGAGGTCGCCCCAGTTCCACCGCCGCGGTTTCGTCTCGGCCGCCAGCGCCCTGGCACTGTCGGGGCAAGTGGGGGCGCAACCGCGGCGGGTGTCGCAGGATTTCGAGGGCGCCCCCGTCGGTGGCCCGCCCCCCGGCTTCGCCGTCGCGCTAACCGGCGGCGGCCCACCGCCGCGCTGGATGGTGCTGGAGGACCCCTCTTCGCCCGCGGGGCCGCATGTGCTGGCCGAGACCAGCCGTGACCGAACCGACACGCGCTTCCCCGTGGCGGTCGTCGACGGCTTCGAGGCGCGCGACGTCGCCATCGCCGTGCGGTTCCGGCCGGTGGACGGCCGGGTCGACCAGGCCGCCGGCCTTGTCGTCCGGTACCGCGACGCGCGCAACTACTACGTCGCGCGGGCCAACGCGCTGGAGAACAACGTCCGGCTCTACCGCGTCGTCGATGGTCGGCGGATCCAGTTCGCCGGCGTGGATGCCAGGGTGCCGCGCGACCGGTGGCAGGTGCTCGGCCTCCGCGTCGAGAGTGACCGCCTCGAGGTATCGCTCGACGGGAAGGTGCTGTTCTCCGCCACCGATCGTACCTTTGCAGAGGCAGGAGGGGTGGGTGTCTGGACCAAGGCCGACAGCCTGACCCATTTCGACGCCCTCGTGGCCGAGGCACTGCGGTGAGGCCAGGGGACACCGGAGGATCACCGCGGATGCCGCCGGCGATTCCTTGCGGCGCGGCGGGCGGGACGGTGGCTTCCGCCGCCGCCCGGTGCGATCCGGCCCGCCGCATCCTCTGGGCGCGGGGTCTGCGCGATTTCGGCGATGGGCTCGTCGCCGTGGTGCTCCCGGCCTACCTGGTTGCGCTCGGCTACGGTGCCGCGGAGGTGGGCGCCGTCGCCACCATCGCCCTTCTCGGCTCCGCGCTGATGACGCTCGGGGTAGGAGTCGCCGGGGCGCGCGCCGATCCGCGACTGCTCCTGCTGCTGGCGGCTGCGCTGATGGCGCTGACCGGGTTGGGCTTTGCCGGCGCCACGGGCCTTGCCGCACTCGCCACCATGGCGCTGGTCGGCACGATCAACCCCTCGGCCGGGAGCGTCAGCATCTTCGTGCCGCTCGAGCAGGCCATGCTGACGCATGCCTCGCCCGACGCGCGGCGAACCGCCGTCTTCGCCCGCTACAGCCTGGTCGGCGCGCTCGCCGCCGCGGCCGGCGCGCTGACCGCGGCCGGGCCCGAGGCGCTCGCCGCGGCCGGCGGCGTGCCGCGCCTCACGGCGTTGCAAAGCACCTTCCTGCTCTATGCCGCGCTTGGCCTCTGCTGCCTCCTCGCCTACCGGCCGATTCCATCCCTCCCTGCCGGGGAGCGCCGCACGACCCTTGCCCCGCTTGGTCCCTCGCGCGGCATCGTCCTTCGCCTCGCCGCCCTGTTCTGCGTGGATTCCTTCGCCGGCGGGCTTGCAGTGCAGTCGCTGCTCGCGCTCTGGCTCTTCGAGCGCTTCGGTCTCTCCCTCACCGAGGCCGGACTGTTTTTCTTCTGGTCGGGCGTCCTCTCCGCCTTCTCCTTCCCGGTCGCGGCCTGGCTTGCGGGTCGCATCGGTCTCGTGAACACCATGGTCTTCACCCATATCCCGTCGAGCCTCGCCCTGATCGCCGCCGCCCTGGCGCCGACGGTGGAATTGGCGCTCGGGCTGCTGCTCCTGCGGTCGGCGCTGTCGCAGATGGATGTGCCGACGCGCAGCTCCTACGTCATGGCGGTGGTCACGCCGGCTGAGCGGACGGCGGCCGCCAGCTTCACCGCCGTGCCGCGCAGCCTGGCCGCGGCGGCGAGCCCGGCGCTGGCCGGGGCGGTGTTCGCGGCCGGACACCAGGAACTGCCGCTGATTGCCTGCGGTGTCCTGAAGATCCTCTACGATATCGCCCTGCTCGCGGCGTTCCGGCATCGGAAACCGCCGGAGGAGCAATAGCCGGCCATGCCTCGGCAAGTGGGCGCCGCCGGCCTCCCACCCTCATGGCGGCGAGGGCACCTCCGTCCGCGGTGTCGGGCCAGCGCCGGGGCGGCGGGCCACACGGACGGCGTCGGCGCGGACCGGCGCGGCCAACACCTTGTCGATGCGGAGGCCGTCCAGGTCCACCACCTCGAAGCGCCAGCCCTTGACCTCCACCGCCTCGCCGACGCGTGGCAGATGACCCATCGCCTGTAGGACAAAGCCGGCGAGGGTCTGGTAGCCGCGCTCGGCCGGGAGAGCGATCCGCAGGCGCTCGGCCATCTCGTCGGCGGGCAGCCAACCTGCCAGCAGCCAGGAGCCGTCCTCGCGGCGCACCGCCGC
>NZ_JAMZIK010000180.1 GCF_024178315.1 Siccirubricoccus soli | reverse complement strand
TGGTAGCCGCGCTCGGCCGGGAGAGCGATCCGCAGGCGCTCGGCCATCTCGTCGGCGGGCAGCCAACCTGCCAGCAGCCAGGAGCCGTCCTCGCGGCGCACCGCCGCCGGTTCCTCCCCGGCCTCCATGTTGGAGCGGAAGGCGCCGACGATGACCTCGCCCAGGTCGGCGGGCGTGCCGCACAGCGGTTGAGATCGGCCGTCCACTCCTCTGGCAGGAACAGCCGCAACCCCGCAGGAACCGGCACCTCCTGCCCAGCCAGGTCAGCGAGACCAGCGCCTAGCATTTGGCCCGCTTGCCCAACTCGCCGCAGTACTGCCGCGCCACACCGACCGAGAGCGTGCCCTTCTTCGGCAGCGCCGTGTCGCCGATCACCAGCGCCGCCTGCGGCCCGCCCACCAGCCGGTCGACTTGATCGGCCAACACCTGCCACAGCGGCGCGTCATCCCAGGCTGGGCTGGCGCTGAAATGTTGCAGGTGGTCATGCCCCGGCAGCCCCAGGCTGGCCGCCATCGGCTGCAGGCTCTTGCGCTCGCTCGGACCCAGCAGCCCGCGCAGGTACAGCGGTGCCCAGAGCCGCCGCTTCTTGTGCCCGAGCGCGGCAAGGAACGGCTCCGGCCAACGGTCGAGATCCTTGGCCGCCCGCATTATGGCCGTCACCTCGCAACCCCGCCCCTCAGCCCAGGTCAGAAGCAACGCAGATCAGCACAAACAGTGCCCAGGTAGTGCTAGGGGCCGACTACGGGAGGCAAGCCATGTTCGCCCGGTGATCGACGCCGTAGAATCGGTCCATGCTGGCCGCTCCAGCATTCTTGCCGACGTGGGGAAGCATTCGCCGGCATGGCCGCGGTTTGGGGAGGCGACAGAATTTGCCAGCACCCGGCCCTTTCCCGGCACCAAGTCCGAGCGCGGCAGTAAAGTCGTCACAGGCGGAGGGAACACGATCAAACCAGGTTAGTTGAAAACCGCCTGTGCAGTCTCCACCAGCGTGAGGGAGGGGGTGCCGAAAAGGGGCACCGTAAATTCGAAGGGATGGCTCACCGTCACCGTCACCGTGGTAATGCCGGCATTGGTGGCGCAGCCACTCATGGTCATGGAAAGCGTGCCTGGATTGAGAAACGGGGCACGGAGGCCGACGCCAGCCAAGTCACCGCTCAGTCCAGTGCAGGGTGCCACGCGGGCGATCATATTTGCGGAGCCGCGCAGCGTCACCACGCGTACCGCTTCGGCCGTGGCGGTGCGCAGCGCCTCCAGCGTAAACATGTGCCGCCCGATCTCGATCGCGCCAAGCAAAAGGCTTAGCAACACCACAGCCATGACCGCGAATTCCACGCTCGTCGCACCGCGCGGGCATTGCCAGACTGAGGCGCGCCTAACGGAGGCGGAGCACCGCATGGCCGGTTCCCTTGGAGTATTCTTGCAGAAGCAGTGGCGTCAGGCTGCGCTCCGCCGTCACGGTGACGGTGCGGGGCACACCAGCGGAGCAGGCCGTGCCGCACGCAGCGGCGGCAATGCCGCAGGCGCAGGTGACCACCACCTCGCCTGGCGTGAGTTCAGGCCAAGCCTGGATCACCGCGTTCCGGATGGCGGTGGCGTCAGAAGGATTTGCCATGGCGTATTGCGCCCCCGTGCGGGTCGCACGTTCAAGGCGCATCGAGAGTTGGATCACATTGGCAAGGTCGAAGGTTCCGGCCAGCAGCAGGAGCAACACCGGCGCAACCAGTGCAAGCTCCACAGCCGAAGCACCCTTTCTGCCGACTTTTCGAAGCATCGCCCTATTCCACCAAGCGCACGGTGCGGATCGTCGGATACGGCGTGTAGTTCTCGCAACCGGATACGCCCAGCCTGGTGTCGGCAGCGCCGGAAAACGACAGGCGATAGCCTACAATCGACAGGCAGACGGATTCGATGTTGCTCCTACCGTTCATGACGACGTCGGAGGTCGGGAAATACAACCCTCCGGACATATGCAGGGTGGCACCGCCATTAAGCTGCACCTCTTTGTTTGGGCCGTTATTCGTCGCAAGCCCATCCCGGTACAGCAGGAGCCCGGCACCCTCCGGGCGGTCCGGTACCAGAGAGCTAGCGGGCCCCGTAAGCCTGCCCGTGGCCCCAGCATTGATCCGGATCGTGCCGACCCGGTCCGAGTCGCCGGTGAAGATCAGCGTCACGCCTTCACCTGTGAGGGTGCCCTGCACAACAAGGTCCGCATTTCTGAAGTAATAGATGCCGGGATTTAAGTTGAGAGTCTGGTTCGGTTCCACGGTGAGACTCGAACAGATCGCTTGGCCCGGAGATATTGTCACCGGGGTGCTGCCCAGCGCCAGGGCCGGTGAGCGGCAGGAAGGCGGCTGCGGCGTCCAGTTCTTCAGCCCGCTGAAGGGATCCCTGATTGGTTCCGGACGGCCAGAGACGATGAGGGGAGGCACATTCCTGTTGTCATCGGTCCAAACATCCCCCGAGGTGCAGCCGCTGCATGCGCCGGTGGTGACCAACCCGTCCGCCCTCACTCCCGCGCTGCCGACCACCGAAATGCCATTTGGTGCCGCCGCGTTGGAGCCGAGCAGGCAGTGCCCCGACTTTGTGGTGCTGTTCCCGCCCAGCTCAAGCCCACCGCCCAGGGAAAGGACGCAAACTTCCGAATCGGCATGCACCGTGGCGACAGCGCGGGTACGCACCGTGGGCGCTGTGGCAAGGAAGAGCCGTGCGAGGCTGATCTGTTGGTTGCGAGAGATGACTACCTGCACGGCCCCAGCATCGCCAACGAATTGGCCCTCGGTCGGCGGCCCAACTGCAACACCTGCCGCAAAGCCGTTAAGCGCAGCGGTGTCGCTGGCGACGGCGGAGTAATCCTCCCCGCGCTCGCGCGCTGCAGCGCCTGCCAGCGCTGCCATGTCCGCCGCCGTGGCGGCGTTGCGCAGTGCAAGGTACCAGCCGCCGGCCTCAATTGCCAAGCCGGTGAAGCCGAGCAGGATCGTGGCGGAGACGGCAAGCACCATGGAGGTCGCCCCGCGCCGGCTGCGGAGGGTCTCCCACGACACCGCCGCAAGCTGCCCTGGCCACGAAGCCGTGGCACTCCCGCTCATTCGCAATTCTATTTCTGGGCCTGCCACAATCCCGTTCTCAACGGCCCCATAGGCCTATCCTCGGCAAGCCGTAATGGCCATTCGCAATGAACTCGGTTTCATTGTCACCGCCGATACAACTACAAATAGCATATCTCTGTCAAGTCCCGCACCGTTAGGTAGAAACCCGTACTTAACCTCCCGTTAATGGAAAATCTGGCGCTCATCACAGCTCCACAACTGTTGACACCGGGTTCTCTCGCTCATAAGTTGACGAAGTGACAACTCGCGCCACTCAAGAACGATTCTAAGCCAAACATTGCCACTTCAGCGAGGTGCTGTGATCGTGGAACATCAGCTTTGGGTTGCGGGCACCAGTCACACGACCATGGACCGTTTTCATATGAGGAGCCCGACCCCCATCATGTTCCAGACCTTCATTGGCCGCGCCGCAACCGCCCTGATGAGCCGTAAAGGCGTCTCGGCAGCGGAGTATGCGATCCTGGCCGTTGGCATCATCGTCGTCGTCGGTGCCGGCGTCGGCTTCCTCGGTGCCGACCTGGCTACGGTCTTCAAGAGCATTGGCGAAAAGATCAACTCGGCCACCCCCGCCAAGCCCACCTAACAAGCAGGGCGAGCCCGGCGGCTTCTTGCGAAGCAGCGCTGCTGGGTTCGCCGTTATCCGACAGAGCCCTGCGGCACTCTGGCAGCGGACAGGCGGGCCCGTGCATTCGCTCCACATCCTTCTCGTTACTGGGCTGCTTTGTGTCGCCGCTTGGCGCGACCTCACAACACGCACCATTCCGGATGCTGTCTGCCTGCTTTTGGTCAGCATCGGCGTCGTTGTCCGTGCCGCTGAGGGATGGCAGGCTGCCGGCCTATCCCTTGTCGCCGCACTCCTTCTCTTCTGCGTGCTTTTGCTCGTGGCCATGCGCGGGGTGCTTGGCGGCGGCGACGTCAAGCTTGCTTCTGCCGTGGCGCTTGGACTCTCACCTACCCAGGGCTGGGACTTCGTCTACGTCACGGCCATGATCGGTGGCGTTCTCGGCGTGGCATACCTTGCCGGCCCGCATCTTACACCGCGGCTCGCGCCGATTGCCGGTGCAGCCTTACCACGTCGCCTCATCGCGGTGGAGGCTTGGCGCCTGCGCCGACGCGGCCCGGTCCCCTACGGCATCGCCATCGCGGGTGGAGGAATCCTGGTCCTGCTCGCCCTTCCGGGACATTGATCCATGATCCTCCGGCTCCTCATCATCGCGTCGCTGGTGCTGAGCGCTGTGGGGCTTGGCACGCTGGGCTTTCAGCTGCTCATGCCCGCACCACACGCCGCGACGGAAGCCGCGGCGCCTGCTCCGCCACCCCTGCCCGCTCGTGCCCGCTTCCTGGTCGCAACCCGGGCCCTATCCGCCGGCACGCTGCTCAAGGATGAGGATTTCGCCGTGCGCGAATTGCCGCCAGAGCAGGTGCCGGATGGCGTCCTGGAACCGGGTGACGAGATCCGGGCCGAGCTGCGTGGAGGCTTGCTGAAGCAGTATCTGGATGCCGGCGCACCGGTACGCCGGGGCGACGTGCTACGCCCGCGGGACCGCGGCTTCCTGGCTGCCGTGCTGCGGCCTGGCGCGCGCGCCATCTCCGTCGGTGTGGATGTGGTAACGGGCACGGCGGGCCTGATTTGGCCTGGTGATCAAGTGGACCTGATTCTGACGCAGGAACTGCCTGCAGCCGAAGCGCCGCTCTCCCGCCGCATTGTTGGTGAGACGCTGCTGGCCGATGTACGGGTCATCGCTGTGGACCAGCAATTCACCCAGGGCGCCACTGCGGCTGATGCCACGCCGAATCGCATCGCCCGCACCATTACGCTTGAAGTATTGCCGGAGCAGGCAGAGCGTGTCGCCGTTGGCAGCCGCCTCGGCCGCATCGCGCTGACGGTACGCGCCATCGAAGCGGCCGCGGCAATGGCATTTCCGAAGGCGGCTTCGGTGTTCGGGGGTGATGTCTCGCCAGCCCTGGCGCGCTCCTCGGTGTCCGACGGGATCCGCATGCGCGTCATCGAAGGGGACGGTCAGCCGCGCGAGGTCACGTTCCGGTGACTTCCTCTTGGATCGCCCCGCTGCGCGACGGGCGCTAGCATTACCGATGCCCTGCCGCCTCTCCCCGCTGCTGCACATCGCCGTCTGCCTCTTGCCCCTTGGCGTCTCCGCCCGGGCCCAGGATCGGGCGTCACCCATGGTCCCAGGCCGGCCGATGGTTCAGGCCGGGCCGAGCTTCGCGCAGGCGAGCGGCGGCGGGCCACGTCCTGGCCAAGCACCGGGCATTCCCGCGCCTGCCGCGGCGCAGCCCCCGCCGGCACCCATTTCGCTGACCCTCGAGGCCGGGGTCGGCCGGCTGTTGCACCTGCCATCGGCGGCGCTGACGGTGATGGCAGCCGATCCGCGCATCGCCCGTGTCCAGCCGGCCTCGCCCACCAGCCTCTTCCTGATGGCCGTCGCGCCGGGCCGCACAACCGTCATTGCCACCGCCGAAGATGGCACGCCGATCGCCGAGTATGATGTCTTGGTCCAACCGGGACGCGGCACGCTGGCGGCGCAGCAGGGAACAGGCGGCGAAGGCGCCGCGGGTGCATTGCAGCCGCTCAATCCGGGAGTAGTCGAAAGCCTGATCCGCCGCATGGTCCGCGGTGCAGAGGGCGTACGCGTCACCGCCGCCGGCCAGAGCGGGCTGCTGCTGAGCGGTCAGGCGGCATCCGCCGCAGATGCCCAGCGCGCTGAAGCGATCGCCCGTGCCTATGCGGGCGACACGCGGGAGGTCATCAACGACATTTCGCTGCTGTCCTCCATTCAGGTGAATGTGCGCGTGCGCGTGGCGGAGATTTCGCGCCAAGTGACGCGCGAGCTTGGCTTCAACTGGCAGGCCCTGGCCAATGACGGCGCCAACTGGGCGATAGGCATGCGGACCGGGGCGGCGGGCCGCGTCTTGAATGCCATTGCCGGCCCTTCCCCGACGACATCCGGCCGCTATGGCGTTGGCTTCGGCTCATCACGGTTTGACATCAATGCAGTGATCGACGCCCTGGCCTCCGATCAGCTGATCACCGTCCTCGCCGAGCCGAATCTCACGGCGCAATCGGGCGAGGTGGCGAGCTTCCTGGCGGGCGGCGAATTTCCCGTGCCGGTGGCCGCCAGCTCGACCAGCAACGCGATCAGCATCGAGTTCAAGCAGTTCGGCGTCAGCCTTGCCTTCGTCCCGACGGTGCTGGGGCCAGACCGGCTGAATCTCCGCGTGCGGCCAGAAGTGAGCGAGCTGTCGGAGAATGGTGCCATCAGCTTGCCGCTCGCCACCGGCGTCATCACCATTCCGGCCCTGGCTGTACGACGCGCGGAGACAACGGTCGAACTTGGAAGTGGCCAGAGCTTCGCCATTGCCGGCCTGCTCCAGCGCAGCAATACCTTGGTGAATTCCGGTATCGCGGGGCTCGGCGATGTGCCGGTGCTCGGCGCGCTGTTCCGCTCCGACCGGTTCCGCCGCAACGAAACAGAGCTCGTCATCATCGTGACGCCCTATCTCGTTCGCCCTGTCTCGGACCCGCGGGCCCTCGCCGCACCCACGGACGGCTTCCGCCCGGCGACGGATCTCGATCGCATCCTGTACCGCCGGCAGGTCGCCCGAGGTGCGCAAGGACCGCAAGTCCGCGCCCGCCTTGATGCCGGCTTCATCCTGGAGTGATGGCGTGCGACATCACGCGGTTCTGCGTCTTGGTCTTGTCCTGCTTCTCGCCGGCTGCGGCACGGCAGGGGATTTCTCGCGCCCCGGCACTTGGCGGGCCACTGGCGCGAACGAGACCAATCTGCGCGCCATGATGGCCAGCCCAAGCCATGCCGAGCGTGGCGTCGCGGCGGCAACGGAGCGAGGCCAGCCGGCTAGCGTTGCCATTCGGCGCATCGAACGGGGCCTGCGCCAGCCGCTGCCGGCGACACGTGCCTCCTCCATCGGCGCCGCTCCATCGCCCGTCGCGCCGGCAGGGGATGTCGATGCGCGTTGAGGTGATGGTGCCTCGCGAAGCGACGGACCTCTCCCGCGGCGCTGAGCCAATGACCGGCGATCGGCCTGGCGTTATCGCCTTCCTGAATGACGAGGCGAGCGAAACGGCGGTGCGCAACGGTCTCGCCGAGAGGACTGCCGGGCTGCTGCTGCGGCGCGGGGGCATCCGCGCGGCGATCAAGGCGCTGGAACGCGAACCGACGCCGCGCGTCCTGCTGGTGGATGTTTCCGGCGTTCCGGACGTTGTGGCGGCGCTCGAGCAACTCGCGGCGGTCTGCACGCCCGATGTGCAGGTGCTGGCGGTAGGCGAAACGGCAGATATCGGCTTCTACCGGCAACTCACCCGCGAACTCGGCATCGCGGAATATCTCTACAAGCCGCTGACGCGCGACTCCGTCGCGCGCATCTTCGGCCCGTATCTCGCGCGCCAGGCTGCCGGCGGGGCCGAGGTGAGCAACCGCAGCGGCCGCGTTGTCGCCGTCTACGGCGCCCGCGGCGGCTGCGGAGCCACGACGATCGCGGTCAACCTCGCCCTGCAGCTCGCCGAGGTCAGCCACGGCCATGTCGCGCTGCTCGACCTGCACCTGCGCGGCGGCACGACGGGTATGATGCTTGGCGTCCGCCCGGGGGCAGGGCTGCGCGTGGCGCTGGAAGAGCCAGACCGGGTGGACGCACTCTTCCTCGACCGCGCCTGCATCCCGGTTGGAGGCAGGCTTCGCCTCCTCGCGGCGGAGGAACCGCTGGAGAGCCTGCCCAGGCCAACGGAAGAAGGCATGAAACGGGTGCTGGCACTGCTCTGCCAGCGCTTCAACCATGTGGTCGTGGACCTACCGATGCCGCCCGGCCCGGCGGAACGCGCATTGCTGGCGGCTGCGCGCCAGCGGATCGTCGTGCTCGGTCCGGATGTCGCCAGCATCCGAGATACGATCGCTGCCCGCAAATTCGCCGCCATCGGCGCGGCACCTTCGATCATAACCGTGCTGAACCGTGCCGGCGCACCGGGCACACTGAAGACGAAGCTCATTGAGGAAGGTCTCGGCGAGGCGCCCGATGTGATCATTCCCGATCTGCCTAAGGAATTGCCACGTGCCGCGAATCTCGGCCGAGCCGCCCTGCATGAAAGCGCAGCGCTGCGCCGGGCCCTGGCGCCATTGACGCAGGAGGTTTCGGCTGTGCGTGCCCAACCTGGTGGCAGGGCCTCGCTGCTCGCCCGGCTGCTGGGGCGCGGAGGGGCAGCATGAAGCCCTTCGGCCGCCGGGCCGAACCGCTCAGACCGCCAGCGGAGCTGCCGCTCACGGTGCCGGAGCCGGCCCCGCCGCCCGTGGCGCCGGACACTCCCTCCTCCCGCATCTCCGACGCGGTTACCCGGCTGCGCGAGCGGGTCATCGCGCGCGTGGATCCCGTGGTCGCCGCTGATCTTTCACCCGCCGTTCTGCGCATGCAGATCGGCGCGCTCGTGCACGAGGTAGCGAGCCGAGAACGTATCGAGATTTCCGCTCGCGAGCAGGAGAGCGTCGCCGAGGAGTTGGCCTATGACATGATGGGCTATGGCCCGCTCGAGCCGCTACTGCAGGACGAGACCATCAGCGATATCATGGTGAACGGCCCGGACAACGTCTTCGTCGAGCGCCGGGGCCTGGTGCAGCGCGTCGAGGTACGCTTCCGTGGTGCCGAGCAGGTGAACGCCATCGCGCAGAAGATGGCGTCAGCCGTGGGCCGCCGTGTGGATGAATCGAGCCCGCTGGTGGATTGCCGGCTGCCCGATGGCAGCCGCGTCAACGCCGTCTTCCCGCCGATCGCGCTCGATGGCTGTTCTATCTCGATCCGGAAGTTCGCGAAGAAGAAGATCGACTTCGAGCGGATGATCGAGTTCGGCAGCATCTCCCGCCAAGTCGCACGGATCCTGGAGATCGTGGCACGCTGCCGGCTGAACTTCGTCGTGTCCGGCGGCACGGGCTCGGGCAAGACCACGCTCATGAACGCTATGAGCCGTATGATCGACCACAATGAGCGCATCGTGACAATCGAGGACGCGGCGGAGCTGCAACTCCAGCAGCCACATGTCGTGCGGCTGGAAACCCGGCCGCCGAACCTGGAGGGCAAGGGCGAGATCTCGGCGCGCGACCTCATCAAGAACGCGCTGCGGATGCGGCCCGACCGCATCATCGTGGGCGAGGTGCGCGGCGCCGAGGCCTTCGATATGCTGCAGGCCATGAATACGGGCCATGACGGGTCGTTCTGTACCATCCATGCCAACAACCCGCGCGACGCGGTGACCCGGATCGAGAACATGGTGCAGATGGGCTTGGCCAACCTGCCCTTGCGTGCCATCCGCACCCAAATTGCGGGCGCGGTCGACCTTATCATCCAGATCCAGCGGATGCGCGATGGCGGGCGCCGCCTGCTGGCGATCTCGGAAATATGCGGACTCGAAGGCGACGTCATCACGATGAATGACGTCTTCACCTTCGAATACCAGGGCGAGGATTCGGGGGGACGCCTCATGGGCCGTTGGGTGACACCTGCTATCCGCCCCGGCTTTTACGACCGCCTCGCCTATTTCGGCCTGGGTGAGGCCTGGATGCACGCCTTGCAGGAGAATTGAGCATGCTCCTCCTGTTGATGATCGGGGCCATGCTGCTGCTGGCCCTGCTGCTCGGCGCGCTCGCACTGGCGCGCGGCGGCTCCGGCCGCAAGCTCCGCGAGCGGGTGCGCGCCCTATCCGAGCAGGCGGTGCCCATCCCGGCAACCACCGTGCCGAGCATCCGCGCCGCGAGATCCCGGGGGAAATGGCTCGATCGCCTCTTGCGATTTTTGCACTTCAATCCGGATATGCCACAAGAGCAGGTGATCCCCTGGCCGCTAGTTGCTCTTCTCGCGCTCGGGGTCGCAGCGCTCTCGATCCCGCGCCTTGCTGGCTGGACGGGGGTCCTGCCGGCGCTGCCGCTCGGACTGCTCTCCGGGCTGTTCGCAGCGCGGATGGTCTTTGGCTGGCAACATGCGCGCTACTGTGACGCCGTGTTCCAGCAGATTCCGGACGCGCTGGGACAGGTGGTGCGCGGCATCCGGGCTGGCCTGCCGTTGACGGAGGCGCTCCGCGGGCTGAGCCGCGAGATGCCCTCCCCTTCGCGAGAAGAATTTGCACGGGTCGTGGGTGACATGGCCATCGGCCGCCCGGTGGAGGTGGCGCTGATCCGGCTGCACGAGAGAACGGGGTTGACGGAATACGCCTTCCTCGCCGTGACCCTCGGACTACAATCCCAGACCGGCGGCAACCTTGCGGAAACGCTGGAAAACCTGGCGGACATGGTGCGCAAGCGCGTCACCATGGCGAAGCGCGCCAAAGCCCTAGCGGCGGAGGCGAAGATGCAGGCCGGCATCCTCATGGTGCTACCCTTTGTCGCGGCACTCGCAATGTCCCTCATCCAGCCCTTCTACATCGCCGCTTTCACCGAGAACCCGACGGGGCAGCAGATGGCGATGATTGGCCTGATGCTGATGCTGCTGGGGGTGCTGACAATCCGCTGGCTCATCCGGCAGGCGGGGAGTGATTAATGCCGGACAGCCTTGACCCGCAGGTGCTGCTCGCCCTGGGGGCGGTCGGGTGCACCCTCGGCCTTGCGGTGCTGGCAGCCGCCCTGATCGCGCGTGCAGCGGAGGAGCGGGACCTCGCCGGACGGATGCGCGCCGTGGTCAGGCCGGCCGAAGGCGACGTGGCCGAAGCTCGTCTCCGGGCGAGCCTCGGTGCCACCCTGCTTCGGCCCATTCTTCACCTGGGAGAGATCCTGCGCGGCACGGCCATCGTGGCCGAAAAGGACGTGGCCGAATTCCAGCGGGCGGTCGCCGCAGCCGGCTTCGAAGCGCGAACCGCCGTCTCGGTCTTCATCGGCGTCAAGGCGGTGATGCTCGCCGTCCTGCCGCTGCTGGCCTTCGTCGGCGTCTCGCTGCTGGACATGGGACCGATGCGAGCCGTGCTGATCATCTTCGGCACCCTTGTCCTTGCAGTGTTCGGGCCGAACTGGTTCCTCGGCAGGATGCGGCGGCCCTTCCAGAAGCGGCTCCGTAAGGGCCTGCCGGATGCGTTGGACCTTATGGTGGTGGCCGCGGAGGCGGGGCTCGGCCTTGAGTCCGCCCTTGACCGGGTGGCACGGGAGATGGCCGGATCCAATCCGGCCATTGCGCTTGAGCTCAACATATTGGTGCAGGAGCTGCGCATGATGCCGGACCGGAGGCTGGTGCTGGAACGGCTCGGCGAGCGAACGGGGCTTGAAGGGTTTAAGCGGTTAGGGTCCACCCTGTCGCAGACCATACGCTATGGCACGCCGCTCGCCCAGGCTCTTCGGGTGCTGGCGGCCGAGATGCGCCAGGAGCGTATGATGCGTATCGAGGAGAAAACAATTCGCCTCCCCGCCCTCCTCGTCGGTCCACTGATCTTCTTCATCCTGCCGGCCCTCTTTATTGCCCTGATCGGACCTTCCGTGCTGGAGATAGCCAAGGTCATGAGCCCGAAATGAACCCCCGGATGCTGGCCGCGCTGCTCGGCTTGCTTATCCTCTCGGCCTGCGCGAGTCAGGACGGGCCAGCGGTGCGCGAACCCGACGGCGCTGCTCGGCTGCGCGTTGCGGCCGCAGCCGAGGCTTCGGGGCAGGCGGATATCGCCCTGTCCATGTACGGAGTTGCCGCGGCGGCGGAGCCGGGCCGCGCCGAGGTGCAGGCGCGCTTCGCCGGAGCGTTGGCGCGCGCGGGCCATCTGGTGCAGGCGGAGGAGGTGCTGAACCGCGCGCTGGCGCATCATCCGGATGACATCGGCCTGCTGTCCCAGCTCGGCCGGTTGCGGGTACGTGAAGGGGCGGCGGAGCCGGCGCTGGACATCTTCGATCGCGTCCTGGCGCGCGCGCCGCGGGATGTGGCGGCGCTGGATGGGCGCGGCGTCGCGCTGGATCTGCTGGGCCGCCATGCGGAGGCCCAGGTCAGTTACCGCGCGGGCATGGCCCAGGCGCCGGCGAACGTGGCCATCGCCAATAATCTTGCCATGTCGCTGCTGCTGTCCGGCCACGCTGCGGAGGCGCTGCTGATCCTGGAACCCCTGGCCCGGCGTCCCGGCGTTCCGCCGCGGGTGGCGACGAACCTCGCTATTGCTCGCGCCGCCGCAGGCGACGCCGCGGGCGGGCGCGCCCTGCTGGCCGGACAGCCGACTGAGGCCGATCTCGATGCAATCGTGGGCGGCCTGGGCGGCGGCCCGGCTGCATGGCCAGGACAGAGCTGAACCCTCTACCGGGAGGGAGGCGTGGCCGCCGCACCGGCGGCCGTTCGCCTCGCGCCGGAGCCGCGGGGGGAAGAGCAGACATCAGCCGTCGGCGCCATGCTGGTCATCGGTCCAATGCTCGGGACCAGGAAGCATGTCACTCGTTCTGTCCATGGCCCTTAGCGGCGTGGCAAGGTCGATCGCCAGCGGCCGAGCCGGTCAGTCCTGGAGACCGTGTTGGCGCCGGCCACGCCCCGCCTGACATTGGCAGGGAGCCGGCCGCTGGCGACGCCAATCACCACGCTGGGAATGGCTGCAGCGTAAGCGCGGCGAAGGCGCCCACCTTCCGAGGTGAAGCCTGATGAGATTTATGCGCGGATAGCGCTTGAGGCGCTTTATGGCTGAGTGTGGCCGTTGAGTTCAGCTGATCAGGAGCTATGCCGGACGGACTGCTCGGGAAGATTGCTCAGTCTATGCTGCTCGGTTGCTGAGCTGTGTAAGTGAGCAGCGGAGATTGTAGGCAATGGCGGTGAGGTGGACCTGCAGGGTAGCCTTGGCCAGTCCTCGCCATCGCATGCGACGCAATCCGTAGCTGCGCTTCCAGGCGCCGAAGGTCTTCCCGACGCGGCAGCGAATACGGTGAATGGCGTAACTCCAACGGCGAGGTTTGCGCAGCGTGCCATTGCCAGGTCCGCCCCACATGCCTGTCAGCACGATGCGGGGCGTACCACTGCGGGCGGCGACCGCCGCGCCAAAGATGGGGCCACGGTAGGCGCTGTCGGCATAGACCTCACCGGCTGCCTCAGGCAGGGCACCGCCACCAGTTCGGCCGTCATGGACGTTGCCTGGCGTCACGGAGAGCGCCTCGACCAGGGCGCTATCGGCGTCGGCACCGACATGGGCCTTGAAGCTATGGATCGCCTTGCGCCGCTGGTGGCCAACCCAGCCTGCCTCAAGATCGGCGTGGCTGGCCGGGGCGATTACGGTGCCGTCCACCAGCGTGCCGGTCTTGACTGCGATCGCCTTGGTCCGGAACTGGCCTGTCACCACCTTGAACAATGCTTGGTCGAGGCGGCGGGCAACTAGCTGGGCCCGCAGCCGCACAAGGGCTGCCCGCTCGGGTGTCGCCTGATGGGCCGAGAAGCCGCAGAAGGTTGGAACGAGGCACGATCATCAAGTGCCTCGGCCAGTCGCACGTCGGACAGGTCATGCCAGACCACGATCAGCATGACCTTGAACAACGCCAAGGGTGGCCAGGCCGGCTCACCGTTCGCAGCACAGGAGATATCCCGCAGCTGATGCTCGACCGGTCCAGATCCGACGTCGCTCCCCATCCACCAGCCCGGTATCGCTGCGGAAGACAAAGTCCGGCAGCCCTTGTCTTTGTCTTCTTCAACAGCCCGGGCACCTGTTTTGAAATCTCACGAATTACGTGCAGAACTGAAGCAGTCACAACTATTCATTGATCGATCGCGTATGCGTGATTATACCACGGACTGCCCCCGTGAAGGGGGTGCGGCCGGGAGGCCTGCTTCATCCCGTCCAACAAAAAGGGTCACCCGGTATGGACGGTTTTATCGCACAGGCTCTCCTCGGCGTCGCGAATAGCGAGCACCACCCTGTTTCCGCCATTGCGCCGGACCGCAGCAAAGCGAAGTCCTTAGAAAAGCTGTTGAACGGCGTGCCATATCCGGTCCTGATCAAGGACCGGGCGCAGCGCTGGGTGCTGATGAACGATGCTTGATGCGCGTTGATGCACCGCCCGCGTGAGGCGATGCTAGGTCGTACCGACTACGATCTGGTCTCTAG
>NZ_JAMZIK010000018.1 GCF_024178315.1 Siccirubricoccus soli | reverse complement strand
CCGCGCCGATGCCGAGCTCCGGCAGGGCGAGATCAAGCGTCGTCATCGGCACGCGGCCGCCGCCCTCCGTCCCCGCTGCCACATGCGTCTCGCCCGGATTGGCCGCGGCATAGGCCATGGCTATCTCCCCGGGCGCGGCGCCCAGCGCCTGCTGCAGCGCGGTCATCTGCGTCAGGCCATTCAGCGCGATGCCGCGCTGCAGCAGGCGGAAAGTGCGCGGATGCGCCTCGAACGCCACCACCCGGCCGGTTGGCCCCACCAGCGTCGCGGCGGGAATGGCATAGGTGCCGACATTCGCCCCGGCATCGACGAAGACGCCGCCCGGCCGCACATGCCGGGCGATCAGCGGCCAGATCTCGAGGTCCCGCGCGCCCTCCACCGCCATGGCGAAGGAGCTGAAATTATGCCGTGCGGTGGCGAAGCGCAGCCCGGCGGGGCTGGAGAACTCGAACTCCTCTCGCGCCACCTCCATGAGGCTGAAGCGCAGCGTGCGGCCCAGCGCGGCGAAGGGGGATCGCGCCCAGCCTTCTGTCTGTCGGAGTCATCGCAGGCGCCAGCGGAGGTTGCGCAACGGGACAGGCATGAGACGTCTGAGCATCACCGGCTTTCCACGATGGCCCGGGCGCGATGGCCGCAGCCTCGCGAAAGTGTAAGGGCGTCGCCAAGCCCTGTCACGGCGCCAGGCGGGGGTTGAGGCGGCAGCATGGCCAGCATCCTCGCCCGCACGGCCATCGGCGCCGGCTGGGTCTTCGCCTGGCGGCTCCTCACGCGGCTGCTCGGTCTGGCCAGCACGCTGGTGCTGGCCCGGCTGCTGGCGCCGGCGGATTTCGGCCTGGTGGCGCTGGCCTATGCCTGCGGCGCCACGCTCGATGCCTGCCTCAATGTCGGGCTGGATCAGCAGATCATCCGGGCGAAGGAGCCGACGCGCCGGCTCTACGACACCGTCTTCACCCTGAACCTGCTGCGTGGCCTGGCGATCAGCGCCGCGCTGGTCGCCGCGGCGGGCCCGCTCGCCGGCTTCTTCGGCGATCCGCGGCTGCATCCGGTGCTGCTGGTGCTGGCGCTGCTGCCGGTGCTGAACGGGGTCACCAATGTCGGGGTGGTGGATTTCCATCGGAACCTGGATTTCCGCGCCGATTTCCTGATGATGAGCCTGCCGCGGCTGCTCGGCGTCGCCATCGCCATCGGCGGCGGCCTCCTCTTCCGCACCCATTGGGCGCTGGTGGCCAGCCTCGTCGCCGCCCGGTTCACCGCCGCCTGCATGAGCTACGCGTTGCATCGCTACCGGCCGCGCCTCAGCCTGGCTGCCTGGCGGGAGCTGGTCGGGGTTTCGGTCTGGACCTGGGCGGTCATCGTCACGCTCATGCTGCGGGACCGCGCGGATGGCTTCTTCATCGGCCGCCTGGCGGGGACTGCGGCGGTGGGCGCCTACAATATCGGGTCGGAGATCGCGACGCTGCCGGGTTCCGAACTTGCCGCCCCCATCGCCCGGGCCTGCATGCCAAGCTTCGCCGTAGCAGGCAGGGAGGGCGGGGAGACGGCGATGGCCGACTCCTATCGCCGCATCACCGCCCTGACCGCGCTGCTGATGCTGCCGGCCGGCTTCGGCATCACCTTCGTCGGGGCGCCGCTGATCTTCCTGGCGGTGGGGCCAGCCTGGCAGGCGGCGGTGCCGGTCACCGCCATCTTCGGTCTGGTCGGCGTCACCCAGCTCTTCAGCAATATCGGTCAGGCCCTCCTCAGCTCCCAGGCGCGGATGCGGCAGCTCTGCGGCATCTTTGTCGTCGGCGTGGCGGTGCGGCTGGGGCTGATGGCGCTGCTCATCCCGGCTTTCGGGCTGGTCGGCGCGGCGGTGGCCGCCTGCGCCGGCTTCCTGCTCGATTCGGCGCTGATGCTGCGGGCCTCGGCCCGGATGCTGCGCATCCCCGTTGCCACCATCCTTGGCGGCTGCTGGCGGCCTTCGGTGGCGGCCCTGCTGATGGCGGCGGCGCTGTGGGCGGCGGGCTACTGGGACCTCACCATGCCCGGCGGCACCATGGCTGCCCTGTCCTGGCTGCTAGGCGCTATCGGGCTGGGGGTTGCGGTCTTCGCCACGGCCATGGCGCTGCTCTGGTACGGGGCCGGCCGGCCGGAGGGGGCGGAGGCGGATCTGCTCCGGCTGCTCGGCCGGGTGACGGCGGGGCTGCGCGGGCGGCTGCGGCGGGGACGCCCGGCGGCGGCGTAGCCGCGGAAGAAGAATGGGGCTCTGCCGGTTGGCGGCAGTGCCACCAACCGGCAGAGCCAAGGCTTCGCCCCGGATCGCGCCATGAGTCTGGGGTTCAACCATAGGGCTGCCGGATCACCCTGCGCGATGCGCGAGCAGCCGCTCCTCCGCTGCCGCCGGCTCCATGTCCAGCGCCCGCTCCGCCACCTCCCGCCCGAAGCCGGCGCGGGCCAGGGCGGCGAGCGCCTTCAGCCGCGGCATCTCCGCTCCGCGGGCGAAGGGGCCGATCCGCCGCCGCCGGCATTGCGCCAGCGCCGCGTCCAGCTCGGCCTCGGCATCCGGCAGGGCGGCGGCCGCCACCTCCCGCGCCACGCCCTTGCCGGCCAGATGCGCGGCGATGGCGCGGCGGGACCGGCCGCTGCGGGCCAGGCGGCGGG
>NZ_JAMZIK010000179.1 GCF_024178315.1 Siccirubricoccus soli | reverse complement strand
GGGCGCATCGCTGGGTGCTGATGAACGATGCTTGGTGCGCGTTGATGCACCGCCCGCGTGAGGCGATGCTAGGTCGTACCGACTACGATCTGGGCTCTAGGGAGCAGGCGGATGGCTACTGCGCCCTGGACGATGAGGTTTTCAAGACCGGGGAGGACCGGGAGATCGAGGAGGGGCTCACCCTATCCGACGGTAAGGTTCATATCCTCCTTACCCGCAAGCGACTCGTGAACCTCGCCAATACCCATGGCGACCAGCCTTTCATCTGCGTCTCGGTCTTCGACATCACCGATATCAGGCGGACCGAGGCGGCTTTGCGGGAGCGCGAGGCTCGCTACCGCGCGACCGTGGAGCTGAGCCCGCTCATTGCCTGGTCGGCAGACCCGCAGGGCGGGATCGTCGATGTCGTGCCGCGTTGGTACGAGAAGACCGGCTTGACGCCTGAGCAGACCCTTGGAACGGCCTGGGCCGCCGCCCTCCACCCTGAGGATGTATCTGATACCGCTCGGAAGTGGCTTCACGCCACCGAGACCGGCGAACTCTTCTCCACCGAGTACCGCTACCGCCTGCGGGATGGCAGCTATCGCTCATCAGCCATGCGGAAGCGCGCTTCGTAGTCGAAGGGCTCGCCGCTCGCCTTGGCCTGATGATAGATCGTGAGGACGGCCGGAAGGTCCTCCGGATGCACCGCATCGAGCCAGCCGGTGCCCGCGGCCTGTTCCTGGGTCATGCCCAGCAAAGAAAGCCAGCGGGAGGAGAGCTGGTCGGCCTGCCCCTCCTCATTCGCGGACCAGGGATATTGCGGGTTCAGCTCAACAAAGTGGCGATAATGCTCCTCGCTCTCCCGCAGGGCGAGTTCGGCCAGCTTTCGGTCCTGGATATCCTCCAGCGTGCCATACCAGCGGAGGATCCGTCCCTCATCGTCCCGCCGGGCCGCCGCACGCACATGCACCCAGCAATAGCTGCCATCCGCCTGCCGATACCGGCACTCCGCCGTAAAGGGCTCGCCGGTTTGAACGGAGGACTGCCACCAATCCAGCAGTTCTGGTGCGTCATCCGGATGCACGGCGGCGGCGAAGCCGGTGCCGAGGGTCTCCTCGGCCGTCATGCCGGTGCGCTCGCACCAGCGGGTCCCGACATCGGTGACCAGCCCTTGCGGATCCGCCGACCAGGGGATCAGCGGGCTCAGCTCCAAGGTGTAGCGGTGGCGCTCCTCGCTTTCGCGCAGCGCGGTCTCGGCCAGCTTGCGGTCGTGGATGTCGTCGAGTGTGCCGTACCAGCGGATGATGCTGCCATCATCCGCACGAAGCGGGGTCGCGCGTGCATGGATCCAGCGCTATCGCTGGTGCCGCACGCGCGGCGCCGCACGCCGCGCTGCCGACGGGCAGGTGATCCGCTGGTATGGCGGAACGGAGGACGTCCATGATCGCAAGCTGGCGGAGGAGGCGCTGCGCGAGAGCGAGCTGCGCTTCCGTGCCATCGCGGACGACGCCCCCGTCGCCATCTGGGTCAGTGAACCGAGTGGCTCTGGCACCTTCCTGAGCCGCCTCTGGTACGAGATGACGGGCATGACGGAAGCCGAGGCGCTTGGCTATGGGTGGCTTGAGGCCGTCCATCCCGACGATCGCGAGCGGGCGGGGCAGGCGTTTCTGGCCGCGAATGAGCGGCGTGAAGCCTACCGTGCCGAGTTCCGGATCCGCCGCGCGAATGGCGGTTGCGCCTGGGTGATCGATCAGGGCCGGCCGCGCTTTGGGGGGGATGGCAGCTTTCTCGGCTATGTCGGCTCGGTCACCGACATCTCCGAGCGGCGGGCCGCAGAAGCGGCGTTGCGGGAAAGCGAAGCCTTCGCGCGCAGCGTGTTGGAGAGCAGCCCGAATTGCATCCGCGTGCTTGACCTGGAGGGCAGCCTGCAATTCATGAACCGGGCAGGCTATCGCCTCCTGGAGGCCGAGCAGGGGGGGAACTGGGCCGAGAACCTGCCCGTGGATTATGCCGATGCGGCACGCCAAGCGCTGGCATTGGCGAAAGCGGGAATTCCTTCGCAGCATCAGGCTCGCCGCGTCATGCGGAGCGGTGCAGTACAATGGCTCGAAATCGGTATCGCGCCCATTCCTGATGCCGATGGCCGTCCCGCCCGCATCCTGTCGATCGCCCATGATGTGACGGACATCAGGCAGGCCCGTGAGGCGGCCGAACAGGCAAAGCAGGAGGCCGAGGCCGCCGCCACCCGCCTCTCCTCCGTGCTGGAAAGCACCATGGACAGCGTCGTCGTCGTCGATCACGACTGGCGCCTGACCTATCTGAATGGGAATGCCAGCCGGGCGCTTGCCGCCA
>NZ_JAMZIK010000178.1 GCF_024178315.1 Siccirubricoccus soli | reverse complement strand
CGCCCGCCGCCGCCAGCGCCGCCATCCCCGCCTCCAGCCGCGCCGCGGGCAGGATGAGGCTGAGGCTGCCGCGATGGGCCAGCGGCGCGGCGAGGAAGCGGGCCCAGGCCTCCAGCCCCGCCTCCTCATGCGTCGCCGCCCGGCGCAGCGCCTCCGGCGGCGCCGTGCCGCCGGGCCAATAGGGCGGGTTGGCGAAAGCGTGATCGCAGCGCGGCAGGCGGCGGGCCAGCGCCAGGTCGCGCACATCGCCCTCGACCACCTCCACCTGCGCGGCAAACCCGTTGGCCGCGGCATTCTCCCGTGCCAGGACGGCGAGCGCCGGCTCCCGCTCCACCGCCAGGATCGTCACGCCCGGCACGCGCGCGGCCAGGCAGAGGAAGCCCGCGCCGCTGCCGCAGCCGGCCTCCAGCACCCGCTCCCCCGGCCGGGCGGGGATGCCGGCGGCCAGCAGCACCGCATCCAGCCCCGCCCGCAAGCCGCGGCGCGGCTGGCGCAGCCGCACCCGGCCGCCGAGCAGATGGTCCTCGGTGAGGTCCTCGCTCACCCTGCCGCCTCGCCGGCTTCGGCCAGCAGGCGGCGGGCGCGGGCGAGGTCCTCCGCCGCCACCGCCAGGCGGCGCGGAAAGGCGCCGATGCCGCCTTCCAGCGCGCTGATATGCGCGTCCAGCACCAGGCTCGGAATGCCGGCATCGGCCAGCAATGCCTGGAGGAAGCTGATGCGAATCGGGTCCTGGCTTTCGGCGACCACCCGCATGTCGAGATGAAACCCTTGAATTTGCTTCGCTTGCCGCCACATGGCCGCGTGGTTATGGTGCCGCCCCCCACACCAGGGTCAAGCGAGCCAGGGTCGAGCGAATTGGACGCGGAAGCGCAGGCGATGCCGATCGCGTCGCCAGACAGGATGGCCGCGTCGGGCGGCGAGGACGCGCTGACCGCGCTGACGGAGCTGGTGCGTGCCGATCTTGAGGCCTGCAACCGGCTGATCGTCGAGCGGATGCAGAGCCCGGTCGCCCTCATTCCGCAGCTCGCCGCGCATATCGTCGCGGCGGGCGGCAAGCGGCTGCGGCCACTGCTGACGCTGGCCGCCGCGCGGCTCTGCGGCTATCGCGGGATGCGCCATGTCGCGCTCGCCGCCTGTGTGGAGTTCATTCACACCGCGACGCTGCTGCATGACGACGTGGTGGACGAGAGCGCGCTGCGCCGCGGCCAGGCCAGTGCCAATGCGCTGTTCGGCAACAAGCCCTCCGTGCTGGTGGGCGATTTCCTCTTCGCCCGCGCCTTCCAGCTGATGGTGGAGGACGGCAACCTCGAGGTGCTCGGCATCCTCTCCGCCGCCGCCGCGACGATCGCGGAAGGCGAGGTGCTGCAGCTCGTCACCCAGAACGACACCACGACCACCGAGGCGCAGTACCTGCAGGTGGTCGAGGGCAAGACCGCCGCGCTCTTCGCCGCCGCGACCCGCATCGGCGCCGTGGTCGCGGACCGGCCGGCGGCGGAGGCCGAGGCGCTGGATGCCTATGGCCGCAACCTCGGCATCGCCTTCCAGCTGGTGGATGACGCGCTGGACTACGCGGCGGAGCAGGAGCGGCTGGGCAAGACGGTCGGCGATGATTTCCGCGAGGGCAAGATCACCCTGCCGGTGCTGCTGGCCTTCGACCGCGGCGATGAGGCAGAGCGCGGCTTCTGGCGCCGGGTGCTGGAGGAGCGGAGCCAGGCGGAGACCGACCTGGCCGCGGCCCAGGCGCTGCTGGAACGGCACGGGGCGTTGCGCGACACGGTGGAGCGGGCGCGGCGCTACGGTGACGAGGCGCTGGCTGCCCTGGCCGCCTTCCCGGAGGGGAAGGAGCGGCAGGCGCTGGCCGACATCGTCGCCTTCTGCATCGACCGGGCGCGATAGCGGCGGCCGGGCTTCGGCCCCGGCGCCATTCCTGCTGCGCCTTTCAGAGGCTGCCACCCTCCCGTGCCCTTTCGCGGCTTTGCCGCGGAAGGCTGTGCGAGGCTGCGGAAGTTCAGTGCCTCCGGGTTCCCATAAAGCCGCAGCGGCTTTACGGGGAGTCAGCCATAGCCGCCGCCGAGATTGCGCTCGGCCTGTTCGCGGCTCTCACCGGGGACGCCTTCGGCGGCGCGCGGGGAATCATCCGTGGCGGGCGTGGCCTCCGCCATGTGGAAGTCGAACTGCCCGTCGCGGGATTGCCAGTGCTGCACCGTCAGTACCCGGGCGCCGCCTTCGCTCTCATGCGGGCCATGCACCACGCCGGCCGCCTGGGTGAGGAAGGCGCCGGGGCCGTGGCGCTGGCCGCGCTCCAGCAGCTCGCCCTCCAGCACGTAATGCATCTCCGGCCCGGCGCGGTGGAAATGCGCCGGGATGAAGCCGCCGGGCGGGATGTGGACGATGCTGGTGACGACGCCGCGCCCGGCATCCTCGTTCAGCACCTGGATGCGGAATTGGCCCCGCGCGCCCGGGATCTCGAAGGGGGTGGGCGGCACGCCGGCGGCATCGAGGGCAAGGGGATCGGCCATGCGGGCCTCCTCGGAATGGCAGGGCCAACGCCCGGGCGGGCAGGGCGGTTGCCCGGCGGGATGCGCGGGCGGGGCCGCGGGCCGCTGCCGGCTGAAGTCCCTAGTGGTACACGCCTAGCGCTTGATACCCATCGGTATGCCCGCTTCAGGGTAAAGACATGGAGGCAGAGCTAAGGCGCATGCTGGAGGCGGCCTTCCCCGGCGAGGAGGCCCGCTACTTCCTCCCGATGTCCATCGGGGTTGCCCCGGAACACGCCGACGAAGGGGCCACGCTGATCCTGAACGGGACGAAGACGCTCACCTCCTCGCCATTTTGGGATTACCCTGACGGCAAGGTCCCCTTCGTCGGCGCGCTCAGCGTGCTGTTGGACGGCTCGAAAAAGCCGCGCGGCATTGTCGAAACGGCGCGGGTCGAGATCATGCCCTTTGCGGCGATCACCACGGCGATGGCTCGTGCCTATGGCGAGGGGGAACGGACGGTCGAGTGGTGGCATCGGATGATGGGGCCGTTCTACAGAGCGTCGGCGGCGCGCCACGGCGCAGTCCTCACCGAAGACACCCCGCTCATCTGGGAGTGGTTCACTGTCATACGTCGCCTCTGACGCCCAAGCCGATGTTTGGCGAGCGGGAGCCGCGTCGTGGGTACCAAGCGTCAGGTTTTGATCACTAGCTGGCGAGGCCGCCTGCCGTTGCGGAGGCGATAGGCGGGCCGCCCGAAGCATGGCATGCTGCCGGCAAGGCCCAAAGGCCGGGCTTCAGGGAGCGAAACATGAGCGTGACTATCGGGCGCCGCGCGGCGCTTGCCTTCGGTGCCGCGGCGCTGGCCGCGCCGGCGCTGGGGCAGGGCATCTGGCCCCAGGGGCCCATCCGGTTCATCGGCATCTTCCCGCCGGGCGGCGGCACGGACATCCTCTCCCGCATCTGGTGCCAGAAGATGGCCGAGCTCACCGGCGAGCAATTCGTCGTCGAGAACCGCTCCGGCTCCGCCGGCAATATCGGCACGGAGGCGATCGCCCGCAGCGCGCCGGATGGCCGCACCATCGGCCTCGCCAGCGTCGCGCCGCTGGCCATCGGGCCGACGCTCTACCGCCGCCTGCCCTTCGACGTGACGAAGGACTTCACCTACGTCTCCGGCCTGTGGCAGCTGCCGAATTTCCTCACCATCAACAATGACGTGCCGGCGCACACGGTGCCGGAGCTGATCGCGCTGGTGAAGGCGAATCCCGGCAAGTACAGCTACGCCTCCTCCGGCAGCGGCACGACGGTGCATCTCTCCGGCGCCATGTTCGCCGCCATGGCGGGGCTGGACATGGTTCATGTCCCCTATCGCGGCGGGGCGCCGGCGCATATCGACCTGGTCGCCGGCCGGGTGCACATGATGTTCGACAACATCCCCCAGGGCCTCGGCCTGGTGCGGGAGGGCAGGCTGCGCGGCCTGGCGGTGACGGGCGCGAAGCGCAGCCCCTTCGCGCCGGAATACCCGGCCATGGCGGAGTTCCTGCCGGGCTTCGAGATCGACAGCTGGGGCGGCGTCATGGGGCCGGCAGGCCTCGCCGCTTCGGTGGTGCAGCGGCTTTCCCAACTCACCCGCCAGGCGCTGGCGGCGCCCGAGCTCATCGCCCGCTTCCAGGAGAACGGCGCCACCACCTGGTTCACCACGGCGGAGGAATTCACCAGCTTCAGGGCAAGGAACGAGGCCGCCTTCGCGCCCATCATCCGCGCCTCCGGCGCCCAGGTCGATTGAGGAGACGCCCGCATGCCGCAGACCACCCGCCGCACCGCGCTGGCCGCGCTGCTCGCCACGCCGGCGTTCGCCCCCTCCCTGGCCCGCGCCCAGGGGAATGCAGGCGGCGACTGGCCGACCCAGACGGTGCGCTACATCAACCCCTACCCGCCGGGCGGCTCCACCGACATCCTCTCCCGCCTCTTCTGCGCCCGGCTGAGCGAGCTGACGGGGCAGCAATTCGTCGTCGAGAACCGCTCCGGCTCGGGCGGCGATGTCGGGCTGGACGCGGTGGCGAAGTCGCGGCCGGATGGGCTGACGCTCGGCCTCGGCGGCATCGCCTCCCAGGCCATCTCGCCGACCCTGAAGCCGAGCCTGCCCTTCCACCCGGAGCGTGACTTCACCTTCGTCTCCGGCATCTGGCAGCTGCCCAACCTGCTGGTGGTGAACAACGACTCGCCGGCGCGCACGGTGCCGCAGCTCATCGCCATGATGCGGGAGGCGCCGGGCCGCTTCTCCTACGGCTCGGCGGGTCCGGGCACCACGCTGCACCTTTCCGGCGCCATGTTCGGGCAGATGACGGGGTCGGAGCTGGTCCATGTGCCCTATCGCGGCGAGGCGCCGGGGCTGGTGGATCTGATGGCCGGGCGCATCCAGATGATGCTGGCCAATTTCTCCTCCTCCATCGGCTTCGTGCGGGAAGGCAAGCTGCGGGGCCTGGCGGTGACGAGCGCGGAGCGCAGCCCCGCGGCGCCGGATCTGCCGGCGATCGCGGAGTTCATCCCGGGCTTCGACATCGTCTCCTGGACCTGTCTCTGCGGCCCGGCCGGCATCCCGCCGGCGATGGTCGCCCGGATGAATCACTGGGCGCGGCAGGCGCTGGAAAGCGAGGGGTTGCGGCGCGCCTATCTGGAGCTCGGCGCCCGGACCTGGTGGACGACGCCGGAGGCGATCCGGGAGTTCCGCGCGGCGCAGGAGGCGAAGCTGCGGCCCATCATCCTGGCCTCCGGCGCCCGGCAGGATTGACAAGGCCGGATCGGGACGCTGCCCCCGGATGCCCTCCGGGCGCGGCGCCGTGGGCCGGGGAGGGGGAGGGCGTGGCGCTGCGGCGCGCCTTGTCGCGCGGCGCCTCTCCTGGCGTCACTCCGGCGCCGGGGAGGCCACGGGCTTGCCCTTTTCCACCACGAAGCTGCCGAAGATCCGGGTCTTCGCCGCCCCGTTGCGCGCCGCATGCGGCACCCCGGCCGGCACCAGGAAGCTGTCCCCCGCCTTGATCAGCCGCGGCGGCTGGCCGGCCACCAGCAGCTCCGACTCGCCCTCGATGACGTAGCTGCCCTCGTGCCCCGGATGGGTGTGGCGGGCGATCATGGCGTTGGGCTCGATCTCCACGATCATCTGCATGTTCACGTAGTTCGTGCCCGGCACATCCTCCTGCCGCAGCAGGGTGCGGGTGATGCCGCCGGCCGGCTGCGCGGAGACCTTGCTCGCGGTCAGGCCCAGCACGCCGCAGATGGCGCAGGATGTGAAGACCCTCCGGGTCAGCATGACGTATCCCTCCCCTGTCGTTCCGCCTGCAGGCTAGGCTAGCGGTCCCGGCCGCGTCCAGCATGGACCCGGGCGCCGCCATCCCCTGCGCGACGGGCCTCCTCACAACGAGGCCGGATGGCCCGAGCCCGCACATTGCGCCGAGGCCTCCGTGCTCGCGCGGCGATGCCGGAGCGGGCGAACCGGTAGCCAGGGGCGGCGCGGGGTGCGATGCTTCCGGCGCGGCCGTGAGAGCCCGGAGGAATCGCATGCCAGTCGCAGACCGTGCGGCACCCTGGGCCGCGGGCGGGGTGGACTCGCCCTATGCCTGGGCCCGGCTGGCTCTGGCCGTGGCGCTCAACACGCTGGGCGGCGTCGGGCTATGGTCCATCGTGGTGGCGCTGCCGGCGGTGCAGGCGGAATTCGGCACGGCGCGGGCGGCGGCGGCCTTGCCCTATACCCTCACCACCATCGGCTTCGCCCTGGGCGGGGTGTTGATGGGCCGGCTGGCGGACCGCTTCGGCGTGATGTGGCCGGTGCTGGGGGGCAGCCTCTCCCTTGGCCTCGGCTATCTGCTGGCGGCGCAGGCGGGGGACATCACCAGCTTCGCGCTGATCCATGGGCTGTTCATCGGGCTGCTCGGCGCCTGTGCCATGTTCGGGCCGCTGGTCGCCGATACCTCGCTCTGGTTCCGGCAGCGGCGTGGGCTGGCGGTCGCCATCTGCGCCTGCGGCAATTACTTCGCCGGCACGGTCTGGCCGCCCCTGCTGCAATGGGGAATCGCGGGGCTCGGCTGGCGGCGGACGCATGAGCTGGTGGGCATCGCCTGCCTCGTCCTGCTGCTGCCGCTGGCGCTGCTGCTGCGCCGGAAGCCGCCGCAGCAGGAGGCGGTGACGCGGACGGGCGGCGGCGGCGGCACGGCGCTGGGGCTTTCCCCCAATGTGCTGCAGGGGGTGCTTGTGGCGGCGGGCATTGCCTGCTGCGTCGCCATGGCCATGCCGCAGGTGCATATCGTCGCCTATTGCGTCGATCTCGGCTACGGCGCGGCGCGCGGCGCCGAGATGCTGTCCCTGATGCTGGCGACGGGTGTCCTCAGCCGGCTGGCCTTCGGGCTGGTGATGGACCGGATCGGGGCGCTCTCCACCCTGGTGCTGGCCTCGCTGCTGCAGGCGGTGGCGCTGGCGCTGTTCCTGCCCTTCGACGGGCTGGTGCCGCTCTACGTCATCTCCGGCCTGTTCGGCCTGTTCCAGGGCGGCATCGTGCCCTGCTATGCGGTGATCGTGCGGGAGAATTTTCCGGCCTCGGAGGTGGGGGTGCGGGTCTCGCTGGCGCTGTCCTCGACGCTGGTGGGGATGGCGCTGGGCGGCTGGATGTCCGGCTTCGTCTTCGACCTGACGGGCAGCTACCGGATGGCGGTGGTGAACGGGCTGATCTGGAACGGCGTGCATCTGGCGCTGGCAGGCTGGCTGCTGTGGCGCGGGCGGGCGCGGCGGGTCGCCTTCGCCTGAAGCCGCGGCGTGGCGTCCTTGCGCGCTCAACCCCATGGAGCCTTGCCGTGCGAACGCCACGGCGGCCGGGCAGGGAGGGGTGCGTGAGCTGCACCGGTTGCAACCGACGCTGCCCGGTGCCCTTCCGCGACTTCGCCGCGGAAGGCTGTGCGAGATCCCGGACGTTAGCGGCTTCGTGGGGAGGCTTAAACCGCCATCACCATGTAGTTCACCCCCACATCCCGGCTGACCCGCCAAGTGCCGCCCGGCAGCGCCATGTTCAGCCCGGCGATCTCCGTCACCCGCAGCCCTGCCGCCCGCAGCGCCGCCCCCAGCTCCGCCGGGCGCAGGAACATCCGCCAGTCATGCGTGCCCACCGGCAGCAGCCGCAGCAGGTATTCGGCGCCGAGCTTCGCCATCAGGAAGCTGCGCGGCGTGCGGTTCAGGGTGGAGAGGAAGACCGGCGCTCCCGGCTTCGCCAGGGCCCGCAGCGCCGCGCAGAAGGCGGCACGGTCCGCCACATGCTCGATCACCTCCAGGGCGAGCACGGCATCGAAGCGCCGCCCCTCCGCCGCCAGCGCCTCCGGCAGCCCCTCCCGGTAGTCGATGGTCAGGCCTCCGGCGGCGGCGTGCGCCCGCGCCGCTTCCAGCGCGGCGCCTGCCGCATCCAGCCCGGTGACATCGGCGCCGGCCCGGGCCAGGGCCTCGCTGGCCAGACCCGCGCCGCAGCCCACATCCAATACCGAGAGCCCCTCCAGCGGCCGCGCCGTCGCTGGATCCCGTCCATGCCGCCGGGCCAGATGGCCGATCACCCAGCCCATCCGGGCCGGGTTCATGGCATGCAGCGGCGCCATCGGCCCCTTCGGGTCCCACCAGCGCCCGGCCAGCCGGTCGAATTTGGCGATTTCCGCGCCATCCGCACTGCCACCGATGCCCCCATGGCCGCTCTGCATGGCCCGCACACCCTCCTGCCTCACGCCCGGTTGTTGCAGCCGGGGGGCTGCGCCGGTATCTGTGCCGGCCGCCGCACGGGCGCAACCGCGCGGCAGACCGCAATTTTGCCCCCGTTTCCAAGAAGCGCCCCATGGCCCGTATCGTGATGAAGTTCGGCGGCACCTCCGTCGCCGATCTCGACCGCATCCGCAACGTCGCGTCCCGCGTGAAACGGGAGGTGGAGGCCGGGAACGAGGTCGCCGTGGTCGTCTCCGCCATGGCCGGCGTCACCAACCAGCTCGTCAAATGGTGCCAGGACCTCTCCCCCCTGCATGATGCCAGGGAATACGATGTGGTGGTGGCCACGGGGGAGCAGGTGACGATCGGCCTGCTGGCGATCGCGCTGCAGACCATGGGCATCGATGCCCGCTCCTGGCAGGGCTGGCAGGTGCCCATCGTGACGGATGGCGCCCATGGCAAGGCTCGGGTCGAGAGCATCGACGGCAGCCTGCTGGTGGAGCGCATGCGGCAGGGCCAGGTGCCGGTCATCGCCGGCTTCCAGGGCGTCGAGAAGGAGCGCAACCGCATCACCACCCTCGGCCGCGGCGGCTCGGACCTCTCGGCCGTCGCCATCGCCGCGGCGGTGAGGGCGGATCGCTGCGACATCTATACGGATGTGGATGGCATCTACACGACGGATCCGCGCATCGTGCCGCGCGCCCGCAAGCTGGACCGCATCAGCTACGAGGAAATGCTGGAACTCGCCTCGGTCGGTGCCAAGGTGCTGCAGACCCGCTCGGTCGAGCTGGCGATGAAGCAGCGGGTGCGGGTGCAGGTGCTCTCCAGCTTCGAGGACAAGCCAGGCTCCCTGGTGGTGGATGAGGACGAGATCGTGGAACAGCCCATCGTGAGCGGCATCGCCTATTCGCGGGACGATGCGAAACTGACGCTGCGGCGGGTGCCGGACCGGCCGGGCATCGCCGCCGCCGTCTTCGGCGCCATGGCCAAGGCCAATGTGAATGTGGACATGATCGTCCAGAACCTCGGCGCGGACGGCACCACGGACATGACCTTCACCGTCGGCAAGGCGGATCTCGCCCGTGCCCAGGCGGCGCTGGACGAGGCGAAGGGTGAGCTGGGCTTCGAGACGGTGGTGGCCGACCCCGATGTGGCCAAGATCAGCGTCGTCGGCGTCGGCATGCGCAGCCATGCGGGCGTCGCCAACACCATGTTCAAGGCACTCGCGGAGAAGGGGATCAACATCCAGGTCATCTCCACCAGCGAGATCAAGGTCAGCGTCCTGGTCGGCGCCGAGTACACCGAACTCGCGGTGCGCGCCCTGCACAGCGCCTATGGGCTGGACGGGCCGGCCGCCTGATGGACGCGCTGACCCTGCCCCCCGCGGCCGCCGCCGCGGCGCTCGACAGGCTGATGGCGCGCGGCGCCGCCTTCCTCGGCAGCCGCATCGCCATCATGGGCGGGGCGATGAGCTGGGTGAGCGAGCGGCACCTGGTCGCCGCCCTCTCCAATGCCGGCGCCTTCGGCACCATCGCCTGCGGGGCGATGGAGCCGCCGCGGCTGGCGGAGGAGATCGCCGGCACCCAGGCGCTGACCGACCGGCCCTTCGGCGTCAACCTCATCACCATGCATCCCCGGCTGGACCAGCTGGTGGAGACCTGCCTGGCCGCCAAGGTGAGCCACATCGTCTTCGCCGGCGGCATCCCGCCCACCGCCGCCATCAAGCGGGCGAAGGAGGGCGGGGCCAAGGTGGTCTGCTTCGCCCCGGCGCTGGCGCTGGCGAAGAAGCTGGTGCGCAGCGGCGCCGATGCGCTGGTGATCGAGGGCTCCGAGGCCGGCGGGCATATCGGCCCGGTCAGCCTGAACGTGCTGGCGCAGGAGATCCTGCCGGAGATGGCGGCCCAGGTGCCGGTCTTCGTCGCCGGCGGCATCGGGCGGGGGGAGGCGATCCTTTCCTATCTCGAGATGGGTGCGGCGGGCGCGCAACTCGGCACCCGCTTCGTCTGTGCCACGGAATGCATCGCCCATCCGAAGTTCAAGCAGGCCTTCATCCGCGGCGCGGCGCGGGATGCGCTGCCTACGGTGCAGCTCGATGCCCGCTTCCCGGTCATTCCGGTGCGGGCGCTGCAGAATGAGGGGACGAAGCGCTTCCTGGAGCATCAGGCGGCGGTGCTCGCCCGCTTCGTGGCGGGCGAGCTGGACAAGGACGCCGCGCAGCTCGAGATCGAGCATTTCTGGGCCGGCGCCCTGCGCCGCGCGGTGATCGACGGCGATGTCGAGCAGGGCAGCCTGATGGCGGGCCAGAGCGTCGGCATGGTGGCGAAGGAGCAGCCCGCGGCGGAGATCATCGCGGAGCTGATGGAGCAGGCGCGGGCGGCGCTGGCGGGGCGGCTGCCGGGCTGAAGCGGGGAGGGGACGGCGTGCGGCATGTCCGTGGCATGATATTCACGCCGCAGGACGGAAATCGGTTTGCTGCCCTGGGTGCTGCGGGCTACATCGCCGAGGCGTGCCAGACGACATGAAACGCCTCGCCCGATCTGAACCCGCCGCCGGCGAGGCCGCGCGGCTCGGGGAGGAATTGCGCGATGCGCGGATGGCGCTCGGGCTCTCGGTCGAGGATCTTTCCGCCGCGCTGCGCATCCGCCGGGTCTATCTGGCGGCGCTGGAGGAAGGGCGGGTGCGGGACCTGCCAGCGCCGGCCTATGCGGTGGGCTTCGTCCGTTCCTATGCGCGCGCCCTCGGCCTCGATGCCGATGACATGGTGCGCCGCTTCCGCGACAGCATCGGCCCAGGGGTGACCCGGAAGACCGACTTGGTCTTCCCGGAACCCGTGCCGGACCGCGGCGTCCCGGCCGGGGCGGTGATGCTGGTGGGGGCCGTGCTGGCGGTCGGCGCCTATGTCGCCTGGTATAATTGGTCGGCCAGCGGCGGTCGCAGCGTGGATGCGGTGCCGCCGCCCCCGCCGCATATCGAGCAGGCCGCGCGCGAGGCGGCGCCGGAGCCCATGGCCCCGGCCGCGCCGCAGGCCGCAGCCCCCCTTGGGCCGCCTGCCGGCGGCACTTCCCCCGCCCGGCCGCCAGCCGGGCCGGTGGTGGTGGCGCCCGGGGCGGGCGTGGCAGCGGGGCCGGGCGCTGCGCCGGGGGGCGCTTCCTCAGGCCCTGGCTTTGCCCCCCCTGCGGCGCCCGGCGTCGCACCCTTCCCCGCGCCGCCCCCGGCTGCGCCCCCCGCTGCCGCACCTGCTCCGGGCACTGCCCCGCAGCCGGAAGAGGGCAGGCTGGTGCTGCGGGCCAAGGCCGATTGCTGGTTGCAGGTGCGGGACCGCCAGGCCGGCACGGTTCTGGTCAACCGCGTGCTGCGGCCTGGCGAGACCTATGTGGTGCCGGCGCGCGAGGGGCTGCTGATGACCACCGGCAATGCCGGCGGGCTGGAGATCCTGGTGGACGGGCAGCTCACGCCGGGGCTCGGCGGCACCCCTTCGGTGCGGCGGGACATTCCGTTGGACCCGGAAAGGCTGCGACCGGGCCTGCCGGCCAATGCCGCCCTTGCTCCGGCGGCGCCCGCCGCCCCCCGCCCGGCGCAGCAATAGGGCCGCAGCGGCACCGACCACCTCCCGGGGCCTGTCCCCGAAGCTTCTCCCCCCGGCGCTTGGGCTCCTCGCCCGGCGCTGCCATATTGGCCGCGACGCCATGGGACATTGCGCATGAGCTATCGCCCCTATCAGCAGATCCTCCGCCGCAAGTCGCGCCAGATCATGGTCGGCAAGGTGCCGGTCGGCGGCGATGCGCCGATCACCGTCCAGACCATGACCAACACGCCGACGGAGGACGCGGCGGCGACCATCGCCCAGATCCGCCGGGCGGAGCTGGCCGGCGTCGACATCGTCCGGGTCTCCTGCCCGACGCCGGAGAGCACCGCGGCGCTGCATGAGATCGTGCGCGAGGTGAATGTCCCGATCGTCGCCGACATCCATTTCCACTATCGCCGCGCCATCGAGGCGGCGAAGGCCGGCGCCGCCTGCCTGCGGATCAATCCGGGCAATATCGGCAGCGCCGAGCGGGTGAAGGAGGTGGTGAAGGCCGCCCGCGACCATGGCTGCTCCATCCGCATCGGCGTGAATGCCGGCAGCCTGGAGAAGCACCTGCTGGAGAAGTACGGGGAGCCCAACCCGGAGGCGCTGGTGGAAAGCGCCCTCTGGCATGCGGCCCATCTGCAGGACAACGACTTCCACGAGTTCAAGATCAGCGTGAAGGCCAGCGACGTCTTCCTCGCCGTCGCCGCCTATCAGCAGCTGGCCGAAGTCTGTGACCACCCGCTGCATATCGGCATCACCGAGGCGGGCGGGCGGCGGACCGGCACGGTGAAGTCCGCCATCGGCCTCGGCAACCTGCTCTGGTCCGGCATCGGCGACACGCTGCGCGTCTCGCTCTCGGCCGAGCCGGAGGAGGAGGTGCATGTCGGCTGGGAGATCCTGAAATCCCTCGGCCTCCGGCATCGCGGGGTGAAGATCATCTCCTGCCCCTCCTGCGCCCGGCAGGGCTTCGATGTCATCAAGACGGTGGCGACGCTGGAGGAGCGGCTGGCGCATATCGAGACGCCGCTGACGCTCTCCATCATCGGCTGCGTGGTGAACGGGCCGGGCGAGGCGCTGATGACCGATATCGGCCTGACCGGCGGCGGCGCCGGGCGGCACATGGTCTATGCCGCCGGCAAGACCGACCACACCATCGACGAGACGGCGATGGTGGACCATCTGGTGGAGCTGGTGGAGCGGAAGGCGGCGCTGATCCAGGCCGAGGAGGCTGCGAAGAAGGCGGCGGAGGCCTCGCAGCAGGCGGCGGAGTGAACGGCATCGGCATTGCGGCGCTGCTGATCGGGCGGTTGCGGCCGCCGGCGCTGCCGGGCGGCCCACTGACCGGGCCGCTGCTGCGGCTGGGGGTGATGTGCGCAGCGCAGCTGGCGCTGTTCCTGACAGTAAGCTGGATGGCGCGGTAGGCGTTGCATCCGGCCGCGTGCCACCCTAGGTAATACCGGACAGGAGACAGGTATTACCGCCATGGGCATGCCCGTGACCATCAAGGGCCAGGTCACTATCCCGAAGCCCATCCGCGACCGGCTGGGGATCACGCCGGGGCAGAGCGAGGTGGAGTTCGAGCTGCAGCCGGATGGCCAGGTTGTGCTGCGGCGGGCCGCCGCCAGCCCGCCCATTGCCGACCGCTTCGCCCGCTTCCTCGGCAAGCCGCCTGCCGGCTGGAACGGCATGACCACCGAGGAGATCATGCGGCTGACGAGGGGCGAGGATTGGGGTGACGCTGGTTGACACCAACCTGCTGATCGACCTGTTCGAAGGCGATCCGCGCTGGGCGCCCTGGTCGGCGAAGGCCTTGTCCGAGGCCGCTGCCGTCGGTCCCTTGCTCATCAACGATGTGGTGTTCGCGGAGCTTTCCGTCGGCTTCAGCCAGTACGAAGCGTGCGAGGTCTTCCTCGCTGAGTTGCGGATCGAGGTGGCGCCCACGCCGCGCGCAGCGCTCTTCGCGGCCGGGAAGGCCTTCCAGGCCTACCGCCGCCAGGGCGGCAGCCGCACCGGCGTCCTGCCGGATTTCTTCATCGGCGCCCATGCGGCGGTGGCCGGCCTGCCGCTCCTCACCCGCGATCCCCGGCGCTACCGGGCCTATTTCCCCGACCTCGCCCTGATCGCCCCCTGAGAGCCGGCCGCCGGGCCTTGCCGGGCGCCCATCCCCCGGAGTAACGCCACCCCATGGCCCAAGCCCTGCTCCAGCCCGCCCGCGGCACCCATGACCTGATCGGCGAGGAATACCGCCGGCACCTCCACGTCATCGAGACGGCGCGGCGGGTCGCGACCCTCTATGGCTTCGAGGAATGGGCCACTCCGATCTTCGAGGATACCCGCGTCTTCGCCCGGGGCCTGGGCGATACCTCGGACGTTGTCTCCAAGGAGATGTATTCCTTCGAGGATCGCGGCGGGGAGAGCATCACCCTGCGGCCGGAGAATACCGCCGGGGTCTGCCGGGCGCTGGTCTCCAACGGCCTCACCCAGGCGAACCTGCCCCGCAAGGTCTTCTATGCCGGGCCGATGTTCCGCTACGAGCGGCCCCAGAAGGGCCGCTACCGGCAATTCCACCAGATCGGCATCGAGGTGCTGGGCGCAGCCGAGCCCTTAGCAGATGCGGAAGTGATCGCCTGCGGCTGGCACATCCAGCAGGAGCTCGGCATCGACGAGGGCACGGTGCTGGAGATCAACACCCTGGGCGACGCCGCCAGCCGGGACGCCTACCGCGCCGCGCTGATCGCCTATTTCACCGCCCACAAGGACCAGCTCTCCGAGGACAGCCAGGCGCGGCTGGAAAAGAACCCGCTGCGGATCGTGGACAGCAAGGACCCGCGCGACAAGGCGCTGGTCGCCGAGGCGCCGACCATCCACGACCACCTGACGCCGGAAGCGGCGGAATTCTACGCCGCGGTCAAATCCTACCTGACCATCTTCGGCGTGCCCTTCCGGGAGAATCCGCGCATCGTCCGGGGGCTCGACTATTACAGCCACACCGCCTTCGAATTCGTCACGGACCGTCTCGGCGCCCAGGGCACGGTGATGGGCGGCGGCCGCTACAATGGCCTGGTGGAGGAGATGGGCGGCCCGCCCACCCCCTCGGTCGGCTGGGCGGCGGGCGTCGAACGCCTCTCCCTGCTGCTGGAGGCGGCGGAGCTGACGCCGGAGGCGCCGCGTCCCGTCGCCATCATCCCGGCCGGCGGCGACACCGCGGAAGCCGCGGCGCTTTCCGTCCTGCAGGCGTTGCGGGAGCGGGGGGTGGTGGCGGAGATCGCCTATAAGGGCAACCTGAAGCGGCGGATGGAGCGCGCCAACCGCATCAAGGCCGGCGCCGCCGTCATCCTTGGCGAGGCGGAGATCGCCGCCGGCACCGCCACCGTTCGCAACCTCGACGCCGGGACGCAGGAGACCGTGCCGCTCGAGGAGCTGATCCGCGCCCTGGCCGCGACCGGCGCCAGCGAAAGCGCCATGCAGGCACTGATGGCGGAGATGCTGGAGGCGGAGGAGGATGCGGGCGATGAGGGGGACGAGGAGAGGTGAGCCTCGTTGAGAAGCTCGACCGGGTGCTGACCCGGGCGGAGGAGCTTAAGCATCTTCTGGCGACGGCGGAGGGCGGGCAGTTCGGCGCGCTCTCGAAGGAGCTGTCGGAGCTCGAGCCCCTGGTCGAGAAGGTGGAGGCGCTGCGCGCCGCCGAGCGTGCCCGGGACGAGGCCGAGGCGATGCTGGCCGACCCCGAGCTGCGCGAGCTGGCCGAGGCGGAATACCTGGCGCAGAAGGAGGCGGTGCCGGCGCTGGAGCGCGAGGTGCGCCTCATGCTGCTGCCGAAGGACATCGCCGATGAGCGCAGCGCCATTCTGGAAATCCGCCCCGCCGCCGGCGGCGACGAGGCGGCGCTCTTCGCCGCCGAGCTGTTCCGCGCCTATCAGCGCTACGCCGAAAGCCGCCGCTGGCGCTTCGAGGTGATGGAGTATGACGAGAGCGACCTTGGCGGGGTGAAGGGCGCGGTCGCCGAAATCGCGGGTAGGGGTGTCTTCGCCCGGCTGAAATACGAAAGCGGCGTGCACCGCGTGCAGCGCGTGCCGGCGACCGAGACCCAGGGGCGCATCCACACCTCCACCGTGACCGTCGCGGTGCTGCCGGAAGCCGAGGAGGTGGATGTGCAGATCAACGAAAGCGATCTGCGCATCGACACCTACCGCGCCAGCGGCGCCGGCGGCCAGCATGTGAACAAGACGGACAGTGCGGTCCGCATCACCCACCTGCCGACCGGCGTGGTGGTGGCGATGCAGGAGGAGAAGAGCCAGCACAAGAACCGCGCCAAGGCGATGAAGGTGCTGCGCGCCCGGCTGTTCGAGGCGGAGCGCAGCCGTGTCCACGGCGCCCGCGCCGCGGACCGCAAGAGCCAGGTCGGCACCGGCGACCGCAGCGAGCGCATCCGCACCTACAATTTCCCGCAGGGGCGCGTCACGGATCACCGCATCGGCCTGACGCTGCACAAGATCGACCGGGTGATGCTGGGCGAGTTCGACGAGATCATCGACGCCCTGACCGCGGAGGACGAGGCGGCCCGCCTGGCGGCCGAGGGCGAGTGAACGAGCGGGGTACCGCCTGCGCCGACCCCGCAGGCACCATCGGCTTCTTCCTCTGTCGCGCCGGCCAGCATCTCCGTGCCGCCGCCATCGAGAGCCCCCGGCTGGAGGCCCGCCTGCTGCTGGCCCATGCCATGGGCTGCCGGCAGGAGGACCTGCTGCGCGACCCGCGCGCCGCGGTGCCACCCGCGGCCGCCTCCCGATTTGCGGACATGCTCCGCCGTCGCCTGGACCATACGCCGATGGCGCAGCTGCTGGGCAGCCAGGAATTCTGGTCGCTGCCCTTCCGCGTCTCGCCGGCGACGCTCATTCCCCGCGCCGATTCGGAGGCGCTGATCGAGGCGGCGCTGGCCGCCTTCCCGGAGCGCGGCCGGGTGCGGCGCGTGCTGGATCTCGGCACCGGCACGGGCTGCCTGCTGCTGGCGGCGTTGACGGAATTCCCCGAAGCCACCGGCATCGGCATCGACCGCGTGCCGGCGGCCGCAGCGCTGGCGCGGGAGAATGCGCGGGCGCTCCGGCTTGGCGACCGCGCCGCCTTCCTGGCGGGCGACTGGGCGGAGGCGATCGCCGGCCGCTTCGACCTCATCCTCTCCAACCCGCCCTATATCGAATCGGCCGCCATCCCCGGCCTGATGCCGGAGGTGGCGGCGCATGAGCCGGGCACGGCCCTCGATGGCGGGGCGGATGGCCTCGGCGCCTATCGCGCCCTGGCGGCGGCGCTGCCCCGGCTGCTCGCCCCGGGCGGGGAGGCGGTGCTGGAGCTCGGCGCCGGCCAGCGCCCGGCGGTGGAGGCCCTGGCCCGCGCCGCCGGCCTTGAACCGCGGGGCTGCCACCCCGATCTGGGGGGCATAGACCGCGCCCTCCGCCTCGGGTGATCGCCTTGCGGAAAAAACCGTTTGGCGCACCGCAGCGCAGATTGTAGGGTGGGTTCGGCCCCTGCGGGCGAACGGGCACGGCCCGGCGCCGGGACGCAAGGGCTTCGCCCCATGGCCGGAACAGCTTGCCGCGGCAGAGCGCGGAGCGCCGATGGCCCAGGGCCTTGGATGATATCGACCGCCACTGCCGGACGACGCCGGAGGTTTCCGGCCCGCCCGGGGCGGCTAGCTGCGAGACGGCAGACATAACAGCGATGAACATGAAACGCATGCGCGGCCGCAACCACCGGCATGGTGGTGGCGGTGGGGGTGGCGGCGGCCAGTTCCGCAATGCCGGGGGCGGCGGCGGCCATCAGCCGATGAACCGCAACCATGTCTTCGACTCCAACGGTCCGGACATGCGGCTGCGCGGCACGGCGCAGCAGCTCTTCGAGAAGTACCTCCAGCTCGGCCGCGACGCGACCGGCTCGGGCGACCGGGTGATGGCGGAGGGGTATTTCCAGCATGCGGAGCATTACTTCCGCATCCTGAACGCCATGAACCAGGCGCAGCAGCAGCGCGAGGGCGGCCAGGGGCAGCACCGCCGCTACCAGCCGGGGCCGGAGCAGGGCGCCGACGGGGCGGAGGGCGGCGAGCAGCCCGAGCTCAATGGCCATGTGAACGGCCATGCGCTGGAGGTGGAGGCCGAGGCCGAGTCCGGCCAGCCGGAGCCGCGCGAGCCGGCCTGACATGGCCCATGGAGCCGCTGCGGCGGCTTCATGGTAACCCCTGGGCCCTGCCTTCTCCCGTTCCGTACAGCCGCCGCGGCGAGGTCGTGGCAGGGCAACAGGCAGTGCACCTCTCGACCGCATCCGCCTTTCTGGCCATCCGGTCATTTGACACCGCCGGTCCCCGGGCGCAGGCTTCCCGTGTTCCAAGGGGGGTCCCGCCAGGGGCTGAGAGTGGGCTGTCGCGCCCTGACCCTGCGAACCTGATCCGGGTCATGCCGGCGTAGGGAACGGAACCTATGGGTGCGCCATGCTGGCGGGCCCCCCCGCGCAGGTCACGCCACCCGGATCTCCGATTCGAAGGAGGTCCAGGAATGCCCGATACCATCACCCCCGAGCTGCCACAGGTGACGACCGGCCCCCTGCCGGCCTCCCGCAAGCTGCATGTCCCCGGCTCGCTGCATCCGGAGATCCGCGTGGCGATGCGGGAGATTGCGGTCGGCGGGGGGGAGAAGCCGCTTCGCGTCTATGACGCCTCCGGCCCCTATACCGACCCCGAGCAGCGCACGGATATCCGCCGCGGTCTCCCCGCGCTGCGCGCCGCCTGGATCGCGTCCCGCGGCGATGTGGAAGCCTATGACGGGCGCGAGCCGAAGCCGGAGGACAACGGCCTGAAGCCCGGCGAGGCCAGCCGCGTGCCGGTCTTCGACCGCGCCGGCCGCCGCCCGCTGCGCGCCAGGCCGGGCGCCCGCCCCACCCAGCTTGCCTATGCCCGCGCCGGCATCGTCACGCCTGAGATGGAATACGTCGCCATCCGCGAGAATCTCGGCCGCGAACGCGCCCGCGAGGCGGCGGCCCGTGACGGCGAGAGCTTCGGCGCCGCCATCCCGGACTACGTCACCCCGGAATTCGTCCGCGACGAGGTGGCGCGCGGCCGTGCCATCATCCCCGCCAACATCAACCACCCGGAATCCGAGCCGATGGCAATCGGCCGGAATTTCCTGGTGAAGATCAACGCCAATATCGGCAACTCCGCCGTCTGGTCCTCGGTGGGTGAGGAGGTGGACAAGCTCGTCTGGGCCATCCGCTGGGGCGCCGACACGGTGATGGACCTCAGCACCGGGCGGAACATCCACACCACCCGCGAATGGATCATCCGCAACTCCCCCGTGCCCATCGGCACCGTGCCGATCTACCAGGCGCTGGAGAAGGTGGGCGGCAAGGCGGAGGAGCTGAGCTGGGAGATCTTCCGCGATACGCTGATCGAGCAGGCGGAGCAGGGGGTGGACTACTTCACCATCCATGCCGGCGTCCGGCTGCCCTACATCCCACTGACGGCGAAGCGCGTCACCGGCATCGTCTCCCGCGGCGGCTCCATCATGGCCAAATGGTGCCTGGCGCATCACCGGGAGAGCTTCCTCTACGAGCGCTTCGACGAGATCTGCGAGATCATGCGGGCCTATGACGTCAGCTTCTCGCTGGGCGACGGGCTGCGGCCGGGGAGCATCGCGGATGCCAACGACGCCGCGCAATTCGCCGAGCTGGAGACGCTGGGCGAGCTGACGCAGATCGCCTGGAAGCATGATTGCCAGGTGATGATCGAGGGGCCCGGCCATGTCCCCATGCACAAGATCAAGGAGAACATGGACAAGCAGCTCCGCGAATGCGGGGAGGCGCCGTTCTACACCCTCGGCCCGCTCACCACGGACATCGCGCCGGGCTATGACCACATCACCAGCGGCATCGGCGCGGCGATGATCGGCTGGTTCGGCACGGCGATGCTCTGCTACGTCACGCCGAAGGAGCATCTCGGCCTGCCGGACCGGGACGATGTGAAGACCGGCGTCATCACCTACAAGATCGCCGCCCATGCCGCCGACCTGGCGAAGGGTCATCCGGCGGCGAAGCTGCGGGACGATGCGCTGAGCCGGGCCCGCTTCGAATTCCGCTGGCGGGACCAGTTCAATCTCAGCCTGGACCCGGAGACGGCGGAGAAATTCCACGACCAGACCCTGCCGGCCGAGGGCGCCAAGCTGGCGCATTTCTGCTCCATGTGCGGGCCGAAATTCTGCTCCATGAAGATCAGCCAGGACATCCGCGACGCAGCGCAGGCCGAGATGGCGAAGCAAAGCGAGCGCTTCCTGGCGAATGGCGGGCAGATCTACGCGGCGCCGCAGCCCGCGGCGGAGTAGGCGAGGCCTCCCGACCGCCCCCCGGTCACGCGACGGTGAATTCAGCGCTTAACCGTTGCGGAACAGAATGGCCGGATCCGGGCGGACGAGGGGCGGTGAGGTGGAGGGCAGGGCCGGACATCGTCGGGATCGGGCCCTGGCCTTGCTCGCGCCACGGCGCGGGTAGGGCGGTGCATCCGCCGGCCGTCCTCCGGCCGGGCCGCGGCTTCCGGCCCGGCCCCGCCCTGCTTTACTTCGCCCAGCGGCTGGTTGTCTGGCCGCCTGCCCGGCGCCTGGTGCGGCGTGGCCTCGCCGGCTGGATCAGCCGTGCATACCCCGAACTCTTCCCGAAGCATGCCGAGCCGCCCGCACAGGGAGGGGCCAGGGAGGCCGCGCTGCGGCGTGACGGCATCGTGGCGATGGAGAGCCTGGTGCCGGAGGCCGGGGCGAAGGCCATGGCGGCCTATTTCGCCGGCCAGGAGGTGGTCGTCGCGGGCCGCACCATGCCCCTCGGCGCGGTGCCGGCGGGAACCGCGGTCGCGCCCTACCCCCTGGCGACCGTGCTGGCCTGCCCTGGCCTTGTTGCCTTGATCAACCACCCGGCGGTGCTGCGCCTGGCCGCCGCCTATCTCGGCTGCGCTCCCACCCTGTCCAGCCTCGGCGTGCGCTGGGCGCTGCCCGCGCCGGGCGGCGGGACCGACATCCAGCGCTTCCACCGCGACCCCGATGACTGGCACTCGGTGAAGCTGTTCGTCTACCTGACCGAGGTCGATGCCGGGGCCGGGCCTCATGTCTATATCCGCGGCTCGCACCGGACGGCGGGGGGGCTGCGCGCCCGGCCCTTCGGTTCCGGCGAGGCCGAGGCGCGATTCGGCGCCGCCAATGTCCTGGCTGTCACAGGCCCGGCCGGGACCAGCTTCATGGCCGATGTGCATGGGGTGCACCGTGGCGCGGTGCCGACCGGCCGGCCCCGGCTGATGCTGCAGGCGCAGTATTCCCTGCTGCCGGTCTATGCCTTCCGCTATGAACCGCTGCCGACACCGCCGCCGCTGCCGGTGGACCCTTACGTGAACCGCCTGCTGTTCCGGCCCTCGCCCTGAGCCGGCGGGAGGGCGCCGCGCCGGCAGCGGGATCAGTGCAGCAGATCGCCCTCCAGCGGTTCCAGCGCATCCCCCACCGCGATACGGCCGCCCTCGATCACCTCGGCATACACCCCCAGATCGGCATGGCCGAAATGCTGCCGCAGCCATTGCGGCGGCTTCGCGTCCCGCTCGGCGGTATCCGGGTTCACCTCCGTCGCCGGGCAGCGGACGATGCGCTTGAACACCCGCAGCCGGGCGGCGCCGAGCTGGATCTCCTGTCCCAGCCAGTCGAACTCCGCCCAGGGGGTGCCGCCCGAGACATAGACATTGGCCCGGAAGCGCAGCAGGTCCAGCTTCTGCCCCACCGCCTTCTCCAGCGCCGCGAGGCTCGCCAGCCCGATGATGGAGACGCATTTCACCGCCACATCGGTGAAGTGATGCCCGGGCGCTTCCACGAAGCGCGGCGTGCCCCGCGCTTCCTCCCCCAGATGGCGGGTCAGGAAGGCAGCGATCTCCGCCCGCCCCGATTCGCTCCGCGTATCCCCGAGCAGCGGCGGGCCCTCCGGCGGGCGAATCGCCAGCTGCCCGGTCTTCGGGTCAAAGGCGGAATGCAGCAGCGCCAGCCTGGCATTCGCCATCAGGCAGCCGAAATGGCGCTTCTGCAGCCAGGCCGGGGCGGCGGGATCGAAGGGCGCATCCCCTTGGGCCAGGGCGAAGCGCCGGTCATGCGGCAGGCACTGGCCTTCCGCCAGCATGACCTCCTCCAGCGCCTCGGCGGTCAGCCCCTTCACCGGGTAGCGGTAGATATGCTCGATACGCATCGGAACATTTTCCTTTCCCGGCTCTTGACCCAGCCCAAGGCGAAATACCACATCCGGGTCGAACTTGGGTCCCGCCACTGCCTATTGAGGGGTGGTGGGAACCGGTCGCCAACAAGTTGGCGGGGCGGTGGACCCGGGCGCAGCCGCGCCTCGGGTCCCCCTCCCGCGGACGGGGGACAGAACGAGCATGGACATCGAGAAATTCACCGATCGCGCCAAGGGCTTCCTGCAAGCGGCGCAGACCATCGCCATCCGCGAGTACCACCAGCGCGTCACGCCGGAGCACCTGCTGAAGGCCCTGCTGGATGACGAGCAGGGCGCCGCCTCCGGCCTCATCAGCGCCGCCGGCGGCAATCCCGCCCAGGCGAAGCAGGCCGTGGATGCCGAGATCGCGAAGCAGCCCAAAGTCTCCGGCGGCGGGGCGGGTCAGCCGCAATTCACCCCGGATATCGTCCGCGTCCTGGATGCGGCGCAGCAGCAGGCGCAGCGCGCCGGGGACGCCTATGTCGCCCAGGACCGGCTGCTGGTGGCGCTCGCCCAGAGCGATGCCCCCGCCGGCCGCATCCTGAAGCAGGCCGGCGCCGATGGCGCGAAGCTGGACGCCGCCGTGACGCAGCTCCGCAAGGGCCGGAAGGTGGACAGCGCCAATGCCGAAGAGAGCTTCGACGCGCTGAAGAAATACGCCCGCGACATCACCGAGGCGGCGCGGACCGGCAAGCTGGATCCGGTGATCGGCCGGGACGAGGAGATCCGCCGCGCCATCCAGGTGCTGGCCCGCCGCACCAAGAACAACCCGGTGCTGATCGGCGAGCCCGGCGTCGGCAAGACCGCGATCGTCGAGGGGCTCGCGCTCCGCATCGTCAAGGGCGACGTGCCGGAGGCGCTGAAGAACAAGCGCGTGCTGGCGCTCGACCTCGGCGCCATGATCGCCGGCGCCAAATACCGCGGCGAGTTCGAGGAACGCCTCAAGGGCGTGCTCTCCGAAGTGGAGCAGGCGGCCGGCGAGATCATCCTGTTCATCGACGAGATGCACACGCTGGTGGGCGCGGGCAAGGCGGATGGCGCCATGGACGCCTCCAACCTGCTGAAGCCGGCGCTGGCGCGCGGCGAGCTGCACTGCATCGGCGCCACCACGCTCGACGAATACCGCAAGCATGTGGAGAAGGACGCGGCGCTGGCCCGGCGCTTCCAGCCGGTCTTCGTCGGCGAGCCGAGCGTGGAGGACACCATCTCCATCCTCCGCGGCATCAAGGACAAGTACGAGACGCATCACGGCGTCCGCATCACCGACAGCGCGCTGGTGGCGGCGGCGACCCTGTCCAACCGCTACATCACCGACCGCTTCCTGCCGGACAAGGCGATCGACCTGGTGGATGAGGCGAGCTCCCGCTTGCGGATGCAGGTGGACAGCAAGCCGGAGGAGCTGGACGCCATCGACCGCGACCTGACCCGGCTGCGGATCGAGCGCGAGGCGTTGAAGAAGGAGGAGGACGCCGCTTCCCGCGACCGGCTGGCGAAGCTCGAGAAGGAGCTGGCCGAGTTGGAGGAGCGGTCGCGCGAGATGACGCAGCGCTGGGAGGCGGAGAAGGGCAAGGTCGTCGCCACCCAGAAGGCGAAGGAGGAGCTGGACAAGGCCCGCACCGAGCTGGAGCTGGCCGAGCGCCGCGGCGACTACGCGAAGGCGGGCGAGCTGAAGTATGGCGTCATCCCGGGCCTCGAGAAGCAGATCGCCTCGGCCGGCGACGGCGATGCGCGGCTGGTGAACGAGGCGGTGACGGAGGAGGGCATCGCCGCCGTCGTCAGCCGCTGGACCGGCATCCCGGTGGAGAAGATGCTGGAAGGCGAGCGCGCCAAGCTGCTGAAGATGGAGGACCAGCTCCGCCAGCGCGTGGTGGGGCAGGAGGAGGCGCTGGAGGCGGTCTCCAAGGCCGTGCGGCGCGCCCGGGCCGGGCTGCAGGACCCGCACCGGCCGATCGGCAGCTTCCTCTTCCTCGGCCCCACCGGCGTCGGCAAGACGGAGCTGGTGAAGTCCTTGGCGAATTTCCTGTTCGATGACGAGCGGGCGATGACGCGCATCGACATGTCCGAGTACATGGAGAAGCATGCCGTCTCCCGCCTGATCGGCGCTCCGCCCGGCTATGTGGGCTATGACGAGGGCGGCGCGCTGACCGAGGCGGTGCGGCGCCGGCCCTACCAGGTCATCCTGTTCGACGAGGTCGAGAAGGCGCATGAGGATGTGTTCAACATCCTGTTGCAGGTGCTGGACGATGGGCGGCTGACGGATGGCCAGGGGCGGACGGTGGATTTCCGCAACACCATCATCGTGCTGACCAGCAACCTCGGCAGCACGGCGATCGCGGAGCTGCCGGAGAGCGCGGATATCGAGGCCGCGCGGCCGGCGGTGATGCGGGCGGTGCGCGACCGCTTCCGGCCGGAATTCCTCAACCGGCTGGATGAGATCGTGCTATTCCGGCGCCTGGCGCGCAGCGACATGGCGGCGATCGTCGACATCCAGCTCGGCCGGCTGCGGAAGCTGCTGGCGGAGCGGCATATCGCGCTGGAGCTGGACGAATCCGCCCGCGAGTGGCTGGCGGAGGCGGGCTACGACCCGGCCTATGGCGCGCGGCCGCTGAAACGGGTGATCCAGCGCAGCCTGCAGGACAAGCTGGCCAATAGGCTGCTGGAAGGCAGCATCCATGACGGCGAGGTGGTGCAGGTGACCGCCAGCGCCGATGGGCTGGAACTGCGGCAGGGGCCCGTCGCCGCGGCGGCTTGAGAGGGGCGCTGCCCCTCTCAAACTCTCCCCGCAAAGGGCCGAAAGGCCCTTTGAGCCCTTGAGTTTGGTGTTTCGACCGTCGCGCCTGGACTCATGGTTTCCAAAGGCCCTTCGGCCTTTGGCGGGAGGGAGTTTGAGGGAGGGCAGAGCCCTCTCTCAACTCACAGCAGGTCCGCGCTACCCGTCTTCACATCCAGCGCAAACGCCAGGAACTGCGTCACCTGCGTGTCGCTGAAATTGTCGTCCGCCACCATCACCAGGCTCTTCCGCCCATCCGCCAGGTCGGGGCCGAAAGTCATGCCCTCGATGTTGTCGAGCGTGATGCCGAGGTCATCCAGGTCCAGCAGCAGCGTCTTCTGCGCCGGGATGTAGTCCTGCCCGTCCAGCGCCGGCAGGCCGGAGACATCGGTCGCATCCTCCGTCCGCACCATGTACAGCCGGATGTCGTTGCCGGCGATTCCGGTGGAGAAGGACCGTTCCAGCGCCAGCATCGTGCCCTGATTGTCCAGCGCCAGCAGCTCCACCAGCCCGTTGGTGGCGAAGGCATCGCCCGGCACCGGCGCATGGGCGATGGGGTCGGTCAGGTAGGCGTATTCGGCCGTCTCATGGCCCGCCGCCGTGTCATAGGCCAGGATGCGGGTGGGCGAGCCGGCATTGACCGTCGCATTCGGCCCGTCTTGGTACAGCGCATCCTCCGTGCCGACGAACAGCGTCTTGCCGTCCGGCGTCACGGCCAGCCCCTCGAAGGCGAGGTTGTTGCGGATGCCCGAGGATTCGTCGGCGGTGGGCGTGAATTTACCGTCCACCGGCAGCTCCGCGATGCGCTGCCCCGTCAGGTCGAACTGCGCCACGAGGGGCGGGACGAGCTGGCTCGCATCGCCCTCGAAGGAGAGATAGAGCGTGCCGTCCGGCGCCAGGGCCAGCCCCTCCGGGTCCAGCGAATTGGCCGGGAAATGCTGGCCATCCTCCTGCCCCAGCCGGTGCACGCCCTTGAAGGCGATATCGCCCTGGGAGAGTGCGCCATCCTCCAGCCCGATATCGAGGGTGAAGAAGCGCGCATCCGTCGAGCGGTCGTCCGAGAGCGCGTAGTACTGCCCCGTCGCCGCATCCCAGGTGATGGCGGAGAGCCCGCCGATCTGCAGCCCACCGAAGCCGTGGCCGAAGCCGATATCGCTCTCGCCGAGGAATTCGATGCCGCCGACCCGCGCCTCACCGGGGAACAGGCCGGTGCTGGTCGGCCGGCCGAATTGCACGCCGAGCAAGTCGCCGATGAAGTCATAGGCGCCGAATTCCTGGGCGCCGTAATTCGCATCGATCGGCGTGACGGTGATGTGGCCGGCAGCGAAGGCATTGCCCTCCGCCAGCGGATCATCCGTCACCACCGGACCACCGAATTCCAGCTTCGCCTCGCCTGCTGTGCCGGTGCCCGCCGCGTGCAGCTCATGGTCGGTGGCGGCGTCGATGCGGGTGAAGACCACGTCGGAGGGATCGGCGTATCTCGGGATGTTGACGTTCAGCCCGACGCCCGTCGGCAGCAGCATACCATCGGCGCCCGCCGTCGCCTGCAACTCCAGGATCAGGTCGGCGGTGATCTGGCTGGCATGCCACAGGCTGCACCAATCGGTGCCATGCGACGAATCCACCTCGGTGGAGACGGCGATGGAGGGCACGCCGTAATTGAACACGCCGGCGACGGCGGCGGCCAGCGTGCCGGACGTCACGCCCTCATGGCCGAGGCTCGGGCCACCATCGATGCCGGAGACGATGAGGTCCGGCCGCGCCTCGCCGGTCAGCAGCGCGTCCAGTCCGGTATAGACCGTGGTGCTCGGCGTCGCCGCCACCGCATAGCCATCCGCGGTGTGCTCCACGGCGAAGTCCGTCAGCGTCAGCGCGGTGCCGAGGCCGTCCTGCGCACTCGCCGGTGCCACCACCGTGACCTCGTAGCCGAGATCGAGCAGGGTCTCGCGCAGCAGTTCGAGGCCCGGCGCATCGGCGCCTTCCTCATTCACCAGCATCACCTTCAGCGGCTGCGCCTCGGGCCGGTCCCAATCGCCCAGCTTGCCATCCAGCCGGTCCTCCAGCGCCAGGCGCTGCTGCTCAGAGGCCGTCCAGTTCCCGTCGATGGGCGAAAGCGTCACCCGGCCTTCGAGGAATTGCGAGCCCTCGGAGATCGGGTTGCCGGAGGGATCGGTGTTCGGCGTGAAGGTGGAGTTGTAGAGGCCGTTCGGCTTCTCGCCGATCGGGTAGCCGGCGGAGGATTCCTGGTCGATGCGCGTGATGGCGAGGCCGAGCGGGTCGGCGGTGCCGGGGATGTTGATGGAGAGTCCCTCGCCGCCCGGGATGAGCGCGCCGCCTTCCGGCCGCGCCGCCTCCAGCTTGTCCAACAGGCTGACGAGGAATTCCGCCGAATTGGCGAAGGCAGCGTCATAGCTGCCATCCTCGGAGCCGGCCGAGAGGGCGATGGCCGGAATGCTCCGCTGCAGCGCCGCGACAGCGGCGTTGACAGTGCCGGAGATGTTCTCGCTCTCCCCGGTATTGTCGCCCCGGTTGGTGCCGGAGATGACGATGTCCGGCGCCTCGCCGCCGAACAGGTCGAGCACATCGAGGCCGACCAGCGTGGCAGTGACCGGGCGGCCATCCACCGCGTAATTGCCGGGCGAGAATTCGGTGACGGCGAAGGGCTCGTCGAAGGCGGTGGGGCCGCCGAGCGAACTGCCCTGTGCGCTCTGATTCGCCGCGGGCGCGACGATGTGGACGTTCTCCCCGGCCGCCTTCAGCGCGTCATAGAGCGCGATGAGGCCTGGCGAATCATAACCGTCATCATTGGTGAGAAGTATGTTGAGCGACATGGCGACCTCCGCAGGATCCCGGCGGCAGCGGGACTAGAGGCCGGTCGATGACGCTCGCCCGCACGCGCTGGATCACGAATCACGGCTTCCGGAGCCGCATCCGTGCCGTCCAGGAATGGCGTGCAAGCATGTCGCTGTTCTGCCCACTGTTCCGGTTCCAGGCCACTCGTCGGTGCCCGCGCGCCGCGGTGGCGCGGGTCAGGGCGCCAGCGCCACCTCCTGCCAGGGCGAAAGCTGCGAGAGATGCGCCGCCAGCACCGCCTGCTGCCGGCGGAAGGCGGCCAGCTGCGGGCCTTCCAGCCGCAAGGCGGGCATCGCCTCCAGCCGCGCGGGATCCACCGCGTGGCCCTGGGCGATCACCTCGAAATGCAGATGCGGGCCGGTCGCCAGGCCGGTGGCGCCGACCCGGCCGATCACCTCACCCTGCCGCACCGGCGTGCCGGGCTTCATGGCCGCCTCGATCGCGGAGAGGTGGCCGTAGAGCGTCTCCGTCCCGTCCGCATGGGTCAGGCGCAGCATCCTGCCATAGCCGCCGCGCCAGCCGGCCTCCGCCACCACCCCATCGGCGGCGGCGAAGACCGCCGTGCCGCGCGGCGCGGCGAAATCCACCCCTTGATGCTGGCGGGTGAAGCCCAGCACCGGATGGCGCCGCGGGCCGAAGCCGGAGCTGACCTGCGCGCTTTCCAGCGGCGTGCGGAGGAAGGCGCGGCGCAGGCTGCGGCCGGCGGCGTCGAACCATTCGGGGCCGTTCGGCGTCTGCTGCCGCCAGAGGGTGAGGCGGTGGCCGGAGAGATGGAACTCGGCATAGACCGCGGCACCGTCGCGCAGAGCCCGGCCCTCGGCATTGCGGAAGCGCTCGAAGAGGATGGTGAAGCGGTCGCGCGGGCCGATCTCGCGCTGGAGGTCCACGGCCTGGGCCAGGCTCTGCACCAGCTCTCGCGCCAGGGGGGCGGGCAGGCCGGCGGCGCGCAGATCCTCGACCACCACGCCGCGGATGGCGCCGGCGGCAAGGGCGAGGTGGCGATAGGCCGGCTCCACCACCTCCTCCGTCCGCCAGCCGGCGCCGGCGCGGGTGGCGGTGACGATGCGGCCGGGCTCCGGCTCGATAGCGAGGCCGATGAGGCGGCCGGCGGCAAGGTCTTGCCGCAGCGTCAGCGCCTGGCCGGGGCGAAGGCTTTGCCGCGGCAGGTAGGGGGAGAGGGCAGCCAAGGCCGGCGCCGCCTGGTCCAGCGGGATGCCGGCGCTGGCGAGGAGGTGGGCGGCGGAGTCCTCGCCTTCGGCCTGCAGGGTACGGGTGGCGAGCTGCGGCGTCCCCCCCGGCGCCTGGGCGAAGGCCGGGGCGGCGCCGAGGACAAGGCAGGCGAAGAACGCGCGACGCCAATGGCGCCGCCGGCGATGCGGCATGAAATCACCCCTCCCCAGGGCTGAAATATGGCGCAACATCTCCTGGCAATTTCCAGGACTGTCAACGGCTTGACATGTACAGTTTCGAGACGAGGTGAGCGGTGGGAGGCGCCGCGAAGAAACCGTTTGACAGGGGGAGGGGAGGAGCCTAGAAGCCGCCTCCCGACGACGAGCCGCCTGGCTCCGAGACGGGACGCGGAAACGGGGCCTTGACGGTGGTGGCGAGAGCCACTAAGTTCACTGGCCCGCTGATGAGGCGGACGCTCCCCACCCGGCAGGGTTAAACGCCGGTCGGGCCCCAGGGCACAACCCAGAGGCCGGCCGCGTGGGAGCTTTGTTCATTAACAATCGTATCTGGTTTTTGGAAGTACGTTCGGTTTGGATGTGCTTTTGGTTGAGTTTGCTGAGGCGGGCTTGGCCTGGGGTTTTGTGTTCTGCTGCTTTGCCGGGAGGTGGAGGGGTGGGATGCGCGGGCGGCGCTGCTGCGGGGG
>NZ_JAMZIK010000177.1 GCF_024178315.1 Siccirubricoccus soli | reverse complement strand
TCATTAACAATCGTATCTGGTTTTTGGAAGTACGTTCGGTTTGGATGTGCTTTTGGTTGAGTTTGCTGAGGCGGGCTTGGCCTGGGGTTTTGTGTTCTGCTGCTTTGCCGGGAGGTGGAGGGGTGGGATGCGCGGGCGGCGCTGCTGCGGGGGTGATGAGCCTTTGTGGTGGGTGTTGTTTGTGAGGGCCTTGGGTTTGGTTGGCTGAGGTGGGCTTGGCTTGGGGTGCATTGGTTTTCGGGTTTGGGTTGAGATTGGTGGGTTGCGGTTTCTGGTTGGGCTTTTGGCCTGATTGGGAGCTGAACCTGAGAGTTTGATCCTGG
>NZ_JAMZIK010000175.1 GCF_024178315.1 Siccirubricoccus soli | reverse complement strand
GCCCCGTGGCCTGCCGCCCTGCCCCATGCCTTGTCCGGGCCGGGGCCCGGCACCTGCCGCGCCCCGCGGCCGCCGCGCCGCGGCGGCGGAGACCAGCGCCCTCACCCGGCCAGCGGCGCCGGCACCTGGGCGAGGAACTCCGCCTTCAGCCCCTTCATCCACTCCACGCTCTTCTGCCCCACCGGCGTCGCGACCATGGCGGCGGGGAAGAGGATCATGTCCTTCGGCACGGCGAAGGGGAAACGCTCGGTGAAGTGGCTGACGCCGACGATCTGGTCCTCCAGCCCCTGGCCATCCTCCCGCAGGGTGATGGTGCTGGTCGGGGTGTCGAAGGTCAGGCCGCGGAAGGCATCCGCCAGCTCCGCATCATTCGGCCAGCCGCCGCCCTTGGCGGCGATCGCCCTGGCGTAGCCGGCCTGCATGGCGGAGATGGCCTGGGCCATGTGGTGGCAGGGGTAGATCGGGTACTCGTTGTACTTCGCCCGGTACATCTCGACGAATTTCGCCAGCCGCGCCGGGTCTTTCGGCTTCGGGTGGTTGTTCCAGTGGTCGCCGCGGGCGCCGATGATGTGCCCGGCGGGGAAGGTGCGGCCGAGGATCTGCAGCGAGGCCTCCGCCACCGGCAGGACGAAGAGGGAGCGGTCGAAGAGCCGCCGCTCGGCGGCCTGGCGCACCAGGGTGACGAGGTCGCCGCCCCAGGAGGTGGAGAGGATGACATCCGGCCGCGCCGCCAGCAGCCGGGTGATCTCCGTGCTGAAATCGGTGGCGCCGAGGCGGTGGTACATCTCCGCCACCACCCGCACGCCGGGCTTCATGGCGTCCATCGACGCCTTCCACATCTCCCAGGAATCGCGGCCCCAGGCATAATCCTGGTTGAGCACCGCGATGGAGCGGAAATCCGGCTTGTGCTTCATCAGGTAGAGGAAGGGCGCCAGCACTTCCGGCCCGCCATAGCCCTGGGTGCGGAAGGCGTAGGGGTGGCGGCCTTCCTCGAAGATGCGCTGGGTGCCGCAATCCCAGAGCAGGGTGGTCTTGCGCATCTCGTCGGAAAGCGGGGTGCAGGCGAGGCAGGAGCCGGAGGAGATGGCGGCGAAGATGAGCTGCACGCCCTCATTCTGCACCAGCCGGCGGTACTCGCCGACCAGGTGGTCGGTGCCCGGCGCCTCATCGACGAAATAGGCGCGGACCGGCACGCCGCCGATGCCGCCGGCCTTGTTGATCTCCTCGAAGAGCAGCTCGGCGGTCTGCCGCGCGGGCACGCCGAAGACGGAGGCGGAGCCGGAGAGGAAGGTGGCGATGCCGACCCGGAGCTCGGAGGGCTTCTGCTGCGCCCCGGCATTGCCGCCCGCCATCAGCAGGCTGCCGGAGGTGAGGGCGCCAAGCATGGCGTCACGGCGGGTGATGGTGGTCATGGCGTCCGTCTCCCTGGTCCGGCTGCAACCGGTTGCGAGGAGCATGCCGGGGCGCCGCGCCGCTGGGAAGGGGGTGCGCACCTCGCCCGCTCGCTGCCCGCACCATGCTCCGCCCAACCCGCGCCGCCGCTGCCGGCAGCCGCGCCGGATGGCCCCAGGGCGGGCGCGCGCGGGCGCGGGGCGGGCCAGGCGAAACCCGGGCATGCGCCTGGGCGCCATGGCACCAGGCGGGAGGGACCTTGCGGGCGCGCCGGCAAGAGCCTCGGCAATTGACCGCGCGGGACGGCCGCCCTTAGCTGGGCGCGTGAACATTCTCTCGATCCAGTCCTGGGTGGCCTATGGCCATGTCGGCAATGCCAGCGCGGTCTTCCCGCTGCAGCGCCTGGGGGCGGAGGTCTGGGCGATCCACACCGTCCAATTCTCCAACCACACCGGCTATGGCGCCTGGCGCGGCCAGGTCTTCCCGGAAAGCCTGATCCGCGACTGCGTGCAGGGCATCGAGGAGCGCGGCGTGCTCGGCGCCTGCGACGCGGTGCTGACCGGCTATGTCGGGGATGCCGGGACCGGCGCCGCCATCCTGGACACGGTGGCGCGGGTGAAGGCGGCGAATCCGGCGGCGCTCTGGTGCTGCGACCCGGTGATCGGCGATGTCGGGCGGGGCGTCTTCGTCCGGCCGGGTATTCCGGAGTTCTTCCGTGACCGGGCGCTGGCGCTGGCCGATATCGCCACGCCCAACCAGTTCGAGCTGGAATGGCTGACCGGGCGGCCGATCGCGACGCTGGCGGAGGCCAAGGCGGCGGTGGCGGCGCTGCAGCAGGGCGGGCCGCGCTGCGTCCTCGTCACCTCGCTGCGCACGGCGGAGACGCCGGCGGCGGCGCTGGACCTGCTGGCGGCGGAAGGCGGCGAGACCTGGCGGGTGCGGACGCCGCTGCTGGGCTTCGCCGGCAATGGCGCGGGGGACGCGATCGCCGCGCTGTTCCTGTTCCACCGCCGGCAGAGCGGCAGCGCGCGGGCGGCGCTGGAACGCGCCGCCGCCGCCATCCACGGGCTGCTGCGGCGGACGGTGGAGGCGGGGACGCGGGAGCTGCAATTGGTGGCGGCGCAGGAGGAGTTCGTGGCGCCGAGCCAGGTGTTCGGCGCGGAGCCCTGCTAGAGCAGCCTTCGACCTGATGGATCCCGGCGCGATCCGTCAGGCCGGAGATAAGCTGCTCCAGATCTTGCGTTTTCCAGCACCATATCCGGAGCGTGATCGGTCAGGCTTCGCTCACCCATGCCGCCCCGGCGCGTTGTCCGATGCGGGATTCAGGGCTTCGGCCGATCATGCTCCAGGGTGCAGGTCGGACCGATGACACCCGGGGATACGGCCTGAATCCAGGCATGGGCGCACGGCGCCAGGGCGAGAATGGATGCCGCCCGATGATCGAGTTCGCCATCGTGGTCATCACCATTTCCGCCCTGACCGGCGAATGGGTGCCGGCCTCGGCGCAACCCTATCTGCGCCGGGTCTATGACAGCGCCGCCGCCTGCGAGGAGGCTGCCCGCTACTTGCCGGCGCCACTCGGCACCAGGCTGGTTTGCGTGCCCCGCGACCCGCTGAGCCTTTTCGACCCGACGCAGAACTGGCCGCCGATCCCGGAGCGGCCATAGCGCGGCTTCGCTGCGCAGCTCCGCCGCCAGGCTGGTGGGAATGTGACCCGTCTCCGCCCGCGGCCAGGGGAATATGGGTAGAATTCCCATGGCGCCTTCTCTCCATCCGCGCGATGAGAGGGCTGCCCCATGCCGCCCGCCTCGCCGCCTCCCCCCGCCCCGCCCGCCGCCGCCCCGGCGTTGTCGCGCGCGCTGCGGCGGGCGCTGCGGCCGCTGGTCGGCTTCCTGATCGGCCGCGGCGTCACCTTCCCCATCCTCGCGGAGGAGCTGCGCCGGCTCTATGTGGAGGTGGCGCAGGCGGAAGGCCGCACCGCCGGACGCCACCCGACCGACAGCCGCGTCAGCCTGCTGACCGGCGTCCACCGCAAGGAGCTCCGCCGCCTGCGCGAGGCCGCCGCAGCCACCGCCCCGCCGCCGCCCGAGCCGGCGACGCTGGCCGGCCAGGTCATCGGCCGCTGGCTTGGCCTGCCCGCCTTCACGGATGCGGAGGGAAAGCCGCTGCCCCTGCCCCGCCTGCCGCCGGAGGAAGGCGGGCCCTCCTTCGAATCCCTCGTCGCCGGCATCACCACGGATCTCCGCGCCCGCACCGTGGCGGATGCCTTCCTCGCCCAGGGCATCGTCACCGCCCTGCCGGACGGCAGGCTGGCGCTGCGGGCGGAGGCCGTCCTCCCCGCCCCGGGCAGCGAGGCGCAGCTTCACTATCTCGGCCGCAATATCGGCGCCCACATCGCCGCCGCCTGCGCCAATGCCGCCGCCCAGGGCGCGCCGCCGGCGCTCGAGCGCAGCCTGCACTTTGATGCGCTGCGACCGGAGGTGGCGGCGAAGCTGGAGGCGGCGGGGCGGGAGGCGGCGCAGCGCCTGCTGGCGGAGCTGAACCGCCTCGCCCTCGCCCTGCTGGCCGAGCATGGCGAGGCGCCGCCCGGCAGCCCCGCCTGGCGGCTCACGATCGGCGTCTACGCCCTGGCCGAGGACGGGCCGGAGGCCCCGCCCGCGCCGTGAGCCGACGGCACCCGCTGCTGCGGCTCGGCGGCCAGAGCAATATCCGATCAGGCGGCATCGCCCGATCGGATGCCTTGCCCTGGAAGGCACAAAATCCAGAGCAGCCGCCGAACGGGATCGCGGCATCGGCGGTCCCGCCGCGGGGAAGGCAGCGCCGGGCCCCGGCCCCCTCGCCCGACGGGCCGAGCCTTCCGCGCAGAGGCGGGACCCTGCACCGGGCTGCAGTGGCGCCATCGGCGCATGGACGCCCCGCCTGGCTGCCGGCATCCTTCCGGCCCCTGGGAGATCCCTCGCATGCGCTTGTCTTTCGCCCTCGCCCTTGCCCTGCTGCTGCCCTGGATGGCCGCCGCCCAGCCCCAGGCCGCGGGCCCGACCCTTGCGGCGGTGAAGGCGCGGGACATCCTGGTCTGCGGCACCTCCACCGGCGCCGCCGGCTTCAGCCTGCCGGACAGCCGGGGCGAGTACCGGGGCCTCGACAACGATCTCTGCCGCGCCGTGGCGGCCGCCGTGCTGGGCGATCCGGCCAAGATCCGCTGGGTGCCGCTGACCACCCAGGCCCGCTTCCCCGCCCTGCAGAGCGGCCAGATCGACCTGCTGATCCGCACCGCCACCTGGACCCAGAGCCGCGACACGGCGAACGGGCTGAACTTCACCGCGGTGAGCTTCTATGACGGCCAGGGCTTCCTGGTCCGCACCGCGCTCGGCGTGAAGGCGGCGACGGAGCTGGCCGGCGCCTCGATCTGCGTCGTCGCGGGCAGCACGAACGAGCTGAACCTGGCCGACTGGGCGCGGCAGAACCGGGTGGAATACCGCCCGGTGGTGTTCGAGCAGAATGACGAGGCGCGGCGCAGCTACCTGGCCGGGCGCTGCGACGCCTATTCCACCGATGCCAGCCAGCTTGCCGGGCTGCGCGCCAGCTTCCCGCACCCGGAAGAGCATGTCGTCCTGCCGGAGATCATCAGCAAGGAGCCGCACGCCCCCGTGGTGCGGCAGGGCGACGACCAGTGGTTCGACATCGTCCGCTGGACCTTCTTCGCCCTGCTGATCGCCGAGGAGAACGGCATCACCCAGGCCAATGTGGATGAGTACCTGAACAGCCAGAACCCGGAGGTGCGGCGGCTGCTCGGCCTCAGCGGCGACCACGGGCCGGTGATGGGGCTGGAGCGGCGCTGGGCCTATTGGGCCATCAAGGGCGTGGGCAATTACGGGGAGGTGTTCGAGCGCAACCTCGGCCAGGGCAGCAGCATCAAGCTGCCGCGCGGGCTGAACGCCCTCTGGACCCGCGGCGGGCTGATGTACGCGCCGCCGATCCGCTGAACGGGCCGCCCGGGCTCGCCCGCGTCGCAGGATCTGTCGCCGCCTGTTGTCCTGCCCACGGCTTTACCATGGAAGGCTGTGCGAAACCTCGGGAATGCAGCGAATCCGGGGTCCCCACGAAGCCGCGCAGCGGCTTCGTGGGGAGTTCCTAGTGGAACTGTGCCGGCAGCCAGAGGCTCAGCGCCGGCACATAGGTGACGAGGAGCAGCACCACCACCATCGCCAGGTAGAAGGGCGCGCTGGTCTTCGTCGCCTCCCACATGCTCACCTTGCCGACGGCGCAGGCGACGAAGAGCACCGGCCCGACCGGCGGGGTGATGGTGCCGATGCCGAGATTGACGATGAGCACGATGCCGAACTGCACCGGGTCCATCCCCAGCGCCTTCACCACCGGCAGGAAGATGGGCGTGCCGATCATGATCAGCGGCGCCATGTCCATGAAGGTGCCGAGCAGCAGCAGGACGATGTTGATGACCAGCAGGGTCAGCAGCGGGTCCTCGGTGATGCCGCGCATCAGCGCGACCGTCTGCGCCGGCACCTGCAGCAGCGCCATCAGCCAGCCGAAGGCCGAAGCTGTGCCGATGATGAGCATCACCATCCCGGTGGTCCGCGCCGCCCCGCCCACGGCCTCGGTGAAGCCCTCCCAGCTCAGGCTGCGATAGACCAGCAGCGTCACCAGCAGCGCATAGAGCACGGCGATGCAGGCGCTCTCCGTCGCGGTGAAGACGCCGCTGCGCACGCCTGCGAAGATGATGACGATGAGCATGAGGCCGGGGACCGCCGCCACCATCAGCCGGAGCAGCACCGCCCAGCCCGGGAAGGCCTCCTGCGGGTAGCCGCGGCGCACCGCCACCAGCCAGGCGACGACCATCAGCGCCGCCATCATCACGATGCCGGGGATGATGCCGGCGGTGAAGAGATCCGCCACGCTGATCGCCCCGCCGGCGGCGATGACATAGACGATCATGTTGTGGCTGGGCGGGATCAGCAGGTCGATCAGCGCCGCATTGGCGGTGACGTTCACCGCATAGTCCGGCGCGTAGCCGCGCGCCTTCATCTGCGGGATCATCACGCCGCCCACCGCGCTGGCATCGGCGACGGCCGAGCCGGAGACGCCGCCGAACAGTGTCGCCGCCACGATGTTCACCTGCCCCAGCCCGCCGCGCAGATGGCCCACCATGGCGGCGGCCAGCGCCACCAGCCGGTCGGCGATCTGCCCCCGCATCATCAGGTCGCCGGCGAAGATGAAGAAGGGGATCGCCAGCATGGAGAAGACATTCATGCCGGAGGCGAGCTGCTGGAAGACGACGATCGGCGGGAGGTCCATGTAGAGCACGGTGGCCAGCGCCGCCGCGCCCAGCGCGAAGGCGACGGGCACGCCGATCAGCAGCAGCAGCGTGAAGCTGCCGAGCAGGATGGTCAGTTCCATCGCGCCTGCCTTTCAGGAATCGGTCAGGATGGTGTGTTCCGGCACCCCCGCCGGGGCGTGGCCGGTGGCGGCGTGGGAGAGCAGCCTTTCCAGCCCGAACAGCGTGATCAGCACGCCGCCCAGCACCAGGGGCAGGTATTCCACGGTTCCCGGCAGCCCCACCGTCGGCAGCGTCGCATCCCAGACGGTCAGGGCGAGGTCGAGCCCGTACCAGAACATCGCCGCGCCGAAGAGGGTGATGGTGGCGTCGGAGAGCATGAGGAAGAGCCGCGCGACGGGGGCCGGCAGCGCCTCCCGCAGCGTCTCGAACCCCATATGGAAGCCTTCCCGCACCCCGGCGGCGGCGGCGCCCATGATGACCCAGGCCATCAGCAGCAGGGCGGAGGCCTCGGCCCAGGCCGGCGTGTCGTTCAGCACGAAGCGGCCGAAGACGCCCCAGGCGACGACCACGGTCATCGCCACCATGGCCAGGCCGGCGATGAGGATCGCCAGCCGCGCCGCCACCTCCAGCGCGACGGAGACGCCGCGATGCAGCCTCTCCACCCCGCTCAGCCTTCGCGGATGCGGTCAACCAGCTGGCGCAGCTTGGCGTCCCGCACGAACTGGTCATAGACCGGCTGCACCAGCCGGGCGAAGGCCGGCTTGTCCGCCTCCACCACCGTCGCGCCGCCGGCCTCCACCTGCTTCCGCGCATCCTCCTCCATCTTCACCCAGAGGGCGCGCATATGCGGCACGCTCTCCTTCGCCGCCTGCTTGAGGATGTCGCGGTCGGCGGCGGGCAGCCGGTCCCAGCTCCGCTTGCTCATCGCCAGGATCTCGGGCGTCAGGCTGTGCTCGGTCAGGGCGTAGTGCTTCGCCACCTCGAAGTGGCGGGCGGTGAGGTAGGAGGGGAAGTTGTTCTCCGCCCCGTCCACCACGCCGGTCTGCAGCGCCGAATAGACCTCCCCATAAGGCAGCGGCGTGGCATTGGCGCCGAAGGCGCGCATCATCGCCACCCACATGTCGGATTGCTGCACGCGGATCTTCATGCCCTTCAGATCGTCCGGCGTCCGCGCCGGCTTCGCCCGCGTGTAGAAGCTGCGCGCCCCCGCATCGTAGTAGCAAAGGGTGACGAGGCCGTGGGACAGCGTCCCCTTGCCGATATCCTCGCCGATCGGCCCGTCCATCACCCGCTGCATATGGGCGGTGTCGCGGAACAGGAAGGGCAGGCCGGCGACCAGCGTCTCCGGCACCAAATTGTTCAGCGGCGCGGTGTTCACCCGCGTCATGTCGATGACGCCGAAGCGGGTCTGCTCCAGCGTGTCCTTCTCGTCGCCGAGCTGGCGGGAATGGAAGACCTGGATGCGGATGCGGCCATTGGTCCGCTGCTCCACCAGGCGGCCCATGAACTTCACGCCCTCGATGGTCGGGTAGCCATCCGGGTGGATGTCGGCGGAGCGCAGGGTGATGCCCTGGGCGCTGGCCCGGCCGCCAAGCCAGGGCGCGGCAAGCGCCGCCCCCAGCACGGCACGGCGATGCGTGGCGATGCTCTGCATGGAACGCTCCCCTCGGCCCGCGATCTGCCGCCGCGGGATCTGCAATAGCAGATAGCAGTCTGCCGCGCGGCTCAGTCGGGAGTCAACGACTTCCCGCGGCGCGCCCGGGCGGGCGGCGCCAGCACCCGGTTGGTGACGAGGGAGCGGAGCACATGCGCCCGCATCCGCGTCTCGGCCAGCGCCGGGTCCCGCGCGCGCAGCGCCGCCAGGATGCCCGCATGCTCGCGCAGCGCCCGCGGCAGCGCGTTCGGCGTGCTGCCCAGGGCGCGCGGCCGGCCGTATTCGTCGAAGGCGTGCAGCGCCTCCAGCGAGCGGATGAGGAAGAGGTTGCCCGTGGCGCCCTGGATCAGCGCGTGGAAGCGCTCATTCGCTTCGGCCAGGGCTTCGTGGTCGGCGGCGGCGGTGGCGGCGCGCATCCTCCGCACCACCTGCCGCAATTCGGCGAGATCGGCCTCGCTCATCCGCTCCGCCGCCAGGGCGGCGGCCACGCCTTCCAGCGCGGCGCGGATGCGGCCGAGCTCCGCCAGCCGCTCCGGCCCGATCTCCGCCACCACCGTGCCGCGCCGCGGCAGGGTGACGACGAGGCCGTCCTGCTCCAGCCGCCGCAGCGCCTCCCGCACCGGCTGGGCGGAGATGCCGAGGGCATTCGCCAATCCGCGTTCGGAGATCTTCGCCCCCGGCGCCAGCGCCCCCTGCACGATGGAGGCGCGCAGCCGGCGATAGGCCCGCTCCCCGAGCGAGAGCGTTTCCTCCTCGGCGAGCGGTTCGACCTGCAGCGCGGCATCGGAAGCCATGGACAACTGCTATAGCAGGTGGCAGGTTCCGCCGAAAGATCCGGCAGACGAGGGAAAGCCATGCGCCGCAAGACGCCCGAGCAATTGCGCAGCCACCGCTGGTTCGGGGTGGATGATCTGCGCGCCTTCGGCCATCGCTCCCGCCTGCTGCAGACCGGGCTGTCCGAGGAGGATTTCCGCGGCAAGCCTGTCATCGGCATCATCAACACCTGGTCGGACCTCTCGGTCTGCCACGCGCATTTCCGCACCCGGGCGGAGGAGGTGAAGCGCGGCGTCTGGCAGGCGGGCGGCTTCCCGGTGGAGCTGCCGGCGCATCCGGTGACGGAGCAGTACCAGAAGCCCACCTCCATGCTCTACCGCAACCTGCTGGCAATGGAAACGGAGGAGCTGGCCCGCAGCCATCCCTGCGACGGGCTGGTGCTGCTCGGCGGCTGCGACAAGACGCCGCCCGCCCTGGTGATGGGCGCGCTCTCCGCCGGCCTGCCCTGCATCTTCGTCCCCGCCGGGCCGATGCTCTCGGGCAATTGGCATGGCAAGAAGCTCGGCTCCGGCAGCGATGTCTGGAAGTACCATGCCGAGCTGCGCGCGGGGAACATCAGCCCGGCGCAGTGGAAGGACATGGAGAGCGGCATCGCCCGCAGCTTCGGCACCTGCATGACGGCCGGCACTGCGGCCACCATGATGCTGGCGGTGGAAGCGCTCGGCCTCTCGCTGCCGGGCGCCTCCTCCATCCCCGCCGCCGATGCCGCGCATCCGCGCATGGCGACCGCGGCCGGCCGGCGGATCGTCGAGATGGTGTGGGAGGACGAGACGCCCGCGCGCATCCTGAGCCAGGGCAGCGTGGACAATGCCGTCACCGCGACGATGGCCTTCGGCGGCTCCACCAACGCCATCCCGCACCTCATCGCCATGGCGCGCCGCGCCGGCCTCCAGCTCGACCTCGACCGGTTCGATGCGATCAGCCGGCGCACGCCGCTCATCGCCAATCTGCGGCCGAATGGCGACACCTGGCTGATGGAGGATTTCTTCTACGCCGGCGGCGCCCGCGCCTTCCTCGCCCGGCTCGCTCCCCATCTGGATCTTTCCGCCCGCACCGTCACCGGCGCCACGCTGGGCGAGAATCTGGAGGGCGCGGAGATCTTCAACGAGGAGATCATCCGCCCGCTCGACCGCCCCCTGCAGCAGGAGGGCGGCGTCGCGGTGCTGCGCGGCTCCCTCGCCCCGCGCGGCGCGGTCATCAAGACCAGCGCGGCCGATCCGCGCCTCCTCACCCATACCGGCCCGGCGGTGGTGTTCGAGGACTACAACGACATGAATGCCCGGCTGGACGACCCGGCGCTGGAGGTGACGGCCGACAGCGTGCTGGTGCTGCGCCAGGCCGGGCCGAAGGGGGGCCCCGGCATGCCGGAATGGGGCATGATGCCGATCCCGAAGAAGCTGCTGCAACAGGGGGTGCGGGACATGGTCCGGCTCTCCGACGCCCGGATGTCCGGCACCAGCTACGGCACCTGCGTCCTCCACGTCGCGCCCGAATCCCATGTCGGCGGGCCGCTGGCGCTGGTCCGCACCGGCGACCTCATCCGCCTCGACGTGCCGAAGCGCAGCCTCGACCTGCTGGTGGAGCCGGCGGAGCTGGAGCGCCGCCGCGCCGCCTGGACCCCGCCGCCGCCGCGCTATGCCCGGGGCTGGACGGCGCTGCACCTCGCGCATGTCCGCCAGGCGGATGAGGGTTGCGACTACGACTTCCTGGAACACGGCCCCGCCACCCCCGAGCCTGAAATTCACTGAGCGGAGGGAACCCGGCCCCTGCTGCGCACGTTACGGTCATGTGCAGTTGGGGCCGCAGGTATGGATACGCCGCAGACGTCCAAGGACGCCGCCGAGGAAGGCATCCTTCTGCTGGAAGGCTGGATGATCGGGGCTGCCCTCTTCCCCCTCGCCATGGAAGAGGTGGTGCGGCTGCCGCCGTCGAACGACGACTAGGCGGCGCCTGCTTCCCGCATGGCAAGGGCGCCGCGAAGGGCTCCCGGTCCGCCGCCGCGATCGGTGCGTCGCCCTCATTTGTAACTAGATCGGAGGTTGCGGGCGCCAGGTGCGCGGCCGGCGCGCCGCCCCGGCCGCTGGCAGGGTCTTCGCACCGCGACTCGCAGCGAAGGCTGCCGCATGGCCCGCACGATCTGGCATTGTCACCTCGCCGTCTCCCTGGATGGCCGCATCGCCCGCCCGGACGGCTCGGTGGACTGGCTGGCGGATTACCCCGCCGAGGATTTCGGCTTCGAGAGCTTCCTCGCCGGGGTGGACGCCATCCTGATGGGCCGCGGGACCTATGACGCGGTCCGCCGCATGGGCGATTGGCCCTATCCCGGCAAGCCCACCCTCGTCCTGACCTCCCGGCCGCTGGACGACCCGCCCGAGGGCGTCGAGGCCCATGCCGGCGACGCCGCCGCCATCGCCGCCGCATGCGAGGCCCGGGGCTATCGCCGGGTCTGGATCGAGGGCGGCGGCCAGGTCATCCGCGCCATGATCGCGATCGGCAAGCTGGATGTGCTGGAGATGGCCGTCATTCCCATCATCCTGGGCGAGGGCATCCCGCTCTTCCCGCCCGGCACCGCCGAGCTGCGTCTCCGGCTTCGCCACTGCGAGGCCAGGGCCGGCGGCGCCCTGCATCTGGTCTATGAGCGCCCGGGCTGAACCGCCCGCCCTGTCTTGCCCCGTGCCCGCTTCCCGGCCAGCATCGCGGCATGCAGCACATCGCCGATGCCGCGGCCGCGCTTGCCGCCGGCCGCATCTCCGCCCTCGCCCTGGTCGATGCCGCGCTGGAGCGCATCGCCGACCCCGCCGGGGAGGGCGCCCGCACCTTCACCGCCGTGCATGCCGAGGCCGCCCGCGCCGAGGCCCGCGCCATGGATGCGCTGCGCCATGCCGGCCGCGCCCCCTCCCCCTGGGCCGGCATCCCCATCACGGTGAAGGACCTCTTCGACGAGCACGGCCATCCGACGCCGGCCGGCTCCGCCGTGCTGAAGGAGGCGCCGCCCGCCGCCCAGGACGCCCCGGTGGTCGCCCGGCTCCGCCGCCAGGGCTTCATCGTCATCGGCCGCACCAACATGGTGGAATTCGCCTTCAGCGGCCTCGGCGTGAACCCGCATTACGGCACGCCGAAAAGCCCCTGGGACCGCGCCACCGGCCGGCTGCCCGGCGGCTCCTCCTCCGGCGCCGGTGTCGCGGCGGCGGACCATATGGGCTTCGGCGGGCTGGGGACCGATACCGGCGGCTCCTGCCGCATCCCCGCCGCGCTTTGCGGCGTGGTGGGCTACAAGCCGACGGCGCGGCGCGTGCCGATTACCGGCGTGCTGCCCCTCTCCCCTTCCCTCGATTCGGTCGGGCCGCTGGCCCGCAGCGTCGCCTGCTGCCACCTGCTGGATGCGGTGATCGCCGGGGAGGAACGCCCCGCCCCGCTGCGCCCGCGCCCGGTCGCCGGGCTGCGCCTGGCCCTGCCGCGCGGCACCTTCCTGACGGAAGACATGGAGCCCGCCGTCGCCAATGCCTTCCAGCGCGCCCTCTCCCGCCTCTCCGCCGCCGGGGCGCGGATCGAGCTGCTGGACCTGCCGGACCTGGCCGAGCTGCCGACGGTGAACGCCACCGGCGGCTTCGCCGCCTCCGAGGCCTATGCCTGGCACCGCCGGCTGATCGCCGCGAAGGGGCCGGGCTACGACCCGCGCATCCTCGCCCGCATCCGCCGCGGGGAGCGGATGTCGGCGGCCGACTATATCGAGCTGCTCGGCCACCGCGCCCGGCTGATCGCGGCGGTGAATGCCCGCACCGGGGATTTCGATGCGGTGATCGGCCCGACCTGCCCGCTGGTGCCGCCGGCGATCGCCGAGGTGGCGGAGGAAGCGGCCTATAACCGCATCAACCTGCTGCTGCTGCGGAACACCGCGCCGTGGAATTTCCTCGACCGCTGCAGCATCAGCCTGCCCATCCACCGCCTGGGGGAGGCGCCGGTCGGCCTGATGCTCACCGGCGAGACCATGGGCGATGCCGCGCTCCTTGCGGTGGCGGGCGCGGTGGAGGCCGCGCTGGCCGAACCGTGACCAGGGCGGCACGACGGATTGCGACATTTTAAGCCGCACCACACCTCCCGTAGAGGCGGCCGGCCGCAGAGTGCCTGCGTCGTCCTGATGCTTCCGGCACCAGATCGCTGGGGTGGAAGTTCGGACGGGCGGCGTTCGGCAGCGGCTATTTCCCGGCAAGCCGCTGTCAGACTGGCAGCCTTCGGGCAGCCACCGGGCCGGTTGGAGCAATCCGGCCGGCCCGTTTTCTTTTCCGGCATGTGGCGTGGCCGCGCCGGCGGAACGGCTCCGCGCCGGCCTGCCCCCCACCCTTATTGCCGGGTCGCCAGGCGATCCCGCCCGGCCTGGACCTGCGCTACCCCGCCTCCGCCTCCACCAGGGCCAGCAGCCCCTCCAGCATCTGGGTCGGCGTCGGCGGGCAGCCGGGGATGACGAGGTCGACCGGCAGCGCCGCCGCGATGCCACCCTCCACCGCGTAAGAGCCCTTGAAGACGCCGCCATCCACGGCGCAATCGCCCACCGCCACCAGCCATTTGGGGTCCGGGGTGCAGGCCCATGTGCGCTCCAGCGCCTCCCGCATGTTGCGGGTCAGCGGGCCGGTCACCAGCAGCACATCGGCATGGCGCGGGCTGGCCACGAAGCGCAGGCCGAAGCGCTCCAGGTCGTGCACCACATTGTTCAGCGCGTTGATCTCCAGCTCGCAGCCATTGCAGGAGCCGGCATCGACCTGGCGGATGGCGAGGCTGCGCCCGAGGCGCCGCCGCGCCGCCGCCTCCAGCCGCTCCACCAGCGCCGCCGTCAGCTCCGGCTGCACCGGGGGCGCCGGGTCGGTCAGCGGCTTGGCGAAGAGGGAACGGGCGAGCCGGGGCCAGAGCATCAGGCGCCCTCCGCCAGGGGTTCGGAAAAGACCAGGACATTGCCGAAGGGGTCGGCGATGGACATGTCCCGCCAGCCCCAGGGCCGGGTCTCGATCCCCGGCCTAACGTGGCGGTACTGCTTCCCCAGCAGCTCCGCCTGAAAGCCGTCCAGCCCGGTCATGCGCAGGATCAGCTTCGTCCCCGGCGTCCCGCCGCCGAAATGCTCGCTGAGGAAGAGCAGCAGCAAGCCGCGCGAGACCTGGGCGAAGACCGGCAGGTCGGGCGCGAAGCGATGCTCCCGGTCCCAGCTCATGCCGAGGAAGTCCAGGTAGAATTCCCGCGCCTTGGCCAGGTCGAAGATGCGCAGGATGGGGATGGCCCGCTCGAATTCCGGCATCACAGATCCACCCCGCTGTAGGAGCAGTTGAAGCTCTTGTTGCAGAGCGGGAAGTCCGCGACGATGTTGCCCTCGATCGCGGCCTCCAGCAGCGGCCATTGCAGCCAGGAGGCATCGCGGGGGAAGGCGGCGCGGATGCGCCCGCTATCGTCCAGCGCCACATGGTGCAGGCATTCGCCGCGGAAGGCCTCGGTCATCCCCACCCCCTCCCCGGCGCGCTGCGGCAGCGGCACGGCCAGCTCGCCCGGCGGCAGCTCCGCCAGCAGGGTCTCGACCAGGCGGAGGGAGTCCTCCAGCTCGGCGATGCGGATGCGGACCCGGGCATCGACATCGCCGGAATGCAGCACCGTCACCGCCGGCCGCAGCCGGTCATAGGGGGCGTAGGGCAGCGCCGTCCGCGCATCGAAGCCGCGGCCGGCGGCGCGGCCGACATGGCCGCCGGCGGCGAAGCGCGCCACCAGCGCCGGCGCCACGCAGCCGGTACCCACCACCCGGTCCTGCAGGCTGGCATGGCTCTCATAGACCCGTACCAGCACCGGCAGCTCCGTCCGCACCGCCGCCAGCGCCGCGCCGATGGCCGAGGCGCCGCCGGGTGCCAGGTCCAGCACCACCCCGCCGGGGATGACGCGGTCCATCATCAGCCGGTGGCCGAAGGCGGCGTTGCAGGCCCGCAGCACCCCCTCCCGCAGCGCGCCGCACCGCGCATGCGGCCAGGCGAAGGCGGCGTCGTTGCAGACGAAACCCCAGTCGTTCAGGTGATTGTGGATCCGCTCCAGCTCCGCCATCAGCGCGCGGAGCGCCACGGCGCGGGGCGGCACCGCCACCTCCAGCGCCGCCTCCACCGCCATCGCGAAGGCCCAGCCATGCGCCACCGTGGAATCGCCGGAGAGCCGGGCAGCGAAGCGCGCGGCGGTGCGGGCCGGCTTGTCCAGCATCAGCCCGATGACGCCCTTGTGGAGGTAGCCGAGGCGTTCCTCCAGCCGCACCACCGTCTCGCCCTGGACATGGAAGCGGAAATGCCCCGGCTCGATGATGCCGGCATGGACGGGGCCGACCGGGATCTGGTGCACCCCCTCCCCCTCCACGGGGAGGAATTCCGGCTGGGGCGGCGGCAGGGCATTCGCTGCCGGCCGCGCCGCCTGCGGCGCGGTCACCGGCCAGCGGCCATGGTCCAGCCAGGGGCGGAGGTCCGAGGCCCCCTCGGCCACGAGGCCCCAGAGGTCGCGAATCATCCGCTCGAACCGCACCGCGCCGGGGCGGACCGGGGAGAGCGCCGGGTAGCGCCCCTCCGCCACCGCGAGGCTGGCAAGGCCGAGCCGCCCCGCCGCCTCGTCCCACAGCGCGGCATGCACCGTCTGGGACTCGGCCCAGAGGCCGAGCAGCGCCACCTCCGGCGCTGCGGAGAGCGCTGCCACCAGCGCCTGCCATTGCGGCAGGCTCAGCAGGGCGCGGGGGTACGGGCGGCAGGGCTGCGCCGCGCCGCCGGCCAGGATGTCGAAGGGGGTGATGGTGGCCGCGCTCATCCCGGAATCCCCGCCGCCGCCGCCAGCAATGCCCTCGCCGCTTCCGGCAGCGCCATGCCGAGAACCAGCGCCAGGGCAAGGTGCAGCCAGAGCGGCACCAGGGTCCAGGCCGGGGCGCCGGGCGGCGGCGCCACATCCGGCAGGCGTTCCCCGAAGCAGAGCAATTGCAGCGTATGCAGCTTGGCCGAGGCGGCGACCAGCACGCCGAGGCCGAGCGGCAGGCTCAGCCACCAATGGCGCCCGACCATCTCCGTCAGCAGCCCGTATTCGCTGGCGAAGAGGGCGAAGGGCGGCAGCCCCGCCACCGCGCCGATGGCGATGGCCAGCCCCCAGCCCAGCCCCGGATGGGTGGCGATCAGGCCGGAGATGTCGGCGATCTTCTGCGAGGCCCGCCGCCGCGCCGCATGGCCGAGGCCGAAGAACACCGCCGACTTGCACAGCGAATGGCCGAGCATGTGCAGCAGCCCGGCGAGGTTCGCCGCCGGCCCGCCGAGGCCGAAGGCGATGGCGGCAAGGCCCATATGCTGGATGCTGCTCCAGGCGAAGAAGCGCCGCGCATCATGCCGCCGCCACAGCGCGAAGGCGGCCAGCAGCACGGAGGCCAGGCCGAGCCCGATGAGGTAGGGCCCGGGCGGCACCGTGCCGGGATGCGCGGCGACGATCGCCTTGGCCCGAATCACCGCATGCAGCGCCGCGTTCAGCAGCAGGCCGGAGAGCACGGCGGAGATGGAGATCGGCCCCTCCGCCTCGGCATCCGGCAGCCAGGCATGCAGCGGCACCAGGCCCGCCTTGGTCCCATACCCGACCAGCAGGAAGACGAAGGCGAGGTTCAGCACCCCGGGGTCGCATTGCCCCGCCAGCTCCTGCAGCACCGCCCAGGAGAGGCCACTGTCGCCATGCCCGACGAAGGGCTGCGCCGCGAGGTAGAGGAAGATGGTGCCGAGCAGCGCGAGCGCGATGCCGACGCCGCAGAGGATGAAGAGCTTCCACGCCGCCTCGATGGCCGGCGGCGTGCCATGGACGGCGACCATCAGCACGGAGGCGAGGGTGGCGATCTCGATCGCCACCCACATCAAGCCCATATTGTCGGCCAGCAGCGCCAGGGCCTGCGCCCCCATGAAGCCCTGGAAGGCAGCGTGATAGGCGCGCAGCCGCAGTACGTCGAAGCGCTCCGCCGCGATGTCGCCGGCCGAGAAGATGGCGGTGGTCAGGCCGATGAGGAAGCCGAGCAGCAGCAGCGGGATGTTCAGCGCATCCACCCGCGTCCAGCCCTGCTCCCCTTCCGGCACTGCCAGCAGGCCCAGCGCCAGCAGGAGGGATAGGGCGGACACGCCGATGTTCAGCAGCGCCGCCGGGCGCTCCTTCGGCAGCAGGGCCAGGGCGATGGCGCCAACCCAGGGGAGGAAGACCAGCAGCCAGGGCAAGGGCATCCCGAGGAGCATCACGGCCGCTCTCCGCGATGCGGATCGAGCAGCGCGGTGTCCACCGTGTCGAAACGCTCGCGGATCTGGAAGACGAAGACGCCGGCGACCACCAGCAGCAGCATGACCAGCGCGGCGGTGGAGAGCTCCACCACCAGCGGCATGCCGGCCACGCCGACGGCGGCGAGGATCAGCCCGTTCTCCAGGCTCATCAGCCCCACCACCTGCAGGATGGCGTTGCGCCTCGTGATCATCATCAGCATGCCGAGCAGGACGACGGAAAGGGCCAGCGCCAGATCCTCCCGGGCGATGGCGCGGCTGCCGGCGGTGATCGGCAGGACCACGAGGATGGCGAGCGCCACCAGGGCAACGCCGGCGATCATGCTCGGCCCGATGCCGAAGGCAGGCTCCACATTGCGGTGCAAATCCAGCCGGCGGATGAGGATGCGAAGCGCCAGCGGGATGAGCACGGCCTTGGCGGCGAAGGCGATGAGCGCGGTGAGGTAGAGCTGCGGCGCCCCCTGCACGAAACCCTGCCAGGCGGCGGCGGCAGCCAGCACGGCGCCCTGCGCGGCGAAGATGTTCACCACCGCGGCGACGCCGCGCTGATAGAGCAGGACGAAGGAGAGCAGCAGCATGCAGCCGCCCAGGAGATGGGCGACGTCATAGGGGAGTTGGCCGAAGGTCATGCAGGCGACTCCGAGAGGGACTCTGCCCCTCTCGGGCTCTTCCCGCCAAAGGCCGAAGGGCCTTTGGAAACCATGAGTTTCAGACCCGACGGTTCAACCGCGAACGCAAGGGTTCCAAGGGCCTTTCGGCCCTTGGCAGGGGGAGTTCGAGGGGGACAGCGTCCCCCTCGACCCGCCGGCAGCACCGCCATCACGCCAACCCCGTCGAGACGAACAGCAACGCCACCGCCAGCAGCGCCAGCAAAAGCGCCGCACCGAGGAATTCCGGCACCCGGAACACCCGCATCTTGGCGATGCTGCTCTCGAACACCGCCAGCGCCAGGCAGAGGCCGGTCATCTTGGCGGCCCAGACCACCAGCCCCAGCAGCCAGGCGAGCGGCCCCGCCCCGGCGGGCGCCGTGCCGAAGGGCAGGAAGATCGCGGCCAGCAAGGCGAACCAGAGGGTCAGGCGCAGCGCCGACTGCGCCTCCCACAGCGCGAGGTGCCAGCCGCTGCTTTCCAGCAGCATGGCCTCGTGCACCATGGTGAGTTCGAGATGCGTCGCCGGGTTGTCCACCGGAATGCGGGCATTCTCGGCCACCGCCACGGCCAGCATCGCCACCGCCGCGAGGCCGAGGGAGATGCGCAGGCCCAGGCCGCCATCCCGCAGCAGCACCGCCACGGCATCGAGGTTGGTGGTGCCCGCCAGGATCGCGAAGGTCAGCACGCAGAGCAGCAGGGCGGGCTCGGCAAAGGCGGCGAAGGACATCTCCCGCGCCGCACCGAGGCCGCCGAAGGCGGTGCCGACATCCATGCCCGCCAGCGCCAGCGCCATGCGCGCCAGGGCCAGCAGCCCGGCCAGCAGGATCAAATCGCCGACCGGCGCCAACAGCATGCCATGGGCGAAGCTCGGCACCATGGAGAGCGCCAGCAGGCAGGAAGCGCCACCCGCCAGCGGCGCCAGCTCCGACATGGCGGAGGCATTCTCCGCCAGGAGCGGGCGCTTCCGCAGCAGCTTGGCGAAATCCCGCCAGGGCTGCAGCAGGTGCGGGCCGCGCCGCCCCATCAGCCGCGCCTTCAGCCAGCGCGTCACCCCCACCACCAGCGGCGCCGCCGCGAGCACCAGGGCGATGTGCAGCAGCTGCGTGACGATGGCGCCCAGCCAGAGCATCTCAGCGCGCCTCCAGCCAGGCCAGCAGCGCCAGCAGCCCGACCAGCAGGCCGAAGGCGAGGGACAGGTTGCGGCGGATGGTGAAGTCCCGCAGCCGCTCGGCCCGCGCCGCCAGTGCATCCCGCGCCCGGGCCAGCGGCGCGAGCAGGAGGGGGAAACTCGGGTCGCGGAAGCTGGCCTCGTAGCGCGCCGCGCGGGTCTCGCCCGGGCGCGGCATCTCCACCGCCTCCCGCGCCGCGAAGACCGTGGTGCCCAGCATGCGCCGCAGCGGCTGGGCGATGCCGCCCGCGGTGGGCTGGGTCAGCGGATCGCCGAAGGGCAGATGCGCCGGCGGGTCGATGAAGCCGCAATTCCACACCGCCCCGCGCTGGGTGCCGCCGGGCTGGATGCACCGCTGCCACAGCCAGAGGCCAAGCCCCACCAGCCCCAGCAGCAGGGCGACGGCGAGCGGGCGGTAGCCCGCCCCACCCTCGGTCGTCTGCAGCAGGAACCAGCCGCCGGGCGGCCGCGCCGCCGGCCCGGCCAGCACCTGGATAGCCGGCGCCGCCAATTGCACCAGCGCGCCGGGGAACAGGCCGAAGGCCACCGTCAGCCCCGCCGGCAGGAACAGCGCCCAGAGCTCCGGCCCCCGCACCTCCTGCGCCCCGGCGCCGCGCGGGCTGCGCGGCCGGCCGAGGAAGACCAGCCCGACCATCCGCAGCA
>NZ_JAMZIK010000174.1 GCF_024178315.1 Siccirubricoccus soli | reverse complement strand
CTCCGGCCCCCGCACCTCCTGCGCCCCGGCGCCGCGCGGGCTGCGCGGCCGGCCGAGGAAGACCAGCCCGACCATCCGCAGCATCGCCGCCGCCGCCAGCGCCGCCGCCATCGCGGCCAGCGTCGTCGCCGCGGCGGCGGCCACCTGGAAGCCGATCTCCTGCACCCGCCAGCCGGCCAGCAGCGCCTGCAGCAGCAGCCATTCGCTGGCGAAGCCCGAGAGCGGCGGCAGGGACGCCGCCGCCGCCGCCCCCACCAGGGCGCAGGCGGCGGTCGCCGGCATGGCATGGATCAGCCCGCCCAGCCGGTCGATCCGCCGGCTGCCCGCGGCATGCAGCACCGCGCCCGCCGAGAGGAAGAGCAGCGTCTTGAACACCCCATGGGTCAGCGCATGCAGCAGCGAAGCCGCCGCCGCCAGCGCCGCCAGCCCGCCGAGATCCGCACCGCGAAAGGCCAGCACCAGGCCGAGGCCCATGGTGATGAAGCCGATATTCTCGATGGTGGAGCAGGCCAGCAGCGTCTTGGTGTCGTCCTCCAGATTCGCCCTGAGCGCGCCGAGCAGCGCCGAGAGCGCGCCGAGCGCGATCAGCGGCAGCCCCCACCAGATGGGCTGGACGGGACCGCAGAGATCCAGCAGCAGCCGCGCCAGCACATAGAGCGCGACCTTGGTCATCGCCCCGGACATCAGCGCCGAGACATGGCTGGGCGCCGCCGGATGAGCCAGCGGCAGCCAGGCATGCAGCGGCGCGAGGCCGGCCTTGGCCCCCGCCCCGATCAGCCCGAGAATCAGCACGGCGGCCGCCAGCCAGCCCTCCGGCGGCGCGGCGCGCAGCGTGGCGAACGCCGCCCCGCCGGCCTGCGCCGCCAGCAGGCCGAAGGCCGGGACCAGCGCCGCCCCGGCGGCGAGGGCGAAGATCAGGTAGAGCCGCGCCGCCGCCCGGTTCTCCGCCTGCTCATGCTGCGCCGCGACCAGCGCCCAGGAGGCGAAGGACATCAGTTCGAAGCCGAAGAGCAGGGTGAAGCCATCCCCGGCGCCCAGGGTCAGCGCCATGCCGGCGAGGAAGAGCGGAAACCCCGGCAGCGCCCGCGGTGCCTCCACCGCCATGCCGGAGAGCGAGGCGGCGGCCCCGACCAGCCCGAGCAGCAGCAGGAACCAGGCGGAAAGCCCATCCAGCGCCAGCAGCGCCGGGCCCCAGGGCGGGCCGAAGGACAGCGCCAGCGGCGCCGGCGGCGCGCCGCCCAGCAGCACCGCCAGGGCGAGCCCCGCCAGGAAGAGGCAGACCGCCAAACAGCCGCCATGCACCATTCGTCCCGCGAATGGCAACCGGGCCAGCGGCAAACCCGCCAGCGCAAGGAGAAGCAGCGCGACAACGCCAGCGGCGAGGCTGGTCAGCATGCGAGTTCGGGCCCGGACTCCATTCGCGGAGTGTATCCCCCGCAGGCGCCCGCCGCGAAGCCCCCAGGCCTGTGCGCAGTATGAAACAGGCTCTTAACTTTCCCGAAGCGAAGGATTAGGAACGCGCCGAGGGAAAGGCTGTATCGGAACTTTCTACCACCCTGGGGAATGGATCGTTCAATGGATCGTCGAGGATTCGTCGCCGGCGCGGTGGCTGCGCCGGCTGCCCTGGCTGCCCCTGCCCTGGCCCAGGGCGCCCTGCCTGAGATCCGCTGGCGCTGCGCCTCCTCCTTCCCGAAATCCCTGGATACCATCTATGGCGCCGGCGAGCATGTCGCCCGCCGCGTCGCCGCGCTGACGGACAACAAATTCCAGATCCGCGTCTTCGCCGCCGGGGAGATCGTCCCCGGCCTGGCCGTGGCGGATGCGGTGCAGAACAACACGGTGGAGGCGGCGCACACCGCCAGCTACTACTTCGTCGGCAAGGACCCGCCCTTCGCCTTCGATGGCGCCATGCCCTTCGGCCTCAACATGCGCCAGATCAACGCCTGGCTGCAGGCCGGCGGCGGGCGCGAGGTGCTGCAGGAATTCTTCGCCGGCTACGGTCTGGTCTCCATCCCCGCGGGCAATACCGGCGCGCAGATGGGCGGCTGGTTCCGCAAGGAAATCAAGACCGTCGCCGACCTCAACGGGCTGAAATTCCGGGTCGGCGGCTTCGCCGGCAACGTGCTGCAGAAGCTCGGCGTCGTGCCGCAGCAGATCGCGGGCGGGGACATCTACCCGGCGCTGGAGAAGGGCACGATCGACGCCGCCGAGTGGATCGGTCCCTATGACGACGAGAAGCTCGGCTTCAACCGCGTCGCCCCCTACTACTACTACCCGGGCTGGTGGGAGGGCTCGCTCAACCTGTCCTTCTACGTCAACAAGGCGAAGTGGGAGGAGCTGCCGCAACTGTACAAGGATGCGCTCGAGAGCGCCTGCCGCGACAGCACCATCGAGACCATGGCCAAGTACGACGTGCAGAACCCGCCGGCGCTGCGCCGGCTGGTTGCGAGCGGCACGCAGCTCCGCGCCTTCCCGCGGGAGGTGATGCAGGCCTGCTACCGCGCCACCTTCGAGCTCTATGAGGAAACGGCGGCGAAGAACCCCGCCTTCAAGAAGGTATACGATCACTGGCGCGCCTTCCGCGACGTGCAGTACCAGTGGTTCCGGGTGGCCGAGAGCACCTTCGACAACTTCGCCTATTTCATGCACGCTCAGGAGCAGCAGCGCCGCTGAGGCGGCGCCCTGCCAGGGAGGCCATAGCCCGAATGGGTCCTTTGCTCGCCTTCAGCCGGGGTGTGGACCGGCTGAATTCCCTTGTCGGCAAGCTGGCCGACTGGGCCGTGCTGCTCTCCTGCGGCATCTCAGCCGGCAACGCCTTCATCCGCTACGGCGTCTCCTACAGCTCCAACGCCTGGCTGGAAGTGCAGTGGTATCTGTTCGGCGCCACCGTCATGCTCGGCGCCTCCTACACGCTCTTCAGGAACGAGCATGTGCGGGTGGACCTGGTCTATGGCAGCCTGGGGGAGCGGGCGCGGCTCTGGGTGGATGTCTTCGGCTTCATCGTCTTCATGCTGCCGGCCGTCATCCTCCTCACCTGGATGACCTGGCCCTTCTTCCTCGACAGCCTGATCCGCGAGGAGGGCTCGCCCAATGCCGGCGGGCTGCTGCGCTGGCCGGTGAAGCTCCTGATGCCGGTGGGCTTCTTCCTGCTGACGCTGCAGGGCTTTTCCGAACTCATCAAGCGCATCGCGCTGCTGCGGGGCATCCAGCCCTCGGCCGAGGTGGTGGTCGAGTACCACCGCCCCGAACAGTAACCCCCGGCCGCGAAGGGCACGCTCCCCATGTCGCTCGAGATCATGCCGCCGCTGATGTTCGGCGGCCTGGTGGTGTTCCTGTTGCTAGGCTTCCCGGTCGCCTTCTCGCTCTCCGCGGTCGGCCTGTTCTTCGGCTTCCTGTCCATCGAGCTCGGCTTCTTCGGGCCGCAATATCTGGGCAACCTGCCGCTGCGGGTCTTCGGCATCCTGTCCAACGACCTGCTGCTGGCGATTCCCTTCTTCACCCTGATGGGCGCCATCCTGGAACGCTGCGGGCTGGCGGAGGACCTGCTGGAGGGCACCGGCCAGCTCTTCGGCAAGATCCCCGGCGGCCTCGCCTATGCGGTCATCCTGGTGGGCGCCGTGCTCGGCGCCATCACCGGCACCGTCGCGGCCTCGGTCATCGCCATGGGCATGATCAGCCTGCCCATCATGATGCGCTACGGCTACGACATGCGCATCGCCACCGGCGTCATCGCCGCCTCCGGCACCATCACCCAGGTCATCCCGCCCTCCCTCGTCCTCATCGTGCTCGGCGACCAGCTCGGCAGGAGCGTGGGGGACATGTATGCCGGCGCGATCGGCCCCTCCATCCTGCAGGTGCTGCTCTTCATCGGCTACATCGTCTTCGTCAGCATCTTCCAGCCGCACCGCGTGCCGCCCCTGCCGGATGAGGCGCTGACCCAGCGCGGCTGGGTGCTGTGGTGGCGGGTGCTGAAGGGCATGGTGCCCTCCGTCGTCCTCATCTTCATGGTGCTCGGCACCATCTTCCTCGGCCTCGCCACGCCGACCGAGGCGGGCGCCATGGGCACGGTGGGCGCGGTGGCGCTGGCGATCGTCAACCGCCGCTTCTCCTGGGACCTGCTGTGGCAGGCGACGCAGAACACCATGCGCATCACCGCCATGGTGATCTTCATCCTGGTCGGCGCCACGGTGTTCAGCCTGGTGTTCCAGGGCGTCGATGGCTCGCTCTGGATCGAGCACCTGCTGTCGCACCTGCCGGGCGGCGCCGTCGGCTTCCTCATCTTCAGCCAGCTCTTCATCTTCTTCCTGGCCTTCTTCCTCGACTTCTTCGAGATCGCCTTCATCGTCATCCCGCTGCTGGCGCCGGTCGCGGCCAAGCTGGGGATCGACCTGGTGTGGTTCGGGGTGCTGATCTGCGTGAACATGCAGACCAGCTTCATGCACCCGCCCTTCGGCTTCGCCCTCTTCTACCTGCGCGGCATCGCGCCGAAGGAGGTGCGGACCAGCGACATCTACTGGGGCGCCATCCCCTGGGTGGGGCTGCAGCTCATCCTGGTGGTGATCGTGATCCTCTGGCCGGAAAGCGTGACTTATTGGATCGACAAGGGCACGGGGGTGGATCCGAGCACGGTGCGGATCGAGGTGCCGCTGCCGGATCTGCCGGAGGATGACGCGCCGCCGGTGTTCCGGTAGCGCGACCGCATCTGCCGGCGCGCCGCCGCCGGCAGATGCGACGTCCAACGGGGCCGCCCTCCCGGGCGGCCACGCCGCCGCGGCAGCAAGCCTGGAATGCGGCCCTGGGTTTCCACCGGCGCCCATCAGGCGCGCGCCCCCGCCGCCACCTCCGCCCGCCACCTCGGCCCGACGACCGGCAGTTCCCGATCCCCGCAGGGCCGCCTGCCATCGAGGGCATCCGCCGCGGCCATCGCCGCCAGGTGCGGCGGCGGTGCCACGCCGTTGCGGGCCGGGCTCACCGCAGCCGGCTTGCCCAGCGCCGCCTGCACTGCCGCGGCTCGCCCTCTCCGGAGCGGGACATCCGACCAGGTGGTTCCCCTCGGATGGAGATACCCCCGCCGATGCGGATGGCGTGGGCGAGGTCCGCAGCGTCCCGGCGCCAGCTCTCCGGGGCCGGATGCAGGGCGGGGTGCCCTTCGCCCGGCAGCCCAAGGCGGACCGGCCCCGGGCGGGGACGCCCCGGCGCGGGAGGAAGCAGCGTCACCCGCCCGGGGCGCCGGGCGGCGCGGGCGACCTACCCTCGCCGGCCCGTCGCCTCAGCCCGGCGCCGGCTGTGCGGCCGACCGGAGGCGCAGCCGCAGCGCCACCGCCAGCCCGGCCAGGCCCAGCCCCAGCAGCACCGCCCCGCCCGGCTCCGGCACCGGGCGCGGATCCGGGTTGGGGGCGAGGGTGGGGGGCGTCGGCAGGGTGCCGGCGAAGGGGACGTCGTGCAGTTCCCCGCGGCCGTCGAAGCTGGCCGCGTAGAGGAAACCCTCGAGCGGCGAGTTGTTGGTCACCGCCGCCTGCCCGGCCAGGATCGTGCCATGCCAGGATTTCAGGCTCAGCGCCGTGGCATCCACGAAATTCCAGATGACATGGCTGTTCAGCCAGGCGTCGGCGTTGAAATTCTGCCCGCCCGGCTGGCTGTAGCTGCCGCCCGTCACGTTGATGACGATGGTGTCGGCCGTGCCCGCGCCCCCGAACTCGATGTTCCGCAGCCCGGCGAGCTGGGTGGTGGTGAGGGTGAAGACGGCAAGGCCCTGGGCATTCGGCGTCACGGTGAGCTGCAGCAGGTTCGGGTCGTTGTTTCCGGGCACCCGGCTGGAGACGGCGCTGTTCGCTGCCAGCCCCGCGAGCTGCGTCTGCAGCGCGTTCAGCGGCGTGGCGAAGTCGCCGATGGTGAAGGCGGGGGTGCTGCCGACCCGGCCGCCGCCATTCAGGTTGAAACGCCCGGCATTGCTGCCCTGGACATTCACGCTGCCGCCGTTGTTGACATTCTTGTTCACCCCGGCAGCGACGTTGACGACGTTCACCGCGGCGAAGGCGGAGGGCGCGGCGGCCGGGTTCGGCTTCAGGTAGAGGGTGGAGGAGGCGTGGCCGGTGATGCTTCCGGCCACCAGCCGCCCCTCGACATCATGGTTGCTGCTGAAGCTGCCGGTGATCACCGCGTTGAACTGGGTCAGGATGTCCTTCGCCGTCAGGGGGTCGGGCGTCACGGGGGCGGCGTGGAGCGGGAGGGCGACCAGCAGCAGGGCGGCAAGCAGGGACAAGCGACGCATGAACATGAGCACCTTCCTGGGTCGGGCTACCTGAGGCCATGTCTCAAATTACAGCATATGGCGATCTTTCTAGATGTTCCCGATGCGCAGGTCGAGATAAAGTTGCAAGCGAAGGCGTGACGATTTGTGTCGATACGACAGCCGCGCCCAACGCCCGGCGCTCAGCGCCAGAGCATTGGACCCGTCGCGATGTCCGGGATGAAGACCCGCCGCCGGTCCCGCTCGCCGCCTGTCAGCCCGCCGGCGTCACGCCTGCTTCCAGGTGAGCACCAGCACATCCCGGCAGGAGGGCAGGGCGGGGTCCGCCGGCTGCACCGGGGTGACGCCGTGCATCACCCGCGCATCCTCCACGAAGGCGGTGTCCAGCCGGTCCAGCAGGGTGAAGCGCGCCAGCTCCCGCTGCTCGTCGTCGGTGATCAGCGTCTCCCCGCCCGCCAGGTTGGTGCGGGCGATCATGCTGATGAGGACATAGTCCACCCCGTCATGATGCACCCCCTCCGGCGTCGGGTAGCCGGGCATATGGGCCGCGGCCTCGATGCGGAATTGGTGCATCTCGACGAACCAGTCATGCCCCGGGCTGCGGGCATCGGCGACGGCGCGGCCGAGATCGAGCAGCGCCTGCAGCGGCGCGCCCGCCGCAACCTGGTCTTCCACGGGGGCGAACCAGCGCTCCACCCCACCATTCAGGCTGTTATGGACCACCGCCTGGAAATGCGGCCGGTGCGGGTTGCGGAGGTGGCCGGGCCGGCCCCAGCGGGCGGTGAAATTGGCGTGGCGGCGGCGGCGGTAGAGCCCGCCATCGGCCATGAAGCGGTCGGTCTCCAGCCGCTCCCAGCTCGCGGCGAATTCGTCCAGCGCCGCGGCGGAAAGGCCGAGCCGGGCGGCCAGCGCCTGGCCGCGCAGCAGCGCATAGCCCTGGCCGGCCACCGCCTGCAGCAGCGCATCGGCCTCGAGGATCTTCAAGGCAGCACTCATGGCGCTTCTCCGATCGGCGGCGCCTCGCCGGTCCGTCCGGCCAGCACTTCCGCCACATGCCGCACCTTCACCGGCAGGCCTTCCCGCTTCAGCCGCCCGGCCATGTTCAGCAGGCAGCCCATATCGCCGGCGAGCAGCGTATCCGCCCCCGTCGCGGCGATGGACTTCACCTTGTCCGCCACCATGCGGGTGGAGATGTCCGGGTACTTCACGCAGAAGGTGCCGCCGAAGCCGCAGCAGATCTCGGCATCCGCCATCTCCTGCAGCGTCACCCCCGGCATCGCGGCCAGCAGCGCCCGGGGCTGGGCCTTGATGCCGAGTTCGCGCAGGCCGGAGCAGCTGTCGTGATAGGTCACGACGCCATCGTAACGGGCCTTCGGGGCGGTGAGGCCACGGATATCGGTGAGGAAGCTGACGAGTTCGTGGGTCTTGGCCGCCAGCCGCTCCGCCTTGCCGCGGTATTCCGGGTCGTCGGCGAAGAGGCCGGGATAGTGGTGGCTGATCTGGCCGCCGCAGGAGCCGGAGGGGACCACGGCGTAGTCATAGGGCAGGAAGGCATCGATGACGGCGCGGGCCAGGTCCTTCGCCGTGGCGCGGTCCCCGGAATTATAGGCAGGCTGCCCGCAGCAGGTCTGGCCGGGGGGGACGACGACCTCGCAGCCCGCTTCCTCCAGCAGCGCAATGGCGGAGAACCCGACATTCGGCCGGTAGAGATCGACGAGACAGGTGACGAAGAGGGCGACGCGGGGCCGGGTTTGGGACATGCAACGGAAGATAGGTCGAGGGAGAGAGCGGGGAAAGCGCGCGCATTGCATGGGTGGCGCGGCGGGGCACATGGGCTCGCCCGGGCCCGGCCCGCCCGCCAGGGCCCGGACGCAAGCCGGAGCGGCGGCGCCGGCCCGGCGCCCGGAGCGCGGTCGGCCGAGCCTCGCCACCCGATCGCGCTCCCGGCCCTGGTTGGCCGCCTGAGTCCCGGTCGCGGTCGGTGCGGCCTCGGCCGGTCACGCCCTATCCCGTGGCGTATTCGAGCTGCGGCGCCAGGACCCGGTCATCCTCGGCATGCACGGTGACGGGGATGGTCTTGGCCGCCGGGGTCTTGCTGCCGACGGCGTAGTGCCAGATCGGCAGCAGGACGTTGCATTCCGGGTAGTAGCCGCCGATGCAGCCGATCGGGATGTCGTAGGCGAGGACGAGCATGCCGGACAGGCTGCGGTCCACCCCGTCATCGGCCACCGTCCGCAGCGTCACCGCCTGGCCGATCCTGAGGCCCAGCCGGTCGATGTCCGAGCGGTTCATCAGCACGACCTTGCGGGTGTTCTTGATGCCCCGGAAGCGGTCGTCATAGCCATAGACCGTGGTGTTGAACTGGTCGTTGCTGCGCAGCGTCATCAGCCGCAGCGACTCATGCCCGACATCGGGCATGTCCCGGTCCTCGTCCAGCCCGCGCGGCGTCACGAAATTGGCCCGCTGCGTTTCCGTCCGCCATTCCCGCCGCTTCGCCGGCAGGTCGCGCTGGAAGCCGCCCGGCTCCCACATCCGGCGCTCATAGTCCCAGAAGGTCTCGGGCAGGGTCTCTCCGATCTCGCGGCGGATCTCGGCATAGTCCGTCATGTAGGCGTCCCAGCGGACCTTCGGGTTGGGGTCGAACACCTTCTTCGCCAGCTCGCAGAGCAGCCGGATCTCGCTGATCAGATGCGGCGAGGCCGGGCTGCGCAAGCCGCGATTGCCATGGATGCAGCCGGAGGTGTCCTCCATCGAGAGCACCTGCTGCCCCGCCGCCGTCTCGTCGATCTCCAGCCGGCCGATCACCGGCAGGATGTAGCTGACCTCGCCGGGCAGCAGGGCGCTGCGGTTCAGCTTGGTGATGACGTTGACGGTCAGGCGCAGGCGGCGCCAGGCCGGCTCCATCTGGCCATGGTCGGGGATGGCGCGGACGAAATTGCCGCCCAGCATGAAAAAGGCGCGGACCTCGCCCCGCAGGATGGCCTCGCAGGCCTCCACCGTGTTGTAGCCGGCCTCGCGCGGCGGCGCGAAGCCGAATTGGCGGCCCAGCCGGTCCAGGGGAAACAGCTCGGGCTTCTCGGTGATGCCCATGGTGCGCTGGCCCTGCACGTTGGAATGGCCGCGGATCGGGCAGATGCCGGCGCCGTCGCGGCCGATGTTGCCGCGCATCAGCAGCAGGTTCACCAGCATCTGCACGGTCTCGACCCCGGCCTGGTGCTGGGTCAGCCCCATGCCGTAGATGCCGATGACAGCGTGGGAGCGGGCATAGACCCGCGCCGTCGCCTCCATGTCGGCGCGGTGCAGGCCGGAGCGGCGTTCCAGCTCGTCCCAGCCCTGGGCGCGCAGCCACCCGGCGAAGGTCTCGAAGCCATGGGTGTGCGCCGCGATGAAGGCCTCGTCGAGCACGGCGGGGCCGCCCGCTGCCTTCGACTCCTCGTGCATCGCCAGCACCGCCTTGCAGATCCCGGCCAGGGCCGCAAGGTCGCCGCCCGCCTTCACCTGGTGGTATTGCGAGCTGATGCGGGTGTCCTTGCCCGTCAGCATCTCGGTCGGCGATTGCGGGTTCAGGAAGCGCTCCAGCCCGCGCTCGCGCAGCGGGTTGTAGGTGATGATCGGCACGCCGCGCCGGCTCGCTTCCTGCAGCGGGTGCAGCATGCGGGGCGCATTGCTGCCGGGATTCTGGCCGAAGAACATGATGCAGTCGGCTTTGGCGAAATCGTCCAGTGCGACCGTGCCGACGCCCTGGCCGATGCTGACCGGCAGCGCCACCGAGGTCGTCTCGTGGCACATGTTCGAGCTGTCCGGCAGGTTGTTGTTGCCGTAGAGCCGGGCAAAGAGCTGGTAGAGGTAGCTCGCCTCGTTGGACAGGCGGCCGGAGCTGTAGAACACCGTGCCCTTCTTCCGGTCCTCCACCGCCAGCAATTCGCGGGCGATCTCCGCCACCGCATGGCCCCAGGAAACGGGAAGGTACTTGTCCGTCGCGGCGTCGTAGCGCAGCGGGTGGGTCAGACGGCCGGGCTGCTCGAGGTGGTAGTCGTCCCAGCCGCGCAGCTCGGTGACGGTGTGCTCCGCGAAGAACTCCGGCGTGCAGCGATGGGCGGTGAGCTCCCAGGCCACGGCCTTCACGCCGTTCTCGCAATACTCGAAGGGCAGCGGGCTGGCGGGCTTCACCCAGGCGCAGCTGTTGCACTGGTAGCCATCGACCTTGTTGTGGCGGGACAGCACGATGGGAACGCTGGCCAGCACGCCCTCGCGCCGCAGGATGTTGCCGACCGAGCGGGCGGATCCCCAGCCCCCGGCGGGGAGGCGATAGGGCTTGAAGCTGGGATCTTCCACGGGCCTACTCCGGGTGCGCCGCTCAGAAACACCCGCACCCCCGGCTGCGTTGCTGCCGGCACCTGCGGAACTACCTGCCGAATCATTCGGATAGCCGCAGCATGCCGAGGAGGCCTGCGTGATCGTCGGACGCGACTATCTGCTGAAGAAGCCGGCCGGACCTTCCGCGCCCAAGCTGTTCCTGGACACCAAGCTGGTGCCGCTGGCGGCGAATCTCGCGGGCAGCCTGGAGGTGGCGCTGGATCGCGCCTCGGCGCGAACGGGGGTGCGGCCGGCCCTGCTCCTGGCCGGCGCCGCCGGTGTCGCCTCCTATGCGCTGGTCGGCCTGCTGCGCCGCCGGGGCCGGCGGGCCCGGCACGTCCGCTGAAGCGGGCCGCTTCCGCCGCCGGCCGCGCCGGGTCTCCGGCGGCCGGGCCGGCCTCTCATGCCGCCGGCCGGCGGCTCCATGGGCGCGCGGCCCGCGGGCCTCCGGAGCGTGACGGGATGGGTGCGACGCCCGGCCCATCACGCCCTGGGCTTGCCGCGCCGCCGCCGCACCAGGCCGCCCCGCGAAAGCGGGTCCGGAAGATCACGGCCTTCCCGGCCTGGTATCCCGGGGCGGCGTCGCCACCACATGCGCCGCCTCCTGCACCACCGCCCGCGCCCGCGGCACCAGCACGAACAGCTCCCCCTGCTCCTGCATCAGCCCCGCGCGCTCCGTCGCCGCCCGCCCCCAGCCCCAGAACAGGTCGCCCCGCGCCGGCCCGCGGATCGCGCCGCCGGTATCCTGCGCATGCACGAGGCGGCGGATCGGAGCGCCGGTCACCGGGTCCTTCGTCACCAGATAGACCAGCGCGCCGAAGGGGATGAAGGCCGGGTCCACGGCCAGGGAGCGGCCCGGCGCCAGCGGCACGCCCAGCGCCCCCACCGGCCCTTCCTCCGGCCGCAGCCCCTCGATCCGGCGGAAGAAGACATAGGCCGGGTTCTGCCGCAGCAGCGCCCCGGCCTCCTGCGGCGCCGCCGCGGCCAGCCAGGTGCGGATCGCCTGCATGGACATGCGCTCCCGCGGCACCTCCCCGCGCTCGATCAGGAAGCGCCCGATCGGCCGGTAGGGGTGGCCATTCTGGCCCGCATAGCCCAGCCGCAGCACCCGCCCGTCATGCAGCTTCACCCGGCCGGAACCCTGGATCTGCAGGAAGAAGGCATCCACCGGGTCGTCCACGAAGACGATCTCCAGCCGCTCCCCGGCCAGCGCCCCGGCCTCGATCGCCGCCCGGTCCGGCAGGCCGGGCCGCGGCGCCGGCGGGGCCAGCAGCGGCACCTGGTATTCCCCGGTCGGGTATTCGGCGCCGCGCAGCTCGGGCTCGTAATAGCCGGTGATGAGGCCCTGACCCATGGCGAAGGGCTGGTAGTGCTGCTCGATCAGCCGGCGCAGCGCCGCCTCCCGTGCCGCCACCTGTGCCGCCCGGGCGGCCGCCAGGGTCAGGCGGCGCCGGCGCGGCTCGGCCGGCGGCGGCGTGGCGGCGAAGGCGGCG